>NZ_JBSHMS010000009.1:0-324756 GCF_053645575.1 Nocardia sp. NPDC055321
CGAGAAATCCTCGCGGGGCCGCCGTCGTCATGGGTGAACGACATCTCCCGCACACGCGAACGCCCGCACCGGCAGGTGCGGGCGTTCGCGTGTGAAAGGGATTGTCAGGACAGGGCTTTGGTCTTCAGGGCCTCGAACTCGGCGGCCGAGATCGTGCCCTCGTCGAGGAGCTTCTTCGCGTCGGCGATCTGGGAGGCGGGGTTCGTGCCCGCCGTGTCGCGGATGTAGCGGGTCTCCGCGTCCTGGAGCTGTTTGGCCGCGGCGGCCGAGCGGGCGGCCATACCGTTGCCGCGCGCGATCAGGTAGACGAGCGCGGTGATCAGGGGGAGGAAGAACAGGAAGATCACCCATACCGCCTTGACCCAGCCGGAGGTCTCGTGATCCCGGAAGAGGTCGGTGATGATCATGAACAGCAGGATCAGGTAGGCCACGAAGGCGAACGTGGTGATGATGAGCCAGAAGACGTCCCAGAAATCCATGACGTGGGTCCCTATCTAGTTGGTTAATTCATGGCTACGTGACTGGTCGTTTGATTGAAACACGTGTGGCGGGTCGATGTAAGGGGTCTTCGCTGCGAGTTTGAGCTTCGCCGGACCGGTTTCACGTGACACGATTGCCGGGTGATGGTGCTTGCTGATGAGTTGCCAACCGTGCAGCCCGAGCCCATGGTGTCTCTGTTCTGGATCGCCCTGGCCGCCGTGCTCGCGCCGCTGGTGTCGCGGCTGCTGCGCGGGGTGGTGCCGGCCGTGGTGCTCCTGCTGCTGGCCGGGGTGGCGGTCGGGCCGTTCGCGCTGGGCTGGGCGGGCACCGCGGGCGGGGTCGATCTGCTCAGCGAACTCGGGCTCGGAATGCTGTTCCTGCTGGCCGGGTACGAACTCGATCCGAAGCTGCTGGGCGGGCGCTCGGGCCGCACCGCGTGGCTGACCTGGTGCGTCAGCGCCGTCGTGGCCATCGCGCTGGTGACCGTGTGGGCGGCGGACGCCGACATCACCGCGCGGATCGCGGTCGCCATCGCCATGACCTCCACCGCGCTGGGCACGCTGCTGCCGATCGTGAAACAGGATGGGCTGCTGGACAAACCGCTGGGGCGCGCGGTGCTGGCGCACGGGGCCGTGGGCGAGCTGGCCCCGGTGCTGGCGATGTCGGTGCTGCTCACCAGTCGCAGCGTGGGCGCGGCCCTGGTGACACTCGTGTTCTTCCTGCTGGCGGCGGCGATCATCGGACTGGTTCCGCAGCGCATGCTGGACCGGGTGCCGGGCTTCGCCCGCGTGCTCGGCGACTCGAACAGCACCGAACAGCTACCCGTGCGCGGGGTCTTCCTGCTGCTGATCGTGCTGATGACCATCGCCGAGGTCTCGGATCTGGACGTGGTGCTCGGCGCGTTCGCTGCCGGCCTGATCCTGCGCAGGCTGATCGCCGCGGGCCACCCGGAGGTCGAATCCTCGCTCGAGACCATCGGATACGGGATTCTGATTCCCGTCTTCTTCGTGGTCTCGGGCATGGGCATCGATATCGGCGCGGTCGCCGGGGAGCCGCTGCTGTGGCTGCTGTTCGTGCTCTCCATCGCGGTGGCGCGCGGTATCCCGGTCCTGCTGAGCGAGCGTTTCGTCCCGCACGGCGCGAACCTGGCCGACCGCCGCGAGCGCGTGCAGCTGGCGCTGTATGCCGCCACCGGCCTGCCGATCATCGTCGCGGTCACCAATGTCGCGACGAGCAGCGGATTGATGCCGCAGGATCTGGCATCCACCCTGGTGGCGGCGGGCGCCACCACCGTCCTGCTCTTTCCGCTGCTGGCCCGGCTGCTGGGCCGCGCGACCGGCGCGCCGAAAGCGCAGGGCGCGTGAGCCGTTCGGTCGCGTGGTGGCGGTGGGATCCGCGGCCCGCGACCTCGTCACCCGGGGCACATATCGCGTCGAATCGGAGGCCGGTCCCGGCCGCACCGCCGGGCGGAGAGGAGTTCGGGTGCTGCATCTGCGCGTGATCTGTCCGGGAGGCGAGGTGACCGAACGCGCCATGGCGCTGCTGGCCGAGGACCCCGGGACCACCCATCTCACCCTCGATCGCGGGACGGCGGTCGAACCCCGCGGCGATCTGATCCAGGCCGACGTGGCGCGGGCCTCGGCGAACGAGATACTCGTCGCGCTGCGCGCGCTGGGCGTGGACCGGACCGGGAGCATCACCTTCGCGCCCGCCGGGACCATGCTGTCCACGGCGGGGGAGCGGGCGAACACCGGCGCGCCCGGGCGGCCCGATCAGGTCGTGGTGTGGGAGCAGCTGCTGAGCCAGGTGCGCGAGGGCTCACGCCTGACCCCGACCTTCCTGGCCTTTCTGAGCATCGCCTTCCTGCTGTCCGCCGTCGGCGTCACCACCGCCTCACCCCTGACCCTGGTCGGCGCGATGGTGGTCGGGCCCGAATTCCGGCCGCTCGCAGCCCTTTCGGTGGGGCTGGTGCGGCACGACCGGCGGCTCATCCGCGGCTCGCTCACGACCCTGGCGGTCTCGTTCCCGGCCGCCATGGCCGTCACCGCCCTGGCGACCCTGCTCTGGATTCGCCTGGGCTGGCTCGGCGACGGGAACGTGGACGACGCGCGCGGCTTCGACTTCATCTACGAGGTCGGCCCGTTCTCACTGGTGGTGGCGCTGCTCGCGGGGGCGGCGGGCATGCTGGCCATGGTCACCTCCAGTTCGGCGGTGCTGGTCGGCGTCTTCATCTCGGTGACCACCGTGCCCGCGGCCGGGCTCGCGGTGGTCGCCACCATCGCCGGCAAGTGGACCATCGCCGCCGAATCGCTGGCACAGCTGGCGGTGAACATGATCGGCATCGTGCTCGCGGGCGTGGCGGTGCTGCTGCTGCGGCCGCGCGCCGCCGGTTAGCGCATCGGGACCCCGACATCGCTGCCGCCCTCGCGGGTCAGGCGCGCGCGGACCTTGACCAGTGACGGCGCGGGGACGAACCCGCCCGCGAACAGGGCCTCGCCCTGGCGGAACCAGGGTGAGCGGTCGAGCAGGGCGGTGGGCGCGTAGCCGAAATAGGTGGCGAGTTCGGCCAGGTCGGTGGGCGAGGTCATCTTCATCAGGGCCAGGTTGTCGCACTGGGACAGGATTCCGGGATGCACCTTGGACGGGCGCTGGGTCGACAGCAGTAGCCAGAGACCGAATTTGCGTCCCTCGGCGGCGATTTGGATGAGGCGTTCGCGCACCGCGACCGCGATGGGGGAGTCCAGGCGGGGTGAGGCGAGGTTGTGGGCCTCGTCGATGACCAGCAGCACGGGGCGGCGTTCCTCGCGACGTGCCCAGAGGTCGTCGAGCAAGGCCAGGGCGATGACCAATTGCTGTTCGGGCGTGGAGAATCCGCCCAGATCCAGGACCGAGACGTCGGGGCGCCCGGCCACCACGTCGGTGACCGCCGCGTCGCCCAGCGCCCACACCTCCCAGTCCAGCAGGCCGAGGTTCTCCACCCGCTGCCCCAGGCGGCGTTGCGCGGGATTCTCCGAGGACAGCAGGCGCGGCCGCACCTCGAACAGTTCGCCGGAGTCCATGATCGAACGCAGGTGCAGGAGCTCGTTGAACTCCTCGCGATCGGCGATCGGATCTATCTGCAGGACGGCGGCTTTGGAGTCCAGCGGCAGATCGATGAACCGGGCGCGCAGCCGCGAACCGGGTTCGGCGTTGGGGCGCAGGACGCGAATATCGCGCTCGCGCAGGGCATTCGCGGTCGGCCCGGTCGCGGCGGGGTCGACGTCGCCCAGGTGGACGAAGTCCGAGTTCGGATCGAAGATGACGACCGGTAGCGCCGTGTGCGCGATGAGCTGTTCCAGCACCACGCCCAGGGCGTAGGTCTTGCCCGACCCGCTCTGCCCGCACCAGAAGGTGTGCCGGTTGAACCGCTGCGGCAGCAACCGCGCCGGCCCGCCCGGCTGGGTGAGATTCACCCCGACCTCGAGCATCGCGCCGGTGGTGTCGTGCAGCGCCTGCACGGTCGCGGTGTCCGCGCCCTCCACACTTGCGGTAGCGAAGGAGTGGCTGGCGCGGGTGTCGATGCCGTCGCCGGTGAGTTCGCCGACGAGCCGCCCGCGCAGCCGTACCGGGGTGGTTTCCGAGCGCTCCTCGATGAGCGCCAGCTGCCGGTGACCGGCGCTGACTATCACCACCAGCGATCCGGCCACGAAGGCGCTGTCGGCTGCGTCTCCGACGATGAAGGATCGACCGTCGTCGGAGCGTGCGGACAGGGTGGCGGGGGCGAGATCATCGGCGGGCATCATCCGATACTCGCACAGATCAGCGAACTACTGGCTACCGGTTAACGGTGCCCTGGGTCAGGCCCAGGGCACCCGGCAGGCGTCCGCGCTGAAGCCCTGATCGGTGATGCCCAGGGCGAAGTAGCTCCGGGCCCGGGAGTTCTCCAGGCCGATCTGATAGGTCAGCTCCATGAGCCCTTCGGCGCCGAAGCGCCGCTTCAGGTCGGTGACCTGCTCGTCGGTGACGGTCGGCGGCGTGGCCGTCATCGCCGCCGCGTACGCGATGGTGGCCCGCTCGTCGGCGTCGTACGCGGGCGAGGTCTCGTAGTCGTCGATGTGGCGGAGCTTGTCGACGTCCAGGTCGGACAGGCGCATGAGCATCGTGCCGAAGTCCACGCACCACGAGCAGCCCACGGTGCGGGCGACGTAGTAGACCGCGATCTCGCGAATATTGTGCGGCAGCACCGTGGACGCGCGTTCGACCAGGCCCTCGTGCACCGAGGAAGCCAGGAAGAGCCGGGGATGATTCGCCGTGACGGCGAAGGGCTCGGGAACCGCGCCGAAGCGGCGCTTCATGTACCAGTACAGAATTCGGGTCAGCGGTCCGGCCTGCTTCGGGCCGACGGCGGGGAGGCGGGTCATGCTCATGGGGGTCTCCTGCGAATCCGAGGATACTGCTACCCCTTGGACGAGACAGCCCCGCGAGACGTGACGGTCGATCGGTATGCCCTGCGTCACAGGATGTTTCGGTGCGGTGTGGGCGCTAGCCCGGTCCTGGCGGGCCGGGGTAACGCGAACTCGTCGATATTCGGCTATGTCGCAATCGGGAGCCGGTGACGATCGGCCGGGGGCCGTTCGCGCCCTGATCGGGAATCGCCGTTGACTCCCCGTGGTTCGCCGTTGAACCTTTACTCCGTTACCCGGAAATCGGTGTGTTCTCCACACCTGTTACGACGGCGCGCGGGGCCGGAATTCATCGCGGCGGGCGATTTCCCAGGCCGCGCGCGGACTTCCCGCGCCGGGGAAAGCGGAAGGTGAGGTCGTTCGGCTCGGGCACGCGGGTGCGCTCGCGGGGCGCGACGAGTATCAGCGCCAGGCCCAGGGCGGGCAGGACGAACACGCTGATCAGGCTCAGGGTGAAGCTGGCCCCGCCCATGTCCTCGGGCCGGTGGAAGGCGTGGTAGATCAGGTGCGGAACGCCGAAGACCAGCCAGGCCAGGCCCGCGACCCGGGCCAGCAGGCTGTCCAGGAACCACAGGGCGGCGGCGGTGACCGCGCCGAGAGCGAGGAAGAAGGCGCCGACGTCGCCGGTCAGATGGTGGTTGTACGGCCCGTCCGGCTGTACCCAACGCATGCCGAAGCCCGGGAAGCTGGTGTAGAACGAATGCGGTGCGAAGGTGGCCCACAGGCCCGTGAACAGGGCGATAGCGAGCAGCACCCCGAGCATGATCTGCACCGCGAGCCAGCGCCGGCGGTTCACGTCCAGGCGCATGCGCACCCGGAATCCGTCGCCCGTGCCGTGCAACGAGATTCGCATCGACCATTCCCCTCCGCCGCCGAATCACCCGGTGGTGCAACGGTAATTCGGCGGTCGGCGGGGAGCAAGGGTCACGCGGTCAGATCTTCTCCATGACCATGTCCTCGGGACCCCAGTAGGCCCGCATCTTCGTGATCTTGCCCGCGTCGTCGAACTCCATGATGTCGATCGGGGTCAGCGTCATGCGCTGGTCGCCGAAGTAGCTCACCAGGGTGAAGTAGGCCGAGGCGTGATTGCCGTTGACCTTCACCGCGTGCAGTTCGGTCTCCTTGTTCTGGGCGTGCTCGAGCGCGGCGTACAGCTCGCGAATCGCGGCGTGCCCGACCCGGGTCGGGGTCCCGATCGGGTCCTCGACCGTGGCGTCCTCGGCGTAGAGCGCCACGATTTCATCGGTGGCGCCCGCGGCCACCAATTTCACATACTGCTCGATAACATCGCGAGGCTGCGCCGCCATGGATTCTCCCGGGTAAAAGTGAAACGTGTTCCACTTCGGAGAGTAGCAGTTGCCGGCCCCGATCGGACCCGCGAGATTCACTCTCCGGGACGGTCCCGGCAACCGGGATGCGGCTCAGTACCGAACGCGCTGCGTGCCCGTGTAGATGTTCATCGACTCTCCGCGCAGGAACCCGACCAGGGTGAGACCGGCCTCCGCGGCCAGGTCCACCGCGAGCGAGCTGGGCGCCGACACCGCTCCCAGCAGCGGGATCCCGGCCATGACGGCCTTCTGGACGAGTTCGAAGGAGGCCCGCCCGCTGACCATGAGCAGCAGGTCGTGCCCGGGAATGCGGGATTCGCGCAGCGCCCAGCCGATGACCTTGTCCACCGCGTTGTGCCGTCCGATGTCCTCGCGCAGCGCGAGCAGCGTGCCATCCGAGGTGAACAGGGCCGCCCCGTGCAGCCCGCCCGTGGCGTCGAAAAGCGCTTGGCCGGAACGCAGTTGGGGCGGCAGGGAGGCCAGCGTGGCGATGTCGACCACGGGCCCGTGCTCGGGCAGCGGGAACCGGGTCCGGGTGCGAACCTCGTCGAGCGCGGTCTTGCCGCACAGCCCGCACGCGCTGTTGGTCAGGAAGTTGCGGGGCTTGATCGCCGCGGCCGGTCGCGTGTCGCTGAACTGCACGTCCAGGACGTTGTAGGTGTTCTGCCCGTTCTCGTCGGTGCCGGCGCAGTAGCGGGCGGTCCGGATGTCCCGCGCCGAGTCGATGATGCCCTCGCCGAACAGGAATCCGTGGATCAGGTCGATGTCCGCGCCGGGGGTGCGCATGGTGACGGTCAGGGCCTGGCCGCCGGTGCGGATCTCCAGGGGTTCCTCGACCGCGAGGGTATCCGGGCGGTCGACGGTTCCGGTGGGGGAGATGCGCAGGGTGCGGCGGCGTGCGGTTACTCGGCTCACGATGTCCTGTGGGTGTGGCGTTCGAGGCGGACGGTGACCCCCTTGGAGACCGGGGTGTTGGAGCGCCGCGCCACGTGGTCGAGGGGGACCAGCGGGTTGGTCTCGGGGTAGTAGGCGGCGGCGTTGCCGCGCGGGGTGGCGTACCCGACGAGCCGGAAGCCCTCGACGCGGCGCTCGGTGCCGTCGTTCCATTCGGAGATCACGTCGACGAGATCGTCTTCGGCGAAACCGAATCGGGCGATGTCCTCCGGGTGGACGAGCACGACGCGGCGGCCGTTGTGAATGCCGCGGTAGCGGTCGTCCAGACCGTAGATGGTGGTGTTGTACTGGTCGTGGCTGCGCAGGGTCTGCAGGATCAGCCTGCCCTCGGGGACCGGCAGCCAGTGCAGTTCGTTGGCCGCGAAATTGGCCTTGCCGGTGGCGGTCCGGAATTCCCGGGCGTCGCGCGGCGGATGCGGCAGTTGGAACCCGTTGCGGCCCCGCACCTTCGCGTTGTAGTCGGCGCAGCCGGGCACCACCGCGGCGATGGCGTCGCGAATCGTGTCGTAATCGCGCTGGAATTCGGCCCACGGCACCGGGTGTCCGGGACCGAACAGCGCGCCCGCGAGCTCGCAGACGATGGCGACCTCGCTGCGCAGCTCGGCGCTGACCGGGGTGAGGCGCCCGGTGGACAGGTGCACCATCGACATCGAGTCCTCGACCGAGACCTGCTGTCGCCCACCGGCCTGCACGTCCTCGTCGGTGCGGCCCAGGGTGGGCAGGATGAGCGCGGTCCGCCCGTGCACGACGTGGCTGCGATTGAGCTTGGTCGAGACCTGCACGGTGAGTTCGCAATTGCGCAGCGCGGCCTCGGTGACCTCGGTGTCGGGGGTCGCGGAGACGAAATTGCCGCCCATGCCGAAGAAGACCCTGCCGCGCCCGTCCCGCATGGCGCGAATGGCGTTGACGGTGTCCCAGCCGTGTTCGCGCGGGCTGGTGATGCCGAAGCGCGCGTCCAGGGCGTCCAGGAACGCGTCGGGCATCTTCTCCCAGATGCCCATGGTGCGGTCGCCCTGCACGTTGGAGTGCCCGCGCACCGGGCACACGCCCGCGCCGGGTTTGCCGATCATGCCGCGCATCAGCAGCAGGTTGGTGGCCTCCTCGATGGTGGCCACGCCGTGCACCTGCTGGGTCAGGCCCATCGCCCAGCAGATGATGACGGCCTTCGACTCGGCCAGCAGCTTCGCGGTGCGGTCGAGTTCGGTGCGGGTCAGCCCGGTGGCCTCCTCGACCACGCCGAGATCGACCGCGCGCATGTGCTTCTCGTACTCGGCGAACCCGGCGGTGTGCGCGTCGACGAAGGCCCGGTCGACCACCGTGCCCGGCGCGCGATCCTCGGCCTCGAACAGCAGTTTGCCCAGACCCTGGAACAGCGCCATGTCGCCGCCGAGCCGGATCTGCAGGAAGTCGTCGGCGATGGTGATGCCGCCGGCCAGGCCCTTGAGCGTCTGCGGATCGCGGAAGCCGATGAGCCCGGTCTCGGGCAGCGGGTTGACCGCGATCACCTTGGCGCCGTGCGCTTTCGCCTCACCGAGCGCGGACAGCATGCGCGGGTGATTCGTGCCGGGATTCTGGCCCGCCACGATGATGAGGTCGGCCTTCGAGAAATCGTCGATGGTGACCGAGCCCTTGCCGATGCCGATCGAGGCGGTCAGCGCGGTGCCCGAGGACTCGTGGCACATGTTCGAGCAGTCGGGCAGGTTGTTGGTGCCGAAGGAGCGCACCAGCAGCTGGTACAGGAAAGCGGTCTCGTTGGCGGTCCGGCCGGAGGTGTAGAAGACCGCCTCGTCGGGGGAGTCGAGGCCGTTCAGCGCGTCGGCGACGATGCGGTACGCCGCGTCCCAGGCGATCGGCGAGTAGTGGGTATCGCCGGGGCGCAACACCATCGGGTGGGTGAGCCTGCCCTGCTGGCCGAGCCAGTAGCCGGACTTGCCCGCCAGCTCCTCGATCGAGTGCGCGGCGAAGAACTCCGGGGTGACGGTCCGCAGCGTCGCCTCCTCGGCGACGGCCTTGGCCCCGTTCTCGCAGAATTCCGCGGGGCGGCGGCGGCCCGTCGGCTCCGGCCAGGCGCAGCCCGGGCAGTCGAAGCCGTGCCGCTGATTGACCCGGGCCAGGGTGCGCGCGGTGCGCACCACGCCCATCTCCTCGACCGCGTGCTCGAGCGCGATCGCCACCGCGGGGAAGCCCGCGGCCTCGGTTTTCGGCGGTGTGACGGTCAGCGCGGCCTCATCGATGTCCTTCTTCGGCGCGGCACGATGCATGGCGACCATTCTCCTCTGCGGCACGGCGGTGGACCGGTCGGGTCCTACGCATCGTATGCCGTATGGGATCGGACGATTCGGGCGGAGATCAGGTGTGTCCGGCGAAGACGGCCGCGAGTTCGTGCCGGGAGGTGAGCCCGAGTTTGGGATAGGCGTTGGACAGGTGGTAGCCGACGGTGCGCGGGCTCAGGAACAGTTGCGCGGCAATGTCCTTGTTGGACAGGCCGGTCGCGGCCAGCTGCGCGGTCTGCAACTCCTGCGGGGTGAGGCGGGTGATCAGGTCCGCGCCGGGTTCGGCGGACCGGGTCTCGCCGGTGGCGCGCAATTCGGCGTCGGCGCGCTCGGCCCACGGGACCGCTCCGAGCCTGCGGAAGGTCTCGGCGGCGGCGCGCAGCGGGGCGCGCGCCTCGGTGCGGCGCTGCCTGCGGCGCAGCCATTCGCCGTACAGGAGTTCGGTGCGGGCGCGGTCGAAGGCGAAATCGGTGTCGCGCCGATGCGCGTCCAGGGCCGCGGTGAAGTGCGGTTCGGCCTCGGCGTCCGGGGCGAGCAGGGCCGCGCAGCGCAGCGAGATCGCCTGTATCCAGGGCTGTTCGATGTGATCGGACCATTCGCGATACCAGGAGAAGGCGGTGCGGGCCCGGTCGAGGCGGCCCGTGCGGTGCGCGGCCTCGACCAGGTCGGGGATGCTCGCGATGGCCCCGTGCCGGTTCGCGCCCGCCAGCAGCGCGGTGAGCCGGTCCACGGCCGCGTCCGGCCGGCCCAGGCCCAGGTCGAGCAGGGCGAGCGCGGCGCCCGCGTGGACGCTGCTGGGCGCGATGTCGCGGGCGATCGGGGCGGCGGCGTACTCGTGGCAGGCGGGTTCGTCACCGCGGGTCGCGGCCAGCAGGGCCAGGGTGGCGGACTGGTAGATCTCGATGACGCGCTGTCCGGTCTCGGCGGCCAGGCGCAGGCCCTCGGTGGCGGCGGCGGTGGCGGCGGTGGGATGGCCCAGGATGAGTTCGGTGCGGGCCTGCCAGCGCAGCGCGTGCGTGAGCACGCCGATCGCGCCGCGCCGCCTGCAGTCGGCGGCGAGTGCGGCGGCGATGTCGCGGGCGGTCACCGGATCGGCGAACAGCACGTGCCAGTGCGCCATCTGCACGCGCTCGGCGAGCTGGTCGGGATCGACGGTGTCGAGCAGGAAGCGCAGCGCGGCAATGCCTTCGGCGCGCTCGGCGCCCGGATTGAGCACGGCGACCAGGTCGGCGAGCGCGCGCACCCGGGTCGCGTTCGGCACCGCGAGGGCCTCGGCGCGTTCGGCCGTGTGCGTCACCGCCGCCAGATCGCCCGCGCCCCAGGCCGCGCGCGCCGCCTGGAAGAGCAGGTGCCCGGCCAGGGCCGGATCGCGGTCGACGACGAATCCGGCTGCCGTGCCGGAGGATTGGTACGCCGCGCGCGGCTGATCCTGTTCCAGAGCGATCTCCGAGCGCAGGACGGTGAGCGCGCCGAGCGCGCCCGGATCGGTGGTCAGCGCCGTGGCCTCGTCGGCCGTCGCGGCGGCCTCGGTGAGCAGTCCGGCTTCCACCAGTGCTTCGGCCGCGATGGTCAGGCGCCGCCCGCGGGCTCCGGGGTCCGCGCTCAGCTCGGCCGCGCGCCGGGCCGCCCCGGCGACCTCGCTCAACCCGCCGCGCCGCGCGGCCCGCTCGGCAGCCCCTTCCAGGGCGAGCGCCACGGTCTCGTCCGGCCCGGTTGCCGCGGCCGCGCTGTGCCAGGCCCACCGGTCCTCGCACCCGGGCGCGGCGAACTCCGCCGCCAGCGCCCGATGCGCCTCGCGCACCCGCGCGGGCTGTGCCGAATCCAGCGCCGCGGCCCGAATCAGCGGATGCGCGAAAGTGATTCGACCGTCGCGCAACCGCAGTAGCCCGGCGGCCTCGGCCCGCGCCAGGTCCGCTTCGGTTCGTGCCGGGTCCGGTTCGGTACGTGCCCGGCTCCCCTCCGGGGCTCCGTTCGCGCACGTCCCTCCCGCGACGAGAGCGAAATCCATGGCCGTGTGCGAAATCGTTTCGGTGGCGGAGATATCAGACCTGATTACGGCTGCCCGGGCGGACGGAGGAATCGGCACCACCTGGCTCGGGCCGTCCGCATCAGCGGTGACCGTGGTATCGGGGGTAACCGCGGGGTCGATCGATCGTTTCTCGGCGTCGGCGGTGGCGCCGAGGTCGCGGGTCGAGTGTTCGGCAGCGTTGAGGCGGTGGGCGGCGGTCAGGATGACGGTGGTGTCGCCGGAGCTGTCGATCGCCGCCACCAGCAGCAGCGTTCGGGTGGAGCTGGGGAGCTGGGCGATCCGGTCGGTGAAGGCGCGCTGGATACGGGTGGGGATGGGCGCGGTGTGCTGGAACGGTGAGGCGTAGCGGCTCTCGGCGCGCTGGATGGTCGGTAGTACGTGCAGAGCGAGCGGGTTGCCGTGGGCTTCGCGCAGCAGCCACTCGGTCGCAGCGGGTGGCAGCGTGCCGTGCGTGGCGGTGAGCAGCTCCAATGCGGCGGGCGCGTCCAGTCCGGTGAGAGTCACCGTGGTGGCGGGTAATTCGTCGAGTTCGGGCAGCAGGTCGTCGCGGACGGCGAACACCAGGAGCATCCGTTCGGCGTCGAGGCGGCGGGCCACGAACTCGAGGGTTCGCAGCGTGGCGCGGTCCAGCCACTGCGCATCGTCGATCAGGCACAGCAGCGGCACGTCCTCGGCCAGTTCGGCGAGCAGGGTGAGGGTCGCCACCCCGACCAGGAATCGTTGCGGTGCAACGGATTCACCCGAGTCCAGGGCCGCCCGCAGCGCGCCGGCCTGCGCCTCGGGCAGCCGGTCGAGCCCGGCGCGCGCCCGCCCGAGCAGCAGGTGCAGTCCGGCATAGGCCAGCTCGGTCTCGGTTTCGGTGCCCGTGACGCGCAGGACGCGGAAGCCGGTGGCGAGTTCGGCTGTGCGGGCGAGCAGTTCGGACTTGCCGACGCCCGCCTCACCGCGCAGCACCGTCACGCCCGCGCGGCCGCGCTCCGCCCCGGCCAGTTGTCCGGCCAGGGCGGTGAGCTCGGTGGTACGGCCGTAGAACACTCCGCGACACTATCGAATTCGGCGCTGTGACCCGCGCCACATCACGCGCCGTACGGCCGGATCGCGCGCGCCTCCCGCAATGCCAGTGCCCACCAGGCGATCTGGTCGAGCATGGCCTTGGCGGCCGCGGCGGCCGCCGGGTCCAGCGCCGAACCATCCGGTCCGAAGCGCTCCCACGCGCCGTGGAAGCTGACGGTGTCGCGCACCGTCACCGCGTGCAATTCGGCGAAGACCGGGCGCAGGTGCTCGACCGAGCGCAGGCCGCCCGCCAGACCGCCGTAGGACACGAAGCCGACCGGCTTGGCCTGCCACTGGGTGTAGTGCCAGTCGATGAGGACCTTGAGCGAGGCCGGGTAGCTGTGGTTGTACTCGGGGGTGACGATGACGAAGGCGTCCGCGGCGTCGATCCGATCGGTGAGCGGCTGCATCGCCGGATCGGGGGTATCGCGCAGCACCGCGTCCAGCGGGTGCTCGGCCAGGTCGATCACGTCGACCTCGAAATCGCCGTGGGCCGTGGATTCACGGGCGAACCAGTGCGCGGCGGTGGGGCCGAAGCGGCCTTCGCGGGTGCTGCCGATGATGACGGCCAGGCGCAGCGGGGTGGTGGGCATGTCGACCTCCGGGAGTGGGGGAGCGCCGGTTCGGGACCGGCGTCGTTGCTGCCCTGAACGCTAGGGGCGACGGTCCCGCCCTCGCCTCCGTCGATGTACCTGGTTCGTGCCCGGGGCGGTACCTGGTCGCCCGACCCCGGTACACCCCGGTCATTCGACAGAGGCGGCCCGGACCTGCGCTTTCCTACCGTCGAAGGCATGAACACGACCTTCCGGACCCGCGGCCGCTCGGCCCCGGCGCCCGCCGGCACCCGCACCGCCCCGGCCGGCCCCGCTGTTCCCGCGACCGCCGCGCCCGGGACCGTGAGCCTGGCCGCCACCGCCGCCGTGGTGATCTCGGCCTCGATCATGACGGTCCTGGACATGACCATCGTGAACGTCGCGCTGAACAATCTGGCGAGCACGTTCGAGACCTCGCTGGCCACCATCGCCTGGGTGGCGACCGCCTACACCCTCGCCCTCGCCACGGTGATCCCGGTAACCGCCTGGGCCATCGGCAGATTCGGCGCCAAGCGGCTGTACATGTCCGCCATCGCGCTCTTCGCGTTCGGCTCGCTGCTGACCGGGCTGGCGTGGAACGTGCCCTCGCTCATCGGATTCCGGGTGGTACAGGGTCTGGGCGGCGGGATGATCATCCCCATCGGCATGACCATCATGATGCGGGCCGCGGACCCGGCGCGCATGGGCCGGACCATGGCGCTCATGGGAATTCCGGTGCTGGTCGGGCCGCTGGCCGGACCGGTGCTGGGCGGCTGGCTCGTCGATCAGGCGAGCTGGCGGTGGCTGTTCCTGATCAATCTGCCGGTGGCCGCGGTCGCACTGCTGGGCGCGCGGCGTGTACTGGTCGCCGATCCGCCCGCGCCGGCCACGCCGCTGGACCTGCCCGGACTGCTGCTGTTGTCGCCCGGTCTGGCCGCGCTGATCTACGGGGTCGCCACCGGGGGTGAGCACGGCGACTTCACCGTGCTCTCCGCGCTGCTGCCGACGGTCGCGGGCACGGCGCTCATCGCCGGATTCGTGGTGCGCTCGCGGCGGGTGCGGCATCCGCTCATCGATCCGACTCTGTTCCGGCACCGGCCGTTCCGTTCGGCCGCGCTCACCCTCATGCTGTTCAACGCCGCCTACTTCGGCTCGATGATGCTCGGCCCGCTCTACTGGCAGGTGGTGCGCGGACACGGGGCGACCGAGGCCGGAATCCTCGGTATTCCGCAGGTGCTGGCGACCGGCATCACCATGCAGATCGCCGGGCGGCTGGTGGACCGCATGCCGCCCGGACGGCTAGTGCTCGGTGGAATCGCGCTGGCCGCTATCGGATTCGGCGCCATGACCACGCAGATCCACGCCGACACCGAGTACTGGCGCATCGCGCTGGCCGGGGTGGTCATGGGCATCGGGGTCGGCGCGACCATCATGCCGACCATCACCACCGCGACCCGGGCGCTGCCGCTGGCGCAGATTCCGGCCGCGAGCACCGCCCTCGGCATCGTGCAGCAGATCGCGGCGTCGATCGGCGCGGCGCTGATCTCGGTGCTGTTGAGCAACGCCCTGGTGCGGGAGGTGCCCGGGGCCAGTCTGGAAACCTTGGCGCACAGGGCTTCCGGCGGCTCGGCGGCGCTCGCGGAGACCGTGGCCGACGCCTTCCGCGGCACCTACGGGTGGGCGGTGCTGGTTCTCGCCCTGGCGGTGCTTCCGGCGTTGCTGCTGCCCCGCCGTAGCGTCGTCGCGGTGGTGGGTGAACCGGATCTGGCGACCGCCGGTGTGGGGGAGACGGCGCTCACCGTGGCGGCGGATGGGCGGGCACCGAGCCTGCCGGTCGTCCCGGAACCGGCTGCCCGGTTCACCACGCGCTCGCCACACGACCTGTCGGAGTGAGGTCGCAGTCCAGCGGCGAACGTGGCCCGCGTGCCCCCGATAGTGGGGGCGGCGATCCCCGGCCCGGTGTGTGAACGCGCATCGGGCCTTTCGCGATTCATCAGCGTGGACTCGAGTGGTCGGCAGCCGGGTTCACAGGCTGTTCGGGCCCGGGCACCGGTGTGTAACGCCTGGGTGAGAAGACATTGCGGTCATGCTCCCGGGCCTTACCATCGAACCAGCGAGGTTACGCCGGATGGACACACGCGCATATTTCGGTCCGCCCGCCGGAGCACTGTTCCGGTGCGTGAAAGCCGCACGCCGCATACGCGTTTCGAACCTCGCACAGCGGGGGCTCGCCATCGTGCTGGCACTGCTGGTAATCGGTGTGACAGGCGGACTCTCGGCCTCCGACACGCCCTCGGCTCCCGCCGCCGAAGCGTACACGCTGCCGGCTCGGGAGGTGTTCTCCGCTGAAATCGTGCTCGCCCAGCGCGATACGCCCGTAACCGAGACCGCCGATCCGGCCCCGGCCACCCCGCCCGGCGTCGCGGGCGGGGATTGCAGCGGTACGGGCTGCGACGGCGGAGGTACCGGAGACGGCGGGTCGCCGGATGGCGGCGGTAATCAGGATGGTGGCGATCAGGATGGTGGGGCCGACCGCTGCTTCGACAGCGGCGGCTGCGGCACCCCGATCGAGTACTGCTCCGATGGCACGGTGAAACCGGCGACCGGCTGCCCGGAGACCAGACCGGACCCGAAGTACTGTTCCGACGGATCGGTGCAGCCCGCCGATGGAGTCTGCCCGACCACTCGGACCTGCCCCGACGGCACGACGATGCCTGCCGGCGGCCAGTGCCCGCCGGTCACCTGTTCCGACGGCTCGACCGTCCCGAATGGGAGCGAATGTCCCACACCGCCATGCCCGGGAGGCGTCACCCGGTCGAGCGACGGTGAGTGCCCGGAGCCGAAGTGTCCGGATGGGTCTGTGAAGCCGTCGAGCGGTGAGTGCCCTGATACGAGGTGTCCGGACGGGTCTGTGAAGCCGTCGAGCGGTGAGTGCCCTGACACGAGGTGCCCGGACGGGTCCACCAAGCCGGCCGACGGGCAGTGCGCTCCGGAAAAATGTCCCGACGGATCCGACAAACCGGCAAGCGGCGCATGCCCCGAGCAGCGGTGTCCCGATGGCTCGGACCGCCCGGCGGACGGGCAGTGCCGGGTGGACGGCGGTGGCGGCAACCCGGGCGGCGGCAACCCCGGATCTGGTGGCGGGCAGCCAGATCCGGGGCCGGGGGTGACGACCGAACCCGAGGTGACGCCCGAACCTGTCACGCCGGAACCGGGCGCGGGCAATCCGAGCACCACCGGTGGATCGAATGACGTATTCCCGGCGGGCGCCGGTTTGGAGTTGACTCCGCCCGCGGTGTCGCCGGGTGCGCCGGTGGCCGTGGCGGGGCGCGGCTGCGATCCCGGTGCGCGGGTGCAGGTTTCGATCGGCGGCACGGCCGTCGCCGATACTCGCGCCCGGGCCGACGGCGGCTTCGACACGACGCTGGCCACCGGCGCCACCGAGATCGGCCATCACGACGTGACCGCCGAGTGCGGCCCCACCCTGGCGGCCGCACTGGACGTGGTGCTGGTCAGCGAGGTCGGGGGCGGCGCGGCCACCGCGACCGTCCTGCTGTTCTTCCTGCTCGTCGGCGGCTGGTTCTACGGCCACCGCCTGGTATCCCATCTGCCCGCTCGGAGGCCCCGATGACCAGGCTTCGTCTCGCACCCCTCGCGATCGTCCTGCTGTGCCTGGCCGCCTGTTTCGCGATCACGCCCGCCACGGCGGCCGGGCCGGTGCGCGTCACGGCCACCGTCGACGGCCGGGACATCGCGGGCGCCGGCGCACGGGATCCGGTGCGCCTCGAGCCCGCCACCGTCGCGCTCGTGACGGTGGAACTCGAGAATCGGTCCGCCGACTCGGTAACGGTGCGGCGCGTCGATCTCACCGGCCACGTGCTCGGCCTGAACTTCTTCTCCTACTCGACCTCGGTCGAACTGACCGTGGCCGCGGGGGCGACGGGCAAGCTCACCTATCGGCTCGATCCGGCCGGCCTCGACGGGCAGGCGACCGGTCTCATCGGCTCGGACCTCACGGTCATCGGGGCGGACGGCGAACCTGTGGGTGCGGTGCCCACGGTCATCGACGTGCGCGGTTCGCTGGCGTCGGTGTACGGCCTGTTCGGGATCATCATGGCGGTGCTGACGATGCTGGCGATCGCCGACGCGGCGCTGAGTGTGGCCAGGCACCGGCTCGCGGCCAATCGCTGGCAGCGCGGGCTGCGGGTGCTCGCCCCCGGGATCGGCATCGGCCTGATGATCGGTTTCACCGCCTCTGTCGCGCGCTGGTGGGTTCCGGCGACGTCGCTGTGGCTGGCGCTGGCCGGGGTGACCGCCACCGTGTTCTTCCTCGCCGGCTACTTCTCGCCGACCCCCACGCGTCCCGACTACCTCGGCCTCGACCCCGAGGACCTGGCCGCCGCCCGCGAACTCGACGCGATGGGTTTCACCGCCGCGTCCGGAGCCGAGCCGTCGGGCGACGGCGGGCAATTCGCCGCGGTGGGAGCGGGCTTCACGCCTGACGCTCGCGCGGGCGGCAACCCGGAGGGAGCCTGGTCCGGCGGGCCGGAGGCGGCGTTCGCCGCCGGGCGGCTGGGCCCGGGATCCGGACTACCGTTGTCCGCCCGCGCCGACGCCGCACCGCCCGGCGAATTGGACGGGGGCTCTCCCAGCCCGCTCGGCTCGGTCGCCGGGGTGCCGGGTAGCGGTGACGGTCCCGCCGACCCCGCCGCGCCCCGGCGCTGGGGTTGGCAACCGGCACCGAGCGAGGAACCGACACAGGCGGTGAGCTTGCCGCCCGGGATGCGGAAACCCGATGCGACACCGTCGGATTCGTGGGAGTTCGGTGCGGTTCGGCCGGGCCTGAGGACAGCCGGTGCGGTGCCGTCGGACTCGGGGGAGCCCCGCGCGGTATCCCCGGGCTCGGGGGAACCCGGTGCTGCGCCTCCCGGGCTGAGGAAACAACATGCGGCGCGGGCGGATTCGTTCGACCCGACAGGGGAGACGACGATCGGCCGGAGCGCTTCGCAGCCCGGTACCGACTCGGAACCGCTCGCGCGGGATGCGCGGCGGGAGAGCGAACCCGGCGCCGATGAACCCACCATTCGCACCACCCCCGGTATTCAGCGGTTCCGGCCCGGCGGAGTGGCCGGATGAGCGTGCGGGATCTGAAGCAGGGTGACATCGCCCGGGTGCGCGCGGCGCTGCCCGGGTACGAGGTGGACGGGCAGGTCGGGCGGGGCGGGTGCGGTGTGGTGCTGGCGGGGACGCACCGGGGGCTGGCGCGGCGGGTGGCGATCAAGCAGATCCCGCCGCAGTTCGCCGACGACGCGCAGGTGCGGCGGCGGTTCGTGGACGAGGCGCGCATGATGGCCGCGCTCGACCATCCGCACGTGGTGCCGGTGTACGACTACATCGAGCACGAGGATCTGTGCCTGCTGGTGCTGGAGTTCCTGCCCGGCGGGACGGTCGAGAATCGTTTCGTCACGGCGGGTTTCGAGGCGACGGCGGCGGTCGCGGTGGCGCTGGCCTGCGCGGCGGGACTGGAGGCGGCGCACCGGCACGGCATCCTGCACCGCGACGTGAAGCCGTCCAACCTGATGTTCGCGGCCAACGGCACGCTGAAACTCACCGACTTCGGCATCGCCAAGATCATCGGCGGTGCCGAGACCCTGGTGACGCGGGCCGGTGACATAGTCGGCACGCCCTCCTACATCGCGCCGGAACAGGTTCGCGGTGAAGAGCTTTCGCCCTCGACCGACGTGTACGCCCTGGCGACGATGCTCTATCAACTGCTGTCCGGCGCCCTGCCCTTTCCGCCCGGCACCGATGCCGTCGCCATGCTCTTCGCCCACGCCTACGGCGAGCCGATCCCACTCACCCGGGTCGCGCCGGCCGTCCCGCAGCCGATCGCCGACACCGTCATGCGCGGCCTGGCCTCGGACCCCGCCGACCGTTTCGCCACCGCCGAGTCCTTCGGCATAGCCCTCGCGGAGCCCGCCGCCCACTGCTGGGGCGCCAATTGGCTTACCCCCGTGGGCATTCCGCTGATCGGCGCGGACACCATAGCCGCCGCGGCCACCGGCGGCGCGCACTCCCGCCCATACACCCCGCCTCGCCCCCTGTCCGCCCCGCCGACCCTGCTCAACCCCGCGACGCCTCCGCGCCCACACACTCCGGTGGCCGCCGAGACCCCGCCGCGGCCACGCGGCGCCGGGACACTTCCGCGCCCGTACGACCCGGTGCCCCCACCCGGGCCGGTCACCCGCGACATGCCCGACCCGAAAACCACCGCGTTACAACGGAATGCGGAACCGCCACCGACCGTGCTCAACCCCGCGACTCCACCTCCCCCGTACGGCCGGGTCCCGGATCCGGCCTATCGCCCCGGCCGGACCCGTACCCCCGCGCACTCGGATCCGAACAACCCTGTCCCGCAGCAGCGGCCAGCGGAGACGACGGTCAATCCCGCTGTGGATCAACGCTCTTACCGTCCGGGCTCGCCGGGGCGGTCGGATCGAGTGCCCGGGCCCGGCCCGGCGGAGGAGTCGGCTGGCGCTGCGGAAACTACCGTCAATCCGGCGACGCCACCGTACGGGCCTGCCGTAGCCGCGAGCGGCGCTGGGGCGCAGGCTCCTTCGGGGCGGCCGCAGAACAGCGGCAATCCGCGTGTGTTGCCGCCTGGGCAGGGTGTACCGCCGGGCGGGCCGGGGCGGCCAGGGCAGCCCAGTAGCGCGCAGACCGGCTGGGACGGCAACCGGCCTCCCGGCGGCGCGAACGCATACGGTGCACAGCAGGATTCGCGTGGAAGCTCGCCCCGGCCCGGAAATCCGGACGCGGGCCGGGTTCGTCCTCCGGCGTCCGCGCCGGAGACCGTGGTGCGGCCCGCGACACCACTGTGGCCGACCCGGCGGGACGCGGATCCCGAGCAGCGGGTGCCGACCGTGCGGCGGGGCGGGTACTCCGGCGGGCAGCGTCCAGGAGCCGGCGGCGGACCGCATCCGGCGCACCCCGGCGCCGCGGCGAACGTGGGCGCGGACGGCTCGCGATTCGACGGACACGTGGCCGGGCAGCGGGTTTCGACGCCGAGCGCACCGCAGCGGATCCTGCCGCCGAACCAGCCGCAGCATGCGGGCCGGATGGCGGTCGGGCTACTGCGGGTGCGTCCGCTCGAGCCGATGCGGCACGACGGGGTTCGGTTGATCGATATCGACCGCGACGACCTCGTGCCGGTGCAGCGGGTGGTGCGGCTGACATCGCCTCGGGTGCCACTGATCTCGGCCGGCGTCCTGGCCGCACTCGTCACCGGCGCGACGCTGCTCGGGCTGGGCGGCGCGCTGGACCGCGACCTGCCCGCCCCCGGGACGGTGCGGATCGCCGGTATGGATCCGGCCGTGGCGCGGGCGGTGGAACTGGACCTGTCCAAGCCGATACCGCTCACGCTCGACGGAATCGACGCCGACAGCGCCGAACTGTCGGTGAATCTGCTGGGCAGGACCATCGGCGGCAGCACGACACCCCTGCGGGACGGTGCCGCCGACCTCCCGGCGCCCGTGAACCCCTACGTCCTGGCCGGTGATCTGACCGGCGAACTGGCGCTGTCCCGCAACGGTTCCGACGTCGCGACCTACCGCTTCGGCGTCCACACCGCCCAGCGCGGCACCACCACCGCGACCGCCGCCGCCATCGTCCTGCTGACCCTGTTCGCCGCCGCCTACACCGAGTCCAACGCCCGGTCCCTGCGCCGCGGCAGCGCCCGCGTGGCCGCCACGATCGGCCTCACCGTCAGCGCCGCCCTCCTCGGTCTCGCCCTCTCCGCCGCGTCCTGGCTGCTGCTCGCCCACGAGCCAACGGTCCCCGCCCTCGCGGTCGCCGCCACCCTGGCCGCCGCGACCGGCGCGACCGCGTCGGTCGGCCTGCGCCGCATGGGCAAGCGCTACCGCTACATCCGGGTGCTGCGACTACGGGAACGGTCCTGACCCGCCCCACCCGCGCCCGTGCCCCGGCGCGATGGGGTGCTGCGGCGAGACCGCGCAGCCTGCACGGAGACCGGGCTTCGCCTCGGGACCCCGCGCCTCGCCGAGCGTCAGCTTCCTGGAGGAGAGTTGCGGCGACCGACCGGACCTGGGCGCGGGATGCGCGCCGTCGTGCTGTCGAGGTACGGGAGGTGCGCGGGCCGGGGGAACGGTTGCCCGATCCGAGGAGAGCGGTAGCGGCGGAGGGGTTTTCGTCGATATATGGGTGACCATCCGATGGGTGTGCCGGGAGGGGGACGCGGCGATGGGTGCGGAACCGGTCATCGAGATCAGGGAGTGGGGGCGGGCGGCGCGGCGGCGGCGACTGGCGGGGCCGATCATCTTCGGGCGTGGAGAGGGCGGTGAGATCCTCTCCGACAGTGAGGTTTCCCGTCGGCACGTGCGGCTGGTGCCCACGCCCACGGGCTTGTCGGTGGTCGACCTGGGCAGCCGGAACGGGACCACGGTCAACGGGGTGGTGCTCGCGGGGCGGCAGGTACTCGCGGTGGGGGATGTGGTGCGGCTCGGGCGGACCGAGATCATCGTCCTGCGCGCACCGAGCCCGGACGCGCCGCCCGAGATCGGGGTGGACACCCATGTCGAGCCGGCGGGGCGGCCCGCGCCGCCACCGCCGGGGGAGCGGCGGGCGGGGCCCGGGACGGCCCTGGCCGAACGCCTCCTCGACATCGACCCGACCGGCACGCGAAACATGTTCCCCACCTTCATGGACATGACCGCGCGCGTCCCGGTGCGGGTGTGGCGGGGGCTGCGGGCCGTCAGTGTCGGCGTCTTTCTCGCGGTGATCCTCACGCTGTTCGTCCGGCCCGATATCGGGCTGCCGCTGTTCTTCGGCGTGGTCGTTCCGATCCTGCCCGGACTGTTCCTGGCGGCTCCGGGACTCTGGCGCAACGTGTGCCCGCTGGCGGCGATCAACCAGGCGCCCAGGCTGTTCGGATTCAGCCGCGCGGCCACCCTGCCGGGCTGGGTGCAGCGGCGCGGATACCTGATCGCCGTGGCGCTGTTCTTCGGTATCGCCGGATCGCGGCTGGCCGGACTGGACCGCAGCGGCGTGGCGACCGGCGGGGTGCTGCTCGCGGTCGCGGTGGCGGCGGGGACCGGCGGGGTGCTGTTCAAGGGCAAGAGCGGCTGGTGCAGCAGCATCTGCCCGCTGTTCCCGGTGCAGCGCGCCTACGGGCAGACGCCGTTCTTGACCGTGCCCAACAACCACTGCGAGCCCTGTGTCGGCTGCGCCAAGAACTGCTTCGACTTCAGCCCGCGCGGCGCGTACCAGGCCGACCTGGACGATCCGGATCCCGGCTGGGGTATGGCGCGCAAGCTCTTCGCCGCCGCCCTGCCGGGTTTCGTCCTCGGCTTCTTCGTGCTCGCGGGCAGCGACGGCATCGCCGCCCCGCAGCGGTTCGAACTGCTGGCGCTGTTCCTGCTGGCCGCGGTCGGGGTGTTCTTCGTCCTGGAATCCACCACCGGGATCTCCACCCCGATGTTGGCCGCCGGCTACGCCGCGCTCGCGCTGAACATCTTCTACTGGTTCGCCGGGCCCGCTCTGCTCACCTCCCTGCGCACCCTGACCGGCCTGCAGGCGGCCTGGCTGCGCTGGCCGATCAGCCTGCTGGTACTGGCCGCGACCCTCGCGTTCCTCGCCCGCACCCGGGTGAGCGAACTCCAGTACGCGCTCACCACCGGCGCGCGCACGGCGCCGGTCCTGCTGTCCTTCCCACGGCCGCGCACCGCTCCCGAGAACCCCACGGCGGCAGCGGATTCGGTGACGTTCGAGCCGGGCGGCACCCGGGTGACCGCCGATCCCGGCATGAGCCTGCTCGACTGCGCCGAACGCGCACATCTCCCGCTCGAGGCGGGCTGCCGGATGGGGGTGTGCGGCGCCGACCCGGTGGCGGTGCTCGCGGGCGCGGAGCTGCTCGGCCCGGTCGGCAGCGACGAGCGAAACACGCTGCGGCGGCTGGGTTTCGCCGAGAACACCCGGATGGCCTGCGCCGCCCGCCTCGGTAGCGGCGCGGTGCGGGTGTCGCTGACCCCGCAGCCGGGCACCGGAAACGGTGGCACCACCGTGCGTTTCGATCGCTCCATCGTGAGCGTGGTGATCATCGGCAACGGTATCGCCGGCGTCACCGCCGCCGACTTCGTCCGGCGCGGGCATCCGGACTGCGAGATCCATCTCGTCGGACGGGAATCCCACGACTTCTACAACCGCATGGGCATCTCCCGCCTGGTGTACGGCCGCTCGGCCATGCAGGGCCTGCACCTGCTGCCCGAACAGTGGTACGCCGAGCACCAGATCACGCCGTGGCTCAATACCCTTGCCACCCGGCTCGATACGCGCACCCAGCGCGTGCACCTGGGCACCGGCGACGTGCTGCCCTACGACCGCCTGGTGCTCGCCATGGGCGCGAGCGCCGCCGCCCCGCCCATCGAGGGCCTGCACCGTCCCGGCAGCTTCGTGCTGCGAGAAGCCGCGGACGCCCTGCGCATTCGCGCCTACGCCCAGCAGCACGGATCCGCCCGCGCCCTGGTCGCGGGCGGCGGCCTGCTCGGCCTGGAAGCGGCATACGCGCTGCACCAGCTCGGTTTACGGGTCACCGTGCTCGAACGCGGTCCCCGCCTGCTGAGCAAACAGCTCGACCCGCGCTGCTCGGAGCTGGTGCTCGCCCATTTCACCCGGCTCGGCATCGAGGTGCGCCGCAGCGCCGAAACCGCCTGCCTGGTAGGCGAACCCGCCGTGCGGGCCGCCGTCCTGACCGACGGCCGCACCCTGCCGTGCGACCTCTTCCTCGCCGCCACCGGCATCGCGCCGAACGCCGACCTCGCCCGGCGGGCGGGTCTTCCGGTGGCGCGCGGCATTCTGGTGGACGACCGCATGCGTACCGCCGCCCCGCACGTCTACGCCGCCGGCGACGTCGCCGAACACCGCGATCGGGTGCCCGGGCTGTGGCCGGTCGCCGCCGAGCAAGCCGAGGCCGCCGCCGTGAACGCCTTGGGCGGCAACCGGATTCTGACCGCCGAGCTCCCCGCCACCCTCCTCAAGGGTGTCGGCTTGGAACTGTTCGCGATCGGCCGCACCGTCCCCGCCCCCGGTGACGAGGTGATCGTCACCGAGAACGCCGGCGCCCCGTCCTACCGCGCCCTGGTCCTGTCCGCGGGCCGCTGCGTGGGCGCGACCGTCCTCGGTCACCACCCCGCCGACCTGGCCGCGGCCCAGTCCGCCGTCCGTTCCCGGTCCGCCCTCCCGCCGCATCTCCACGGTTCCCTCCGCGCCGGTGACTGGACCCCTTTGGCCGCGATCGCTCCCGCCTGACCGCTCGACCCGCGACGCGGTCAGCCACCGGACCGCGCACTCGGGCCCGGTTCTCCCAGCGATCGGGCCGCAGCCGCTTGGCGGATCGTGACCCACGAAAGTAACTGGGCGGCAGTTACTTCGGTTCACCGTTCGGGGCGCTGGTAGCGACGTCGCCCCAGGGTCCGGGGTCAGCGGCGGGGTTGTTCGGGGCGGTAGGTCAGGATGCGGGCGCCGATCCGGAGGCTCCAGCCGGGTTTGAGCTCGTGGGGGCGCTGGCCCACGCGAATCCAGTCCTGGGCGCCGGGGGCGGCGACGAACGTGCCGCCGGGGGTGGCGGCGTCGCGGATCAGGACCATGCCGTTCTCGATGAAAACGTAGGCGTGGACCCGGGATACGTGGCGATCGCGGGGAATCACGATGGGGGAGGAGGCGGCTCGGCGGACGGACTCGTCGATGAGCGGATCGCGGCCGATCACATACGGGCGATCCAGGGGATAGACCGCGCCGTCCGCGGTGGTGAGCGCGCCGCCGACGGGGCCGAGGGCACTGGTCTCCGGGGGCACCGGGCCGCGCCCGCCGGCGCGTTCGGTGGCCGCGGGCTCGGCGGCGGCCGCCTCGGCGTCGAAGGCGGCGGTCGGCGGCAGATCGGCGGGATCCGGGCGGGTGGGCTCGGGTCCGCCCTGCCGTGCGGGCCGGGCGCCCGCGGGCGACCCGGCGCCGCCCGGGCGCGCGGTTCCCGCGGCCGCGCCCGAACCCTGTTCCGGCGGGGCGTCTTTCGATAGTCGGGGACCGGCATGCGGCTGATTACCCTGCGCGGGACCCGAATCCGGAACGGTCAGGCCCTCCGGTGCGTTGCCGTCCGCCTTGTCGTCGATTCTGGGGACGACACGGGTCTCGGTGGGAATCGCCGCCTGCGGGTCGTTGGGATCCAGCGGCCGGTCCGGCAGGGCCTGTTCTCGCGCGGCAGACCGGTCCGGTTGCGGGGCAGGCGATTCCGTGCGACCGAGCGGACCGCTCGCGGGCTGTGACGGCTCCGCGCGCGGGGTGCCACGCGTCGGCGGCGCGTCGCCGGGCCGCCCGCCGTCGGCCCGCCGTTCGGGCGGCGGGGCCGGGCGGTTGCCGATGCGGCCGGCGGACCCGGGGGCCGGTGGGTCGGGCAGCTCGGCCGGGCGGCCGAACGACCCCGCCGCCTGCGTCTCGGGCGGCTCCGGGTGGCGCTTGCCCGCCGCGCTCTCGGGCCGTGGATTCGGCCCCGAGGCGGAGGATCGGCGGCCACCGGCGGATTCGCCGGGTGTTCCCGGCCCCACGTATCCGGTGGGCGATGCATCGAGGCCGGCGGGGGTCGAGGGGGCGGCAGCGCCGGATTCGGCCCGTGTGGGCAGCGGACCCGAATCCGGGCCCCGGTTGCCCGGCGCTCGCTCGGGGGAGCCGTGCGCCGCGAAGCGGGTATGCGAGGGAGTAGGTAGGGGAGCACGATTCGTGAGGTCCGGCACCGGCCCGGGAGAACCTGCCGCGGCCTGTTGTCCGCCTGAGCCAGGCGATCCGCCCGCGCTCGACGATCCGCCTCTGCCTGGCGTTCCGCTCGCGCCCGGCGCACCGCTCGAAGCTGGTGTTCCACTCGCGCTCGATGATCCGCCAGCCCCTGGCGAACCGGTAGCGACCGGCCCCGGCCGGGCAAACGCGGGGTCGGAGCGGGACTCACGCGACCCGCCCGGCACCGGCGTCCCCGCTGCACCGGACGCCCCCTGGCGCGGGGTGGACCCGGTGTTCCCGCGCTGCGCGGGCAACCCCGAAGGCGGTGCGTGCATCAGAAAACCACCGCCGGGAACCACGCCGACGCGCAGATTCGTATACGGGATCTCCCCGCCCTCGGTGCTGTCCGCGGCGATGGTCAGGCGCCGCACCGGATCGCGCAAGATCTCGTCGGCCCAGGTCATGGCGCGCACACCGGAGAATTCGCGCGCGCCCTCCGGCCCCTCGACCAGCGCGCGCACCGGCCCGCGCAGCAGCACCAGGATGCCGCCGGCGGTGGGCGCGACCACCCCGAACGACGGCGGCTGCGCGGACCCGCCGCTGAAAACCGTCGCGGCCAGCCGCTGCGCGATGGCCACGCCCGGATCCGCGGACCCCGCCGCCGTCTCGGCCGCACCGAGTATCCGTTCGGTGGACCTGCTCGTCCCCGCGAGGTAGAGGACCACGCTTCCGAACCGCGCGATCAACCCCTCACCGCGCAGCAATCCGACTGTTGTCGGTATCCGCCCCATTCGCGCCTCCTTGTCCGGCGCTCACAACATCGCTGCCAAGCATAGGACCGTTCACACGCCGGCGGTCCCGACACGGAATCCGCCCGATCGTGGCAATACTGCCCGAAGTGACCCCCGGGGCGCGAGGATCGAACAATCGTGCCGGTGCATCCGGCTCCGGCGTACCCGAAGGACCGAACCTATGGGCACGATCGACACCAGTGGCGCCGTACGCGGCGCCGGAATCGCCATCGCGGCCGCCGCGGCGCTCACCGTCCTGTGCGCTCCCGCCGGGGCCACCGCCACCCGGGTGGGCGTGGAACCCGGCCTCAGCTACGGACCGGCGACGAACTACGGCGCCGGCTGCACCTACCCGGTGAACGGCTACGTGGACGATCCCTCGGCCCCGGTCGTGTTCTACGACAACGGCACAGCCTTCGCCACCGCCGTTCCCTCGGGCCGGATCGCGATCGCCCACTGGACTCCCGCCACCCCCGGCGTCCACCGCCTCCAGATCGTCCAGCACACCGTCCCCGGCGCGGACGTGGTCCCTTACGTCGACATCACCGTCGGCACCGGCCTGCTCACCGGTTCGGGCTGCATCGTCCTGCACTGACCCGGCCACGATCGGTGTGATCGTCCGCGACGAAGTCGCCGTGGCCTCGGCTCTGGTCGGCTTCAGCAGGAACCGACGCGCCCGACTGCGGTCGCGCCGACCCAGGGGCAGGGTGTGCACGTGAGGTGTCCGATCGGAATCCGCTGTCGCCCGGGCGAAACCGGGCCGTACGGGTTCGCGGTGGAGTCCCCCGACGGTGAAACCCGCTCAGCGTCCGTCGAATGCCGCCTCCGCCGCGGGGGCGGCGGCCTTGCGGTCGGTGTCGACCAGGCCGATCCGGGTGCGGCGGTCCAGGAGATCGTCGGCGTCCAGCGCGGCCTCGTGGCTGACGGCGAAGGCGAACTCGGCTGCGAGAACGTCGATCCCGGGCGCTACCGGCTCGGCCAGCGTGGCGTCGGCGTGCGCGAGGTCCAGTACCGCGGCCGCCTCGCTGCCGTACCGCTCGACCAGCCGGGTCGGGGCCTGGATGCGGTCGCGGGCCACCCCGGTCACCGCGCCGACCAGCGGCAGCTGCCGGGTGCGGCAGGGGCCGGCCGTCAGCTTCGCGTGCCCGACAGCGGCGTCCACCGCGTCCTCGGCCATCCGGCGGTAGGTGGTGAGCTTGCCGCCGACCACCGTGATCAGTCCGGTGGGGGAGGTGAGCACCGCGTGTTCGCGGGAGATGTCGGCGGTGCTGTCCGCGCCGGTGCGCAGCAGCGGCCGCAGCCCGGCGAAGGTGCCGCGAATGTCTTCCCGGCGCAACGGTTCCCGCAGCACCGTATTGACGGTGTCGAGCAGGAAGTCGATCTCGGCCTCGGTCGCGTGCGGTACGTCCGGCACCGGCCCGGGGGCCTCTTCGTCGGTCAGGCCGAGGTAGACCCGCCCGTGCGCGGCGGGGAAGGCGAAGACGAAACGGCTGGTGCTGCCCGGAATCGGCACGGTCAGCGAGGCGGAGAGCCCGCCGAAGGCGGCCGCGTCGAACACCAGGTGCGTACCGCGCGAGGGCCGCAACTCGATGCTCGGATCCACCTGATCCGCCCAGACGCCGGTGGCGTTGACGACCGAACGCGCTCGCACGGACAGGGTTTCGCCGGTCAGCTCGTCGCGCAGCGTCGCCGTCGTGCCGGTGACCTCGGTGGCCGCCACCCGGGTCAGCACCGATGCCCCGTGCGCGGCGGCCGTGCGCGCGATCGCCACCACCAGGCGCGCGTCGTCCACCAGCTGCCCGTCCCAGGCGATGAGCCCGCCGCGCAGCCCGGCCCGGCGCACGGTCGGCGCGTAGCGCAGCGCCTCGGCCGCGGCCACCCGCCGCGAGCGCGGCAGCACCGCCGCCGAGGTGCCCGCGGTCCGGCGCAGCACGTCACCGGCGGCGAAACCGACGCGGACCAGCGTCTTCTGCGCCGCGCCGATGGTCGGCAGCAACGGGACAACCTGCGGCAGGGCACGGGTCAGATGCGGTGCGGTGCGGGTGAGCAGGATGTCGCGTTCGACCGCGCTCTCGTGCGCGATGCCCACCCCGCCGCTCGCCAGGTACCGCAGCCCGCCGTGGACGAGCTTGGAACTCCACCGGCTGGTGCCGAAGGCCAGGTCGTGCTTCTCCACCAGCACCGTGCGCAGACCGCGCGCGGCCGCGTCCAGGGCGATGCCCACCCCGGTGATCCCGCCGCCGATGACCAGCATGTCGATGGTCTCGCCCGCGCCCAGCGCGAGCAGTTCACGCTCGCGTCGCGCGGCGTTGAGGGCGGAGCCGGGGTGAGCCGAAGTGCCGGTCATGACAGGACCTTTCGATGCGGTGCAGCGGGTGCTGCGGTCGAAGGAAGCCGCCCGGTCGGGCGGCGCTTACGGCGCCGAGGGCGCGAGGTATCCGGTGATGGCGTGTGCGAGTTCGATGTCGAGGTGCGCGGAGTCGAGCAGTTCGGCGACCGTGCCCGCGGACTGGACCGCCGACTGCGCCATGAGCAGCAGCATGGTGCCGAGCCGTTCGGGGTCCCCGTCCCGAATGGACCCGTCGCCCTGGCCTTCTCGCACCGCCGCCGCGAACAACTCGATGAGCGCGCGCTGATTGCGGCCCAGCCGTTCGAACACGTAGGTGAGCATGACGTCGGCGTCGGTGCGGAAGATCTTGGCGAACAGCGGATTCCGCCTGATCGTCGACCCGCCGCCGACGATGGCGGCCACCAGCCGGTCGCGGGCGGTTCCGGTGTCGGGCACCGCGCCGGCGATGATCTCGCGCAGTTCGCGCACCAGCAGATCCGCCACCAGCGATCCGGTGTCGGGCCAGCGCCGGTACACCGTCGGCCGGCTCACGCCCGCCCGCCGGGCCACCTCGGTGAGCGTGGTGCGCCGCACCCCGAATTCGGCCACGCAGGCGCGGGCGGCGTCCAGGATCGCGCGATCGACGGTGGAGACGGTCTCGGGGGCGGCGAGATCGCGGGAGGACGGTTCGGTCGAAGCCATGGGTACCACCCTTCCATCACCGGTCCGATCGGCAGTTCTCGTTACTGCTTGACATTCTATGTCAGACTGTAACGCATGGTCGACACGCAAGCAGCATCCGCTTCGCCGGGAAACCCGGGCGAGCCGCAGGTCCGCGCGAGTATGGTGTGGGACGCCTGGGGCTCCCCGTCCGGACACAAACCGCTCTCGGAGCAGATTCGGGGCTTGCTCACGCAGGTGTTCGGAGTGTCCGCGGAACCGGCGACCCGTCGCGATGAGGGCGACGTGCCGCTGCGTGACTCGACCCTGACGCCGGAACACCGGGCTGGGCTCGTCGCGGTGGTCGGTGCGGATCACGTCTCTGTCGACCACCGCGATCGCCTGCTGCACGCCGGCGGCAAATCCACCCCCGACCTGCTGCGCCGCCGCGCCGACGGCCCGCAGGACGCCCCCGACGCCATCGTCTTCCCGGCCTCGCACGACGAGGTCCAGGCCCTGCTCGAGTACTGCTCCGGCGCGGGCATCGCCGTGGTGCCCTTCGGCGGCGGCACCAGCGTCGTGGGCGGCCTCGACCCCGCGCGCGGCGCCTTCGCCACCGTCGTCGCGATCGACCTGGCCCGCCTGGACACCCTCACCGACGTCGATCCCGTCAGCGGCACCGCCACCCTCGGCGCCGGCCTCTCCGGTCCCCGGGCCGAGGAACTGCTTGCCCGGCACGGTCTTTCGCTGGGGCACTTCCCGCAGAGCTTCGAATACGCCACCATCGGCGGTTTCGCCGCCACCCGCTCCTCGGGGCAGGCCTCGGCGGGCTACGGCCGCTTCGACGACATGATCCAGCGCCTGCGCGTGGCCACCCCCGCGGGCAGCCTCGACCTGGGCCGCGCCCCGGCCTCGGCCGCGGGACCCGATCTGCGCGAACTGTTCTCCGGTTCCGAGGGCGCGCTCGGCATCATCACCACCGTCACCCTGCGCGTGCATCCGGTGCCCGAGACCACCGCCTACCAGGCGTGGTCGTTCCCCGACTTCGCCACCGGCGCGGCCGCGCTGCGCACGGTCATCCAGGCGGGCGCGGCGCCCACCGTCATGCGGCTGTCCGACGAGGCCGAGACCGGCCTGAATCTCGCGCGCGCCGGGGACATCGGCGGCGCGGCGGTCGGCGGCTGCCTCGCGGTCACCACCTTCGAGGGCACCGCGGCCCACGTCGCGGCCCGCAGCGCCGAGGCCATCGACCTGTTGCGCGCCGCCGGTGGCACCGCCCTGGGCGAGACCCCCGCCCGCGAATGGGAGCACGGCCGTTTCTCGGCCCCCTACCTGCGGGACTCCCTGCTGGACGCGGGAATTCTGTGCGAGACCCTCGAAACCGCCACCACCTGGTCCAATCTCGCCAACCTCAAGGCGAAAGTCACCGCCGCCCTGACCGATTCACTCACCGCGCAGGGCACCCCGGCCCTGGTCATGTGCCACATCTCGCACACCTATCCGACCGGCGCCTCGCTGTACTTCACCATCGTCGCCAAGCAGGCCGACGACGCGCTGGCGCAGTGGGCGGTGGCCAAGCGCGCGGCCGGCGACGCCATCGTCGACGCCGCGGGCACCATCACCCACCACCACGCCGTCGGCGCGGACCATCGGCCGTGGATGGGCGCCGAGATCGGCGACCTGGGCGTGCGCGTGCTGCGCGCGGTGAAACGGGAAGTCGACCCCGCAGGCATCCTCAACCCTGGGAAGCTCATTCCGTGAGAGAGATTCGCTCGATTCTGCTCGTGACCAATCCGCTGTCGGGTCACGGCAAAGGCGTGCAGGTGGGCATCGCCGCCGCCGATCGTTTCGCCGCGCGCGGCGTGGCCGTCACCGAGATCCGCGGTGCGTCCGCGGCCGATACCGAGGAGCAGGTGCGCGCGGCGCTGGCCGATCCCGCGGCCCGCCCGGACGCCGTCGTCGCCGCCGGTGGCGACGGCCTGACCTGCGTGGTGTTGCAGGCGCTGGTCGGCACCGGCGTCCCGCTGGGCCTGGTGCCCGGCGGCACCGGCAACGACCTGGCCCGCGAGGTGGGAGTGCCCGACGACACCGCCGCGGCCGTGGACGTGGTGCTGGCCGGTAATGCCCGCACCATCGACCTGGGCACGGTCCAGGCCGAGGACGCCGCCCGGCCGATGTGGTTCGCCACGGTCACCGGCACCGGGTTCGACGCGCGAGTCACCTTGCGCGCCAACGCTCTGGTCTGGCCCAAGGGCCCGCTGCGCTACACCCTGGCCGCGGTCATCGAACTGGCCGGGAAGCTGGCCGTGCCCTATCGCATCGAGCTGCACGGTTCCCCGGACCACCCGGACGGCACGGTGATCGAACTGGACGCCGTCATGGTGGCGGTCGGCAACACCAGGACCTACGGCGGCGGCATGCTCATCGCGCCCGACGCCGTCATCGACGACGGGCTGCTCGATCTGACCGTGGTGGGCAAGATGTCCCGGCTGGACCTGCTGCGGCTGCTGCCCGCGCTGTCCTCCGGCAAGCGCATCGATCATCCGGCCGCCGGGCAGTACCGGGCCGCGAAAGTGGTGCTGTCGGCGCCGAACGCGCCCGCGACCGCCGACGGCGACCCCGCGGGCATGCTCCCGGCCACCTTCGTGTCCCGGCCCGGCGCGCTCGAGGTGCTCGTGCCCTGAGCGGGCACCGGCACGAGTATGCCGCGCGCCCGACAAGACTGTGCCCCACGCCGGAATGGCATGGGGCACAGTCTTTACCGGAGGGTGCGGTGAAGTCCCGGTCACCCGTGGCCGGTCCGGGGCTACCAGACCTGGAGTACGGCCACGCCCTCCGAATCCACGAGCACATCGACCGACCCACCCGGCCGGGACGCCGCTTCGCGGACGATCTCGTTGATCCCGGCGAACACCCGGTCCCCGTCGTGCGGGAGGGTCGAATCGGGCTGGATACCTACGCTCAGTGCGGTATGCGGCACATAGCGATCGGCGAGCGCGGGCACCGGACTGTCGGCGAGCGATTGCGTTTCACCGGGGCTGAACTCCACCCCGATCGCGCCGACGTCGGGAATCACGAACGGTGTTGCGGCGGAAGCTGTTCCGGCTACGGCGAAACCGGTGGCGGCCGCGGCGCCGAGGAGAACGGCGAGCCGGGTGAATCGCTTCGAGACGCGCATGATGACTCGCTTTCCGGCGTGGGCGCTCGGGCCCGGGAAATGTGTCGAGTACTGCGTGATGCCGATATGGAAGCGACTGGCGCCAGCCGTATAGCAAGAACACATCACCGCAGCTGATGTGGGCAATAGTTTTGCGATCCGCCTCACAGGCCCGAACATCGGTGATACGGGTCACAGGGCCCGGAAACCCGCCGTCAGGCCGCGAACGTGACCTCGCCCAGGGCGGTGACCGCCGCCCGATCCAGGATGACCACGGACGTGGGCGCGGGCCGCGGTTTGACGCCCGCGCCGGCCAGGCCGATCAGGCGCTGCCAGCGCAGGCAGTGCCAGCGGAAGCTCATCCGGCCCACTTCGCGCCCGCGCGAGATCTGCCCGGCCATGGCCAATTCCGCCGGGGCATCGATCATGATCAGGTGCACGGTCCGGCCCGCCGCCCGCGCCCACGTCGCCACCAGCCAGCGCACCCAGTTCCGGGTGCCGCAGTCGTGAATGACGACCGGTCCGGCCGCGCGGAACAGCGCCATCCGGATGCGCAGGTAGTGGGTGACGTGCACGATCGGCAGCCACAGTGGGTACGGGACCGCGTCCAGGCGCGGCTGCCACCAGTTGCGCGAATGCTGGGAATCGAGCAGCAGCGCCCCGTCCGGACTCATCGCCGGGCGCACCGCGTCGGAGGTGCTGCCGAACAGTTTGCGCAGGGCGGTGCTCTTGCCCGCCCCCGGCACCCCGGCGAAAATGACCGCCGCCGTTGCGGGATAACGCAATTGGTGGATCGCGACACCGCGCAGATCGTGCACCTGGTGCGGTGTCACCACGCGCGGTGCGGAAGACAACGGGGTGGAGCCGGGGTCCAGCGGGGGGTTCACATCTCCAGCATCGGCAGCGAAAAGGGTTCCTGCAACCGGGATATCCCTGAAATCACCCCCGAACTCGCGATACGGCCCCGGCTGCCTGCACGGGAACACCCGCTGTGAACATTCCCGCCGGGTGTCACCACGTGACCGGGAGCGCGGTCAGGCCGCGAGTGAAGACCTCCTCCCGCTGAACCGGCGCCCCCGCGGCGGCGTCCAGCGCCATGGTGGGGAAGCGCGCGGTCAATTGCCTGATCGCCGCCTGCATTTCGATGCGGGCCAGCGGGGCGCCGATGCAGTAGTGACCGCCGAAGCCGAAGGTGACGTGCTGCCCCTGCGCACGGGCGAAATCGACGCGGGCGGGATCGGGGAACACCGTCGCGTCGTGATTGGCCGAGGTCAGTCCGAGCAGTACGAGATCGCCCGCGGCGACCTGTTCCCCGCGAATCTCCAGGTCGGTGCGGGCGTACCGCGGCAGGTTGGTCGGCTCGCAGGCCCGCAGCAATTCGTCGACGGCGGCGGGCACCAGCTCCGGGCGCTCGTGCAGGGTCCGCCACAGCTCCGGCTCCTCCAGCAGCATCAGCGCGGCCACCCCGATCTGCACCACCGAGGTTTCGTGGCCGGCGAACAGCAGCACCATGGCGAACATGGCGACGTCGTCGTCGGTCAGCTCGGGATCCGCGCACAGTCGCGAGGTCACGTCGTCGCCGGGGTGAGCGCGCTTGTGCTCCACCGATTTCCGGCAGTAGCCGAAGATGTCGGCCGCGCCCTGTTCGGCCTTGCCGCGATCGGCCACGTCACCCGCGGCGGCCGTCCATTCCCGGAAGCTGTCCCGATCCTCGAACGGCACCCCCAGCAGCTCGCAGATGATCTGCAACGGCAGCGGTACCGCCAGTTCCGCGTGCAGGTCCGCGGACCCGCCGCGAGCCGCCAGGCCATCGAGTAACTCGGCGGTGACCGCCTCGACCCGCGGCCGGAACGCGCGCATGCGACCCGGCGAGAAGTGGGGTTGCAGAATGGATTTCATGCGCGCGTGGTCGTCGAGCTCGGTGTCGAAATTGCCGATCGGGCCGCCGAAGAAGGCGGACTCGCCGATCCGCGCGGCGGTCTCGGGCGTGCGGTGCGAGCGACCCAGCCGGGTGTCGGCGAACAGTTCGCGCACCAGGTGGTAGCCGGTCGCCAGCCACGCGGGATCGCCGGTGGGCGTGGTGATTCGGGTCAGGTCGGCCGCACCGGTCACCGGGCACAGGCCGGTGCTCTGCTCCGTGCCGGTCATGCCGTCACCTCGCCGCTCGCGGAAACGCGGGCGCGCACCGCCTCGATGATCCGAATCCGATGTGTCACGGAATTCCTGCCTTTCCTGGGTCATGGTCGGTTCCGAAATGATTCGGGTGCTGAGTGCTGAGGCCGCGTGGGCGGGAGGCGCGGCCTCGCCCGTATGCCGATCGCCGAGCGAGTACTCGTGCCGCGCGATGACGCCTCACCGGCAGGGGATTCACGATGGGGCGCACCTCGGCCGGCGCGGGCGGCAGAACGATCACCGGGGTCGTGCGCGCCGGGGAGTCACCCGTTTCGGCGACCGCTGCGTCTCTCGCGTCGAGCGGCCGTGTGCCGGGGGCGGTAGCTCGGGCACCGGCGATTTCGCGCCGCGCGGCGCCGAGACACGTGGTCATACCGCGTTGTTGTTGATCGCCCGTCGCGCCTCGGCCAGCGCCCGGTCGAGCGCCGCGACCGTGCCCGGGGTGAACTCCTCGACGCGGCCGGCGCGGTGCAGTTCGGTGACCGTGTGGGTGCCGAAGTAGACGCTCGTCAGCTCCAGCGGGCCGATGCGCAGATCCGGGGCGGCGACGGGTCCGGCATCGGTCCACGTGCCCGCGCCGTCGCGGACGGTGAGAACGCTGGTGCCCGTGCTCATTCCCCACGGGTCGGCCAGCTCGATCACGCCGTGGAAGTCGGCGGCGAAGGTGCGCGCGGCGACCGCGGCGGGCAGGTCCAGGATCCACATCCACAGGCTCGCGGCGACGCCGGCCACCGCGGCCGTGCGCAGGTCCTCGAGCAGCAGCGGGGTGGGATCGTCCACGGCCGTGGTCATCTCGACGGTGTCGTACTCGCCGTGGCCGAGCAGGCAGCGCAGCAGCTCGCGATGGGCGGCGGTGGTGACCGCGCAGAAATCGCGGACCAGCACCGTCGTGCCGGCCAGGTCGTAGATCACGTATCCGTCCGGGTGGGTGATCACGCAGGAGTCGTCGGCGAAGGTGCTCGGCCACCAGAACTCGTTGCGGCTCAGCGCCCCCGGCGTCGCGCGCTGCCAGCGGTCGTAGATCTCGCGCAGCAGCGGGATCGACTCGGAGTACCGGCGCTCGCGAGCCGGTCCCGAATCACCGGGCGCGGCCCGCAGTTTCGAGCGCCTGCGATCCACGCGCAGCCGTCGGGCGTACGCGCCGACTCCGACGTAGCCGTAGTTCCCGCCCGGGCCCGGCATCGCGGCCAGCACCTGCGAACCGCCCGACAGGGCGATGGCGGCCAGCTCGCTCTGAATCTTGGCGTAGATACCGCGTTTCTGATGCGTGGTGGCCACCATCCCCTGTGCACACGCCGCGACGCTCAGCTGCCCGCCGCCGGGCACCGTCACCCGCATGCGGATCACCGAGGCGGTGCCCACGATGAACGGCGCGGCCGGATCGGAGACATCCTCGGCCACCGCCACGTCCGCCAGCCGGAACTGCCGCTTCCAGAGGTCGAAGTCGCGGGTGTGCACGCCGCCGAAGGCGCGGAAGTAGCAGTCTCGCAACGCGTCCCAATCGGCCTCGGTGGCGCGGCGCACCGCGATGTCGTCCAGTACCCGGCTGTCCCAGTCCGACAGCAACTCCGAAGTCATACCGCCACTTTCTGTTCCGGGGCCGTACCGCGCGGGGAGTACGCCGCGCGCACCTTGTCCAGCGCGGCCAGCAGATCGTCGATATCGCGTCGTTCGCCCAGCAGCACGCTGTGATGCAGCAGCAGGGTGTGCTCGCGGTAGTGGTCCGCCCCGGCGAAGGTGCGCCCGGAGGTGCCCGCGCCGTCCCAGATCCGGGCGAAGCGCGCCTTGGTCCGCGGGCGCAGCAGGGCGCTGCGATGCAGGGGCGGACGCGGCGGATACACCTTGGTGCCGAGTTCGGCGGTGAGCGCGGCCGCGACCCGCTCGACCGGGGCCGTGCCGAACACACCGGGCTCGAAGCGAACGCCGAACTCGTAGACGGCCCGCCGATCCACCTGCGCCGGAACGGGAATCGCGCCGAGCCCGGCACGGGCGGCCAGGCCGGCCTCCAGTTCGCCCGCGCGCACCGCCCGGTGCGCGTGCTGAGAGTCCAGCCGGGGGAGCTGATCCAGCAGCACGCCCGCGGTCAGCTCGGACATGCAGTAGTTGCCGCCCATGATCTCGCAGTCCTCGACGAGTTCGTATTCGCCCGGGCGCGGCGCGTCCGCGAGGTAGCCGCGCGAATCCGCGCGCAGCATGAGCATGCGGCGGTACAGGGCCGGATCGTCGGTGACGGCGGCCCCGGCCTCCCCGGCCGCCAGGGTCTTGGCCGCGCCGAGGCTGAAGACCCCGATATCGCCGAAAGTGCCCAGGGCGCGGCCGTTCCACCGCGTTCCGTGCGCCTGCGAGCAGTCCTCGATCAGCGCGACGCCCGTCTCGCCCGCCAGCGCCGCGAGTTCGTCGACGGGCGCCGCGGTGCACGCCAGGTGTACGGCGATGACCGCGCGGGTGCGCTCGGACAGCGCGCCGCGCACGTGATCCGCTGTCAGGCAGCCGGTCCCGGGATCCACGTCCACCAGCACGGGCAGCGCGCCCACCCGCAGCACGGCGGTCGCGGGGGCGACCCAGGTCAGCGCGGGCACGATGACCTCGTCCCCGGGCCCGACACCCAGTGCTTCCAGGGCGATCACCAGGGCGCTGGAGCCGTGATCGACGCTGACCCCGTACGCCGCCCCGGTGTAGCGCGCGAACTCCTCGGCGAAACGCCGCTCTCGCGATTTGCCGCCGTCCGGGGCGTACCAGCTCACCGACCAGCGCGACGAGCGCAGCGCGGCGAGCAACGCGCGTTCGGTGCCCGCGTCGTACTGCGGCCACACCGGCCAGGCCCGGCCGGCGCGAATCGGCGCGCCGCCGTCGACGGCCAGCATCACACGCCCACGGCGCGGACGCTGGCGGCGGGCAGCGCGAGCGCCTCGAGCGCCGCCCGGATCTCGTCCATCGACACGTGCACCAGCGGCAGCGTGCCGGTGCGGGCCGGTGTGCCCAGGGCGTCCAGCAGGACGAAAGGCACCGCGTCCGGCCGGGAGTCGAGGTAGCCCTTCTTGTTGTCGTCGCCGATCACCGCCAGCACGTCGGCGATGCGCACCGCGGCGGGCAGTCGCGGTTCCACCCCGAGCCCGGTCACGATCTCGTAGTGCACGCGCAGCTCCCGCTCGGTGAGCCGGCCGCGCGCGTGCGAAACATGCGCCGCCACCAGCATTCCCACCGCGACCGCCGCGCCGTGCGAGAGCCCCGCCGCGCCCCGGGCCCGGTGATCGCAGATCTCGATGGCGTGCCCGGCGGTGTGCCCGTACTCCAGCACCAGCCCCGACCCCCGTTCGAAGGTGTCGGCCCGGGTGACCGCCGATTTCGCCGCGATGCTGGCGTCCAGGAGCCAGCGCAACGCGGCGGGCGTGGCCGACGCGCCGGAATCGATGACGGCGCGCAGCTGTTCGAGCGCGGCCGGATGAATGGCCAGGCAGTTCTTGGCCATCTCGCACAGCCCGGATCGCAGTTCGCGCGGGGTGAGGGTGCCGAAGAAGCGCACATCGGTGTAGACGGCCGTGGGCGCGTAATAGGTGCCGATGTGGTTCTTGCCGACCGGGCTGTTGATGGCCTGCTTCAGCGAGAGCACCGAGTCCATGGCCGCGATCGTCGTGGTCGGGATGTGCACCAGCCGCACCCCGCGGAACAGCAGATTCGCCATGAGCCCGGCCAGATTTCCGGGCACCCCGCCGCCGAAGGCCACCACCACCGAACGCCGCGTCACCCCGGCGCGCAGCGCGGTCTCGAGATGCGCGGTCAGGCAGGTCAGGGTCTTCATGGACTCGCCGGCGCGGTGGCTGAGCGTGATCGAGGGCGTCGCACCCGCCAGCCGCGCCAGCGCCCGGCCGTGCAACTCCAGCACGTGATCGTCGGTCACGAAGACCAGGGTGTCCGCGGCCAAACCGGCGATCTCCGCGGCGATCTCGTCGAGGCAGTCCTCACCGAAGGAATACGGAAAGGACTGATCGCCGATCCGAATGGTGCGTGAAGTCATTGCCATGCGGGAAATTTCAAGTGACACAACAACGTTTGGCAAACGGTGAGCTGCCCCAGTCAGAGCCTGCCCGGCGCGCCGGTACCACTGCCCGGATCGCCGCGCGGCCGGGGTACCACCGGCAGGGGTAGCGCCCGCCGCGACTTCGCCGCGAGGGCCGGTTCCCCGCGCGGTACTGTGCAATTCCGGCAGGTCACGAAGGCTGCCCGGGTGAATGGGAGAACTCTTGCCGGACAATGACATCGGGGCGCCGAACGGCAGGGGGACCACCGCGTCCGCACTGCGCGCGCCGTCGCTGGCCGAATTCGTCCGCGAACGCCGCTCGCGCGGCACCGCCAGACATCCCGCCGGGCTGACCCGCAAACAACTGGCGGAGGCCACCCACGCCAGCCTCGGCTACATCGCCAAGATCGAACAGGGCGACGCGCTCAACCCCGGTCCCGCCATCCTCGATTCGCTCGCCACCGTCCTGGGCCTGGACGCCGCCGAACGCGTACACCTCTATCACCTGGCCCAGCAGCAGCCCACCCGGCGCAATCCCCGGCAACTGCGCCGCGACGATCCCGTCGTCGACACGGTGCGCACCACGCTGGACGCCCTGCTCCCGCACCTGGCCGCCGCCCTGGACGACGGCTGGCGGGTGGTGGCCTGCAACAGCGCCTTCGACGCGGCGTTCCCGGGTCTGCTGCGCGGCGGGCACGTGGTGCGCTGGCTGTTCACCGACCCGCGCGCCCGCATCGTCATCGAGGAATGGGAGCACGAGGCCCGGCTCATGGTCGGGCGCTTCCGGGCGTACGCCGCCCAGGCGCACGGCCGCGCGGACATCGACGAACTGCTGCGCGAACTGGGCGAGCACGCGGACTTCCGCAGGCTCTGGGAGGACGCGCACGTCGGCATCGGCCGGCCCGACTCGACCGTCCGGCTGCGGAACCCCAAGACGGCCACCGTCTTCGACGTGGTCGTGCAGCGCTACCGCAGCACCGCGCCGGACACCGCGCACCAGTTGTTCATCGGACTCGTCGGGGCCACCCCTACCCGGGAAGTCCCGCCAGGAAGTCCCGCAGGATCGCGTTGACCCGATCGGGATGGGTGAGGTTCGGCACCATGGAGGCGCCCGCGATGGTGTGCGCCGCGGCCCGCCCGCCGAAGGCCGCCGCGATGTCCAGCGCGTCCTGCGGGGTCGAGGTCTGATCGCTGGACCCGCGCAGAACCAGTGCGGGACAGTCGATGTCGCCGAGCAGTTCGAACACCGAATCCCTGTTGATCAGGCACTCGGTGGTCGGCCGGACCCGGCCGCGATCACCGGCCATCCATTTGTCCCACCACGGCAGCTTGTCCTCGAGGGTGCCGCCGATGGTCAGCGCGGACACCATCTTGATGGTCGGGGTGAGCGGTCCGTCGCCGGCCCAGTAGTCCAGCACTTCGCGGTAGCCCACGCGGCGATCGGGCGGCATGGCCTTGGCCGTGCAGCCGATCACCACCACCCCGCGCACCCGCGGCGGCGCCAGCAGCGCCATGCGCAGCGCGGTGGACGCGCCGTCCTCGACGCCGCCCACGACCACCCGGTCGATGCCGAGGTGATCGACCACGGCCCAGGCGTCGCGGGCCAGATCCCAATAGCTGAACGGTGTTCCGTCGTCCGAGCTGGGACCGTGACCCCGAGAGTCGATGGCCACGATCCGGTACTCCCGCCCCAAAGCGGATCGCTGCGGTTCGAACATCTCGTTGTCCATGAGCATCGAGTGCCCCAGAACTATGGCCTGACCGGCACCTCCCGTATCGGTGTAGTGAATCTTCGTTCCCCCGCGAGCGACGAACGGCATATTTCGGACTCTACGACAGGGTTTCGCGGCGGGAGCCGGATCCCGCGTGGCGGGCGGTCGGTGCGCCCGACGCAACGTGAATGCAACGAAAGACGGTCTAGCCTGGGCGATTTGGCCGAATCCTGAGAATTGCTTATGGATTCGGCTGTCCGACCGAATCCGCCGGTAGTCTGATTCGTGAGGGCGGGGCTTCCGGTGTCCCTCATCCGCCGCAAGTCCCGCCCCCAATCTTTCGCCCTCGGCGACACCCTCCCGCGATCCGAATCCACGACGCGGCGATCCCGGACTCCACCCCTCGGAACCACCGGTCGGCGGCCCTGTCAAGCCCTGCGCGGGCCTCCATTAGAATCGCCAGGTGACCAGCACAGCCTCTGAGAACCCACGTAATCGTGCCGACGCCCTCCCCAAGAGCTGGAACCCCAGCGAGGTAGAGAGCGACCTGTACGAAGGCTGGGTACGCGCTGGTTACTTCACCGCCGACGCGAGCAGCGACAAGCCCGCCTACTCGATCGTGCTGCCGCCGCCGAACGTCACCGGCAGCCTGCACATGGGCCACGCGCTCGACCACACCCTCATGGACCTGCTCACCCGCCGCAAGCGGATGCAGGGCTTCGAGGTGCTGTGGCTGCCCGGCATGGACCACGCCGGCATCGCCACCCAGAACGTGGTGGAGAAGCAGCTCGCCGTCGACGGCAAGACCAAGGAAGACTTCGGCCGCGAACTCTTCATCGACAAGGTTTGGGACTGGAAGCGCGAGTCCGGCGGCCAGATCCAGGGTCAGATGCGCCGCCTCGGCGACGGCGTCGACTGGAGCCGGGACCGCTTCACCATGGACGACGGGCTGTCGCGCGCCGTGCAGACCATCTTCAAGCGCCTGTACGAGGCGGGCCTGATCTACCGGGCCGAGCGCCTGGTCAACTGGTCGCCCGTGCTGCAGACCGGCATCTCCGACCTCGAGGTCGACCACAAGGAGGTCGACGGCGAACTCGTTTCCATGCGCTTCGGGTCGCTGAACGACGACGAACCGCACGTGATCGTCGCCACCACCCGCGTGGAGACCATGCTCGGCGACACCGCCGTCGCGGTGCACCCCGAGGACGAGCGCTACAAGGCTCTCATCGGCACCACCGTCTACCACCCCATCACCGGCCGCCAGATCCCGATCGTCGCCGACGACTACGTCGACCCCGAATTCGGCTCCGGCGCAGTGAAGATCACCCCCGCGCACGACCCCAACGACTTCGAGCTCGGCCTGCGCCACAACCTGCCCATGCCCACGATCATGGACAAGACCGGCAAGATCGCCGACAGCGGAACCGAATTCGACGGCATGGACCGCTTCGAGGCCCGCGTGAAGATCCGCGAGCGCCTCGAGTCCGAGGGCCGCATCGTCGGGCGCGTGTACCCGTACAAGCACCAGGTCGGGCACTCCGAGCGCTCGGGCGAACCCATCGAACCGCGCCTGTCCATGCAGTGGTGGGTCAAGGTCGAGGGCATCGCCAAGGCCGCCGGTGACGCCGTGCGTAACGGCGAGGTCAAGATCCACCCCGCCAGCCAGGAACCCCGCTGGTTCGAGTGGGTCGACAACATGCACGACTGGAACATCTCCCGCCAGCTCTGGTGGGGCCACCGCATCCCGATCTGGTACGGCCCCGCGGGCGAGATCGTCTGCGTCGGACCGGACGAGCAGGCGCCCGAGGGCTACGTGCAGGACCCCGACGTCCTGGACACCTGGTTCTCCTCGGGCCTGTGGCCCTTCTCCACCATGGGCTGGCCCGACACCACCGCCGAACTCGAGAAGTTCTATCCCACCAGCGTTCTCGTCACCGGCTACGACATCCTGTTCTTCTGGGTGGCGCGCATGATGATGTTCGGCATGTTCGTCTCCGACGACCCGGCCATCACCGCGGGCAAGGACGCCGAGACCAAGCAGGTCCCGTTCCAGGATGTGTTCCTGCACGGCCTGATTCGCGACGAACACGGCAAGAAGATGTCCAAGTCGCGCGGCAACGGCATCGACCCGCTGGACTGGATCAACGAATACGGCGCGGACGCCACGCGATTCACCCTCGCGCGCGGCGCCCAGCCCGGCAGCGACCTGTCCATCGGCACCTCGCACGTCACCGCCTCGCGCAGCTTCATCACCAAGCTGTTCAACGCCACCAAGTTCGCGCTCATGAACGGCGCGCAGCCCGGTGAGCTCCCCGCGCGCGACACCCTCACCGACTCCGATCGCTGGATCCTGGATCGCCTGGACCAGGTGCGCGCCGAGGTGGACGCCAACTTCGACCGCTACGACTTCGGCAAGGCCTGCGAGCAGCTCTACCACTTCGCGTGGGACGAATTCTGTTCCTGGTACCTGGAATTGGCCAAGGTGCAGTTCGCCGAGTCCGAGCAGCGCGCCGCGAGCACCCGCGTCGTGCTCGGCAACGTCCTGGATTCGGTGCTGCGCCTGCTGCATCCGGCCATCCCGTTCGTCACCGAACAGCTCTGGCGCGCGCTCACCGGCGGCGAATCGGTGGTGATCGCGGCGTGGCCGCAGGCCAGCGGCGTTCCCGCCGACGAGGTTTCGGCCCGGCGCATCGCCGACACCCAGCGCCTGATCACCGAGATCCGCCGCTTCCGCAGCGATCAGGGCCTGGCCGACAGCCAGAAGGTCGCCGCCAAGCTCATCGGGCTGGACGCCGCCGACGTGCTCGCCCAGCAGACCGAGATCGCCAACCAGGGCCGGCTCACCGCGCCCGGCGACGACTTCGCCGCCACCGCCTCGCTCGAGGTGCGCCTGAGCACCGCCACCGTGACCGTCGAGATCGACACCTCCGGCACCGTCGACCTCGTCGCCGAGGCCCGTCGCCTGGAGAAGGACCTCGCCGCCGCGCAGAAGGAATTGGCCGGCACCACCGGCAAACTCGGCAACGAGGGGTTCCTGGCCAAGGCGCCCGACGACGTGGTCGCCAAGATCCGGGGACGGCAGGAGATCGCCGCCTCCGAGGTCGAGCGCATCGGCGCGCGCCTGGCCGAGATCGCGAAACTGGCGGACCGCGCATGACCGACGAGCCCGATCACGAGTACGACGAGGAGCCCCGGGCGCAGTACGCGCCCGGGCCGCTCACCGGAACCTCCCCGGTCGACCTGGCCGAAATGGCGCTGGTGGAAGCCGAACTCGACAAGCGCTGGCCGGAAACCAAGATCGAACCGTCGCTGACCCGCATCGCGACCCTGATGGACCTGCTCGGCTCACCCCAGCAGGGCTACCCGGCCATCCACATCGCGGGCACCAACGGCAAGACCTCGGTCACCCGCATGATCGACGCGCTGCTCACCGCGCTGCATCGGCGCACCGGCCGCATCACCAGCCCGCACCTGCAGCTGGCGACCGAGCGCATCGCCATCGACAACGCGCCCATCACGCCCGGGCGGTACGTCGAGCTGTACCACGAGCTGCTGCCCTTCCTGGAGATGATCGACAAGCAGTCCGACGCCGCGGGCGGCCCGGCCATGAGCAAGTTCGAGGTGCTCACCGGCATGGCCTACGCGGCCTTCGCCGAGGCCCCGGTCGACGTCGCCGTCGTGGAAACCGGGATGGGCGGGCGCTGGGACGCCACCAACGTGATCGACGCGCAGGTCGCGGTCATCACCCCGATCGGCCTGGACCACACCGAATACCTCGGCCCCGACCTCGAGTCCATCGCGGGGGAGAAGGCCGGAATCATCAAGAAGGCCCCCGACGACGGCCTGGTTCCGCGCGACACCGTCACGGTCATCGCGCAGCAGGAACCGGAGGTCATGGACGTGCTGCTGCGCCGGGCCGTGGAGATGGACTCCGCCGTGGCGCGCGAGGGCTCGGAGTTCCGGGTCCTGACCCGCGCGGTCGCCGTCGGCGGCCAGGTGCTCTCGCTGCAGGGCCTCGGCGGCGTCTACGACGACATCTTCCTGCCGCTGCACGGCGAGCACCAGGCACGCAACGCCGTGCTCGCCCTGGCCGCGGTCGAGGCGTTCTTCGGAGCCGGCGCCTCCCGCCAGCTCGACGTCGACGCCATCCGAGCCGGATTCGCGAGCGCGGTGAGTCCCGGCCGCATGGAACGCATGCGCAGCGCGCCGACCATCTTCCTGGACGCGGCCCACAACCCGCAGGGCGCGCAGGCCCTGGCCGCTACCCTCACCGGCGAATTCGACTTCCGCAAACTGATCGCGGTGGTCGCCGTGCTCGGCGACAAGGACGCCGGGGGCATCCTCGACGCTCTCGAACCCATCGTCGACGCGGTCGTGGTCACCGAGAACGGCTCCCCGCGCGCGCTGCCCGTCGACGATCTCGCCAACCTGGCCGTGCAGCGGTTCGGCGACGAGCGGGTCGCGGTGGCCAACGATCTGGCCGATGCCATCGAAACCGCCATCGCCCTGGCCGAAGAGGGCGAACATGGCGAAATGGTCTCCGGTGCGGGCATTGTGGTGACCGGATCGGTCGCCACCGCCGGTGCGGCCCGCTCGCTGTTCGGAAAGGATCCCGCGTGACCGGATCAGACGCCGCGCCGAACCCGGTGCCCGAACCCGCCACCGACCCGTGGAAGGGCTTCCGCGGGGTGATGGCCGGGACGCTCATCCTCGAGGCCATCACCGTGCTGCTCGCGCTGCCGGTGGTCGCGGCCGTGGGCGGCGGCCTGGAGTGGTGGTCCATCACCTTCCTGGTCGGCCTGGCCGTGGCGATGTTCCTGGGCGCGGGCGTACAGGGCAAGCCCTGGGCGATGAACTTCAACCTGGCGCTGCAGGTCCTGCTCATTGCCGGCGGCGCCTTCATGCAGCTGTCGATCCTGGTGATCGGGGTGGTCTTCGCCATCGTCTGGGCGTTCATCCTGTTCCTGCGCGCCGACGTCCGCAAGCGGATCGCGGCGGGGCTGCTCCCCAGCCAGCGGATGTCCGGGACTTCCTAGTTTTTTCCCTGGCAACCTGCCCGTTAGGCTTTGCTCGTGACTGAGCAGACGTTGGTACTCATCAAGCCCGACGGCGTGGCCCGGGGCCTGGTCGGGGAGATCATCACCCGTATCGAGCGCAAGGGCCTGAAGATCGCGGCGCTGAAGCTGGTGAACGTTTCCGAAGAGATCGCGGTCGAGCACTACGCCGAGCACCGCGAGCGGCCGTTCTTCGGTTCGCTGATCGAATTCATCACCTCCGGCCCGGTCGTCGCGGCCGTGCTCGAAGGTAACCGCGCGATCCCGGCCTTCCGTCAGATCGCGGGCGGCACCGATCCGGTCGAGAAGGCCGCCACCGGAAGCATCCGCGGCGACTTCGCCCTCGAGACCCAGTTCAACCTGGTGCACGGCTCCGACTCGCCCGAGTCCGCCAAGCGTGAAATCGCGCTCTGGTTCCCCGAATTCACCCTCTGATCCGCTTCCGGGCTCCGCATCGTGTGGGCCGAACATCGGCCTCACCGGGTGAGTCCGCTCGAACCTCCGGCATCCCCGGCGACGGGGTGTCGGGGGTTCGTGGGCGCGACGCCCCGAGGTGGTGTGGGATACTGGCATCGGAAGTGACCGCTGCCCGCCATTAGCGGCAGGTGAGGGCCACCTCCGACTGACATCACGGCACGACGGACGATCATCGCTGCCGCCGACGGCTACCGAGACTCGGCTGTCGGGCGGCCCGCTGGATGAACGCTCGTGCCGTGGAGTCGAGCCAAACAGCCAGGCGCCACGTGACCACATTCGCCCGAACGACGACAACATAGGTGATAGCGGGCACGCGGCGCGCAGACCATACGCTCTCGCGCCCGATGGGGTGCGAGACGAGACAGCGCCCCCGCGTCGGCCGCGTCACTCACATCTGAGGGACGCGCCCGGGGGTCCCGAGGAGATTTCGTGGCCGATCAAGAGCCGCAGGACGCATCGCAGGTGAACGCCGGAGAACAGGGCACGGCGGCCGGCTCGGCTGCCGAACAGTTGCCCGAACGCATCCGGGTGCACGCCCTGGCGAAGCTGCTGGGAGTCACCAGCAAACGAATCCTGGCCCACCTGACCGAAATGGGCGCGCAGGCGCGCAGCCCGCAATCCAGCCTGGACCGCACCGTCGCGGAAACCGTACGCGACGCCTTCGGCCCCGCCGCGGCCGAGACCGCCGCCCCCGCCACGGTGGACGAGGCCATCGCGGCCGGTGACGTGCTCGCCGCCGACGAATTCGCGGCCGAAGAGGTCGAGGCCGCCGAGGCCGTCGTCGCCGAGCCCGAGGCCCGCCCCGCGCGCAAACGCGCCCCCAAACTTTTCGCCAGCCCGTTCCAGCAGCCGGAGCTGCCCGTCGGCGAGCCCATCGTCTACCAGCCGTCCGCGCCCGTCGCCGCGCCGCTGTTCCTGTCCCCGGACATGGCCGCCGTCGAGGAGACCCGCCGCAAGCAGCGGGCCGAGCGCAAGCCCAAGAACGAGCCCGCCAAGACCGCGCCCGACGCCGAGGCCGGCCGGAACGACGACCAGGCCAAGGCCGACACCCGCGCCGAGGACAGGTCGCGCGCCGAGTCCAAGGCCAAGGTCGAGGTCGCCGCGGCCGAGGACAAGGCCGTCGAGGACAGCGCCGACGACGCCGAGGACGACCAGGATTGGGACGGCGACGACTCGCGTTCCGAGCGCGGCGACACCGCCTCGCGCCGGCGTCGCCGCGGCCGTCGCGGCCGGGGCCGGGGCCGGGGCGAGCAGGCCGCCGACGGTGACGAGTCGGGCGAGATCGATCCCGAGATCGAGGATCAGCTCCGGGCCGACGCCGAGGAAGAGGCCGAGAACGAGGACGACGCCGACGACGAGATCGTGCCCGAGGGCTCGAGCAGCCGTCGCCGCCGTCGCCGTCGCCGTCGCAAGGGCGGCGAGGACAACGAGCCCGAGAACACCGAGGACGATCCGCCGAACACGGTCGTGCACGAGCGCGAGCCGCGCAGCAAGCGCCGCGCCGCCGCTGCCGCCGCGGCCAAGGACGTCGACGAGGTCCAGGGCATCAGCGGTTCCACCCGCCTCGAGGCCAAGCGCCAGCGCCGCCGGGACGGCCGCGAGGCCGGCCGCCGCCGCCCGCCGATCCTGACCGAATCGGAGTTCCTGGCCCGCCGCGAGTCGGTGGATCGGGTAATGGTTGTGCGCGACAAGCACTTCCCCGATCACCCGAGTTCCACCACGCAGGTGGCGGTGCTCGAGGACAACATCCTGGTCGAGCACTTCGTGACCAGCACCGGCTCGGCGTCCATGGTGGGCAACGTCTACCTGGGCAAGGTCCAGAACGTGCTGCCGTCCATGGAGGCCGCCTTCGTCGACATCGGACGCGGCCGCAACGGCGTGCTCTACGCGGGCGAGGTGAACTGGGAGGCGGCCGGTCTCGGCGGCCGCGAGCGCAAGATCGAGCAGGCGCTCAAGCCCGGTGACACCGTGCTGGTCCAGGTCTCCAAGGACCCGGTCGGCCACAAGGGCGCTCGCCTGACCACGCAGATCAGCCTGGCCGGCCGCTTCCTGGTGTACGTGCCCGGCGGCACCTCCACCGGTATCAGCCGCAAGCTGCCCGACACCGAGCGCAAGCGTCTCAAGGAGATCCTGCGCGACATCGTGCCGCAGGACGCCGGGGTCATCATCCGCACCGCGTCCGAGGGCGTGGAGGAATCGGAGCTGGCCCGCGACGTCGAGCGCCTGCAGCAGACGTGGCGTTCGATCGAGGATCAGTCCAAGAACGGCTCGAACGCGCCGAAGACCCTCTACGAAGAGCCCGACCTGCTGGTCAAGGTCGTGCGTGACCTGTTCAACGAGGACTTCTCCAAGCTCGTCATCGAGGGCGAGCGCGCCTGGAGCACGGTCGAGAACTACGTGCGCACCGTGGCCCCGGATCTGCTTGTCCGCGTGGAGAAGTACGAGGCCAACGGCAGCGTCGACGTCTTCGGCAGCCTGCGCATCGACGAGCAGCTGGCCAAGGCCCTCGATCGCAAGGTGTGGCTGCCCTCGGGCGGCACCCTGGTGATCGACCGCACCGAGGCCATGACGGTCGTCGACGTCAACACCGGCAAGTTCACCGGTGCGGGCGGCTCGAACCTGGAAGAGACCGTCACCCGCAACAACCTCGAGGCGGCCGAGGAGATCGTGCGCCAGATGCGGCTGCGCGACATCGGCGGCATGATCGTGGTCGACTTCATCGACATGGTCCTCGAGTCGAACCGGGATCTGGTGCTGCGCAGACTGACCGAGGCCCTGGGCCGCGACCGCACGCGCCATCAGGTGTCCGAGGTGACCTCGCTGGGCCTGGTTCAGATGACCCGCAAGAAGCTGGGAACCGGTCTGGTCGAAGCGTTCTCGACCACCTGCGACACCTGCCACGGCCGCGGTCTCATCGTGCACAACTACCCGGTGGAGTCCGCTCCGGCCGGGGACGAGGGTGTGGGCCGTCGCGAGGGTTCGCGTCGACGGCGCAAGGATCGCGGCAACGCCGCGGCCGAGTCCGCGCCGCTGACCGGTGTGGTCGAGGCTGCCCCGGCGCCGGAGGAAGAGGTCAAGGAGACCAAGGAGAAGGCCGCCGCCAAGCGCGCCCACCCGGTCGCCCTGGCGATGGCTGCGCATCACGACGACGATGTCGACGTGGCCGACGAGGTGGCCTTCGCCACCGAGGCGGTGGCCGCGGCCGAGGCTGCGGGCGCCGAAGCGGTGTCCGAGGCCGCGGTCCGGGATCCCGAGCCCGCCGCCCGCGCCACGACCAACGGCACCGGACGGCACACGCCCGCCGCCGAGGCCGCCGCCGACGCGGTGGTCGCCGAGGACGCGGTGGTCGCCGCCGCGGAGGCCGTCGTCACGGTGGCGGACGCCCAGGCCGTGACCGAGGCGCAGACCGCGCCCGCCGAAGCGAAGTCCGAACCGAAGCTCGCGGTCGCCGCACCGGAGGTCACCGAGCGGGTGAGCGCGGAGCCCGGTCGCCGCCGGCGCCGCGTCGCACGGTCGGTCTCCACCCCGGCGTCCACCGGCGAGGCCGCGGTGTTCGTGCTCTCGAGCACGGACCAGCCCGCCACCCCGGCCCTGTCCCTGCAGGACCTGGCGCCGGCGGAACTGCCCCCGCGCACCCGTCAGCGGCGTCGTGCCGCCGGTCGCCCCGCCGGGGCGCCGGAGGGCGGGAACTAGTCCGGCCGAAGCTGTTTCGCGGTCCGGCCCCGGCGTCATCGCGCCGGGGCCGGACCGTTTCCACGGACCGGATCGGGCGGGCGTGACGTGCGCGACAGCGGCGTCGGCGAGGCCCGTTACGGCCCGCTGAGCTGTGGCTTCGGGCCCGATCGCGATGGCACGACCCCGGTTTGGATGGGTTCGGCCGGTCCTGTACTCTTGGACAGTCGCTGCCCCCGGCGACAGCACTCTGCTGTGCTGCTTGATTCGAGCAGATGCTGTGAGAACGAGGGCCAGGTTCCCGAGCGGACCGACCGGCCCCAGGCGGCGTGCAATACCAGACCAGTCGTACGGCGGTTTCCGGTGTGAACCGGAGGATCAGTCGTGTGAGCAAAGTGTTGACACCAGCACTAGTACAGGAAGAAGGGCAGCCGACCGATGGCAACGTACGCAATCGTCAAGACCGGCGGAAAGCAGTACAAGGTCGCGGTTGGTGACCTGGTGAAGGTCGAGAAGATCGAGGGTCTGCCGGGCACTGCCGTGTCCCTGGCGCCGGTGCTGGTCGTTGACGGCGCCGAGCTGACCACCGATGCTGACAAGCTGGCGAAGGTTTCCGTGTCCGCCGAGGTCGTCGAACAGACCAAGGGCCCGAAGATCCGCATCCACAAGTTCAAGAACAAGACCGGCTACCACAAGCGTCAGGGCCACCGTCAGAAGCTGACGGTCCTGAAGGTCACCGGCATCAACTAAGTTTCCGACCAGGGGATCGCTGGTTCGTTCCCCGGCACGAGGAGTTCTGAAATGGCACATAAGAAGGGTGCATCCAGCTCGCGCAATGGTCGCGATTCGAATGCCCAGCGGCTCGGCGTGAAGCGCTTCGGCGGTCAGGTCGTCAAGTCCGGCGAGATCCTGGTTCGCCAGCGTGGCACGCACTTCCACCCCGGCGTCAACGTCGGCCGTGGCGGCGACGACACGCTGTTCGCCCTCGCGGCGGGTTCGGTCGAGTTCGGCACCAAGCGTGGCCGCAAGACCGTCAACATCGTGGTTGCGGAGCCGGTGAACGCCTGACCGGCGAGCCGGAGCTGAGCTCCACAATCTCTCCCGAAGCGGGTCAGGGTGCGATGCCCTGGCCCGCTTCTGCTTTGCTCGGCCTTCGTACCCCCGCACTCTCAGTTCGCGGCCGTCTCGTTCTGGACTGAGTGGAGCGGGGGAGCGAAGCGGAGGAGCGGAGGGAGGGAAGAACGAGACATAGGGGCCGCGAACTCGCCCGGAGCGAAGCGGAGGGCAAATAGCGCACAGCAGGAGGATGATCACCGATATGTCCAAATTCATCGACCGTGTCGTGTTGCACGTGCGTGCGGGCAAGGGTGGGCACGGGTGTTCCTCGGTGCGCCGAGAGAAGTTCATGCCGTTGGGCGGTCCCGACGGCGGTAACGGGGGCAACGGCGGGGATGTGATCCTCGAGGTCGACCCCAATGTGCACACGCTGCTCGACTTCCATTTCCACCCGCATGCCAAGGGCGGCAACGGCAAGCCCGGCGAGGGCAGCAACCGCAACGGCAAGCAGGGCGAGGGCCTGCTGCTGAAGGTGCCGTCCGGCACGGTCGTGATGAGCCCCGAAGGTGATGTGCTGGCCGATCTGGTCGGCGCGGGCACTCAGTACGTGGCCGCGCTCGGCGGTCGCGGCGGGCTGGGCAACGCGGCGCTGGTGTCCAAGGCGCGCAAGGCCCCCGGATTCGCACTGCTCGGTGAGGATGGGCAGGAGCGCGAGCTGGTGCTCGAGCTCAAGTCGGTGGCGGACGTCGGCCTGGTGGGTTTCCCGTCGGCCGGCAAGTCCTCGCTGGTCTCGGTCCTCTCGGCGGCCAAGCCGAAGATCGCCGACTACCCGTTCACCACGCTGGTGCCCAACCTCGGCGTGGTGCAGTCGGGGGAGACGACGTTCACCGTGGCCGATGTGCCCGGTCTGATCCCGGGCGCGAGCGAGGGCCGTGGTCTGGGCCTGGACTTCCTGCGTCATCTCGAGCGCTGCGCGGTGCTGGCCCACGTGGTCGACTGCGCCACCCTGGACCCGGGCCGGGATCCGGTGTCGGACGTGGACGCGCTCGAAGCTGAACTGGCCGCGTACCAGCCCGCCCTCAAGGGCGATGCGAGCCTGGGTGATCTGGCCGACCGCCCGCGCGTTGTCATCCTCAACAAGGCCGATGTGCCCGACGCCGCCGAGCTGGCCGAGATGGTCACCCCGGAGTTCGCCAAGCGCGGCTGGCCCGTGTTCACCATCTCCGCGGTGAGCCGGGAAGGCTTGCGGCCCTTGACCTTCGCGCTGGCGGACCTGGTCAAGGAATACCGCGAGACGCGGCCCGAGGTCGAGGTCAAGCGCCCGGTCATTCGCCCGGTGGTCAAGGGCGACAGCGGCTTCCGCATCGTCAAGGATCCGGACGAGCCGGGCGGCTTCGTGGTCATCGGTGAGCGGCCCGAGCGCTGGGTCGCGCAGACACCGTTCGACAATCCCGAGGCCGTCGGTTACCTGGCCGATCGCCTGGCTCGCCTCGGCGTAGAGGAAGAGTTGGTCAAGCTGGGCGCCGAGCCGGGCTGCTCGGTGACCATCGGCGATTACTGCTTCGACTGGGAGCCGCAGATCTCCGCCGGTGTGGAGACCCTGCTCACCCGTCGTGGCGTGGACCCGCGACTGGACCAGACCGACCGCATCGGTGCGGCCGAGCGCAAGCACGCCTCGCGTGCGCGCCGTGGTCTGGTCGGCGACGAGGACCAGTAGGCAACGCCCGCAACCGATTCCACCTCGGTGGCCATCGGTCGCGGTGCGAGTTCGAAGCGGCGATACGGTGTATCGCGGACGAAGTGAGGTGTGGTGCGGGTGAGCGCGAGTATCACGCGGGTGGAGACGGGTGCGGAGCCGAGTCCGGCGCGGCAGGCGATCGCGACGGCGCGCAGTGTGGTCGTCAAGATCGGTTCGTCGGCGCTGACCAGTCTCGAGGGCGGTCTGGAGACCGAGCGACTGGATCGGCTGGCCGACGCGGTCGAGGCGCGGATGCGCGCGGGCTCGGACGTGATCGTGGTGTCCTCGGGCGCCATCGGCGCGGGTATCGCGCCGCTCGGATTGTCCAAGCGGCCCACGGATCTGGCGACCAAACAGGCCGCGGCCAGCGTGGGGCAGCTCGCGCTCGCGCACGCGTGGGGCACCTCGTTCTCCCGGTACGGCCGGGTGGTCGGGCAGGTGCTGTTGAGCGCCGGGGATTTCGGCCGCCGCGAGCATCATCGCAACGCCCAGCGCACCCTGGACCGGCTGCGGTCGCTGCACGCGATCGCGGTGGTCAACGAGAACGACACCGTCGCCACCGAGGAGATCCGCTTCGGTGACAACGACCGGCTGGCGGCGCTGGTGGCGCACCTGGTCGGGGCCGATGCCCTGGTGCTGCTGTCCGATGTGGACGGCCTGTACGACGGTGACCCGCGCAAGGGCGCCGCGAATTTCATTCCCGAGGTGCGCAGCAGCGCCGATCTGGACGGTGTGATCGCCGGCAGCGGTGGTGCGCTGGGCACCGGCGGGATGGCCTCGAAGCTGTCCGCCGCGCGCCTGGCCGCCGACGCCGGGGTGCCGGTGCTGCTGGCCGCGGCCTCGGACGCGGCGGCGGCGCTGGACGGCGCGAGCGTGGGCACGGCCTTCGCCGCCCGGCCGGTGCGGCTCTCGGCGCGCAAGTTCTGGGTGCGGCACGCCGCGGACAGCCGGGGCGCGGTGCACATCGACGCCGGCGCGGTGGCGGCGGTGGCCGAACGCCGACGGTCGTTGCTGGCGGCCGGAATCACGAAGGTGGACGGGCGTTTCCACGGTGGCGACGTCATCGATCTGATCTCGCCGGAGGGGCAGGTCGTGGCGCGCGGGGTCGTGGCCTACGACAGCGACGAGCTCGAAGCCATGAAGGGCCGCTCCTCCAGCGAACTCTCGGAAAGCAATCAGCGGTCCGTGGTGCACGCGGACGATCTCGTCAAGGTCTAGCGCGGCTCTCGAATCCGATCGGTCGGTACTTCACATGTCAAGAACCGGTCGGTCGTGCAGAGTGAAATATCAACGCGCGTAACTCATCTCGGCGAGCGGTTTTCGCGTGCCATCCCGCCCCAGGGGCACCGAAGGGCCAGAGAAAGGGCAGTGGGAGGACCGCTCGCAGCGGGCATCCTGGTAGTGCACTCGGCGCCGCATCGTGAGATGTGCCCTTCGCCGATAGCGGTTGCCAGGATCCGGCGCGGTCCGCCCTTGCCGCGCCGGGCTCGCGGTCCGGTGACCGCCCGCGGCGTCGGGTGCACCCCCATCGCCGTGGAGGCAGCCATGTACATACGGCAACCGGACAGCACACACCCGTGGCCGACCAGTTTCCGGCACACCGACTTCGAGATGCACGCACTCCTGCCGGATTGGCACGAACTGCTGGCCGCGTTCTGCGGGCACATCGGGGACCGCTCCGAAGACCACCCGGTCACCAAATTGGCCCGGGCACTGGCCGAATTGCACCTGGAGCGTTTGGAACTGCGGCTCGAGTGCCGGGTGGAGCCCGGCGAGACCGGCCGCATCGACGAGCTGCGCGCCCGGACCGTCGTTCGCATCGACGACTGGGTGGCGAACCGCGCGCGCAGGAGGGGAGCGCGCGCCGAGTCCCTCGGCGCGGCCGTGGACGCTATGGCGGGCGCGCACGTGCACGCGGTGCACCTGCTCAAAACCGCCGAGCGGGTCTCGGACGAGGAGGTACACGCGGCTTGGTACCTCCTCGCCCAGCTCGCCGACGGCTGGACCGATCGCGCCGCCGGTGTCACCGGCACGGGAATTCGACGGTCCGCGTAGGGAATTCCGGCCGCGGCGGTGCGATCCACCGCCGCCGCCGGAAGGAGGCGCTTCGCCCGGAGCGCCTCGCACGGGGCGCTCCGGGGTTGGAGCGCGCCGAGTCGGGCGCTCGAGGTTGGGGCGATCCGGTGGGGGTGCTGGGGTGCGGGGTAGGGAGCCCGGGCTCGGCGGCGCGCGCGGCGCCGGCGGGCCCGGGCATTACCCCTGACCCAGCACGTGGTGATCGGTGCACGGGGGCCGATCACCGCACGGGGGAGTTCGCCGCAGGGGTGTCCATCGCCGCCCGGAACCGTTCGGACACGGTGCGAGGGAAGCGTTTCGAGCGTGCGGGAACCGGAACGGGGCGTTCGCCGAGATCCGCTCGCATCGGGCGAATCACGGCGCGTGTGGGGTTTTGCGATCATCAACAGCCCGGGGTGCTCGGTGCACGGGGGTTGGCGTCAGTGCGTGGCGTTCACCGTTCGGCAGCGCGCTCGCGAAGGATCTCCTCCGGGTGGCCCGCGCCGGCCAGCTCGCCCGCGCGTAGCAGCAGGCAGTGTTCCGCGTCCAGGGCCTCGGTGCGGTCGTGGGTGGCGATCACGACGGTGGTGCCTGCGGCGACGAACTCGCGCAGAATGCGTGAGATTTCCTGCTGCGCTTCGATATCCAGGCCGGCGGTCGGCTCGTCGAGTAGCAGCAGGTCCGATTCCTGCGCCAGGGCGCGGGCCAGCAGCGCGCGCTGGCGCTGGCCGCCGGACAGGGCGCTGAGCCGTCGATGCGCGAGGTCGGTGATCCCCAGGCGTTCCAGGCATTCGGTGACCGTCGCCCGATCCGAGCGGGTCAGTCTGCGCCACGGTCCCCGGTGCGCCCATCGGCCCATGGCCACGGTCTCGCGGACTGTGATCGGCAGCGTCGCGGGAACCGCGCTCTGTTGCACCACGAACGCGGGTCGCAGCTCGCCCTCGCGCACCACGCGTCCGGACGTGGGTGTGATCACACCCGCTATCGCCCCGAGCAGGGTCGATTTCCCGGACCCGTTGTGCCCGATGATCGCCGTCGCCATCCCGGCCGGAATATCCGCGGTGACCTGCCGGAGTACGTCCCCGGCGCGGTATCCGGCCGTGAGTCCCTCGATGCGCACCGCGGGTGTTCGCTCCATGTCCACCCTGCCACCTAGATTGTATTGATAATCATTTTCATAATATAGTCCGCTCTCATGGATTGGCTGATCGCCCCGTTCGAGGTGACATTCGTGCAGCGTGCGCTGTGGGGCGGGTTGCTCGTCTCCGGTATCTGCGCCCTGGCGGGGACCTGGGTCGTGGTGCGCGGCATGGCTTTTCTGGGCGAGGCCATGGCGCAGGGCCTGCTGCCCGGGGTGGCGGTGGCCGCGCTGCTCGGGTGGAATCCGGTCGTGGGCGCGGCGGTGAGCGCGGGTGCCATGGCGGTCGGGGTCACCGCGCTGGGCCGCAGCCCGCGCTTCGCCGCCGACACCGCGATCGGACTGCTCTTCGCCGGGATGCTCGCGCTGGGTGTGATCATCGTGTCGCGTTCGCAATCGTTCGCGGTCGACGTCACCGGTCTGCTGTTCGGTGACATCCTCGCGATCCGGTCCGCGGACGTGCGCTATCTCGCCGTGGCGCTGGGCATTTCGCTGATCATCGCGATACTCGGGCATCGCGCCTTCGTGGCCCTCGCCTTCGATCCCCGTACCGCGCACACCCTCGGGCTGCGCCCGCGCTGGGCGCAGGGTGCGCTGCTGGGCCTGCTGACGCTGGCGATCATCGCCTCGTTCCACATCGTCGGAACGCTGCTCGTGTTCGGGCTGCTCATCGCTCCGCCCGCCGCCGCGACCTACTGGTCGCACCGCATACCGGTGATCATGGCGCTGGCGGCCGCGCTGGGTGGATTCGCCACCGTGGCGGGGCTGCTGGTCTCCTGGCACGCCGGGACGGCGGCGGGAGCCACCATCGCGGCGGTCGCGGTCGGGCTGTTCTTCGCCTCCGCCGCCGCGGCACGGTTGCGGGCTTACCGGTCCGGTTCGGGCGGGCAGGTGCTGATGTCGCTGCTCGCGCTCGGCGCGGTGCTGCCGCTGGCCGGCTGTGCCACGCCTGCCGAGGAAGCGGCGCCCGAACCGGCGCCGCACGGGTACGTGGAGGGCGCGGAAGAGGCCGACGGTCCGCAATCCCGTTTGGTGGCAACGGATTCCGCCGGTGCGGTCCGGATCGTCGACCTGATCACCGGCGACATCACCGAGCACGGCCGGATCCCGGGCCCGGCGCGCATGGCTGGTGACGGGCGCTTCGCCTACCCCGGCACGGCGAATGGCACACGCGCGTTGGACGGCGGGACCTGGACCGTCGATCACGGCGATCACATGCACTACTACCGGGCCGAACCCCGCGACGCGGGAGTCGTGCCGTACGGCCCGGTGACCGCCGCCCACAGCGACACCGTGCTCACCGCGCTGGTCGTCGAGGACCCGGCGCCCCGGACCGTGCTGCTCGATCGCCCGGCCCTGGAGGGCGGCACTGTCACCGAGAAGGGGCTCATCGACGGCATCGCACTGCCCTACGCCGAACATCTGGTCGTCGTAACCGCTTCCGGGCGTGTAGAAATCCGTGATCGCGCCGGTGCGGTGGTGACCGCGCTCGCGGACTCCTGCCCGGAACCGCGCGGGTCGGCGATCACCCGGCGCGGCGTGGTATTCAGCTGCGCGGACGGGGCTTTGGTGGTCTCGAACGAAGAGGGCAGCTTCGGCGGGGTGAAAGTTCCCTACCCGCAACCGATCACACCCGCGGAGCGCGCGGTCGAGTTCTCCCACCGCGCGGGCAGCACGGTGCTCGCCGCCCGCGCCGGGGATCGCGGGACCTGGGTGCTCGACAGCCGGGCGCACACCTGGCGGCTGGTCCCGACCGGACCGGTCGTCGCCGCCAACACCGCCGGCGAGGGCAGCGCGCTGCTGACGCTGACCGGCGACGGCGTGCTGCACGCGTACGACGTCGTGACCGGCGCGGAAACCGCACGGGTGCAACTGCTCTCGGCGATCACACCCGGTGACGCGCCGCCGGTGATCGAGATCGACACCAACCGCGCGTACGTGAACGACGCGGGCGGACGGGTGATCCACGAGATCGACTACCGCGACGATCTGCGCCGCGCACGCACGTTCCCGCTCGATATCGCCCCCGCACGAATGGTGGAGACAGGTCGATGAAGAAGATGCTCGGCGCGGCCCTGGCCGCCCTGTTCGTCCTGCTGCTGCCCGGGTGCGGCGCTTCCGATTCCGGTCGCGTCGACATCGTGGTGACCACCAACATCCTCGGCGACATGACCCGGGTCCTGGTGGGCGACGCCGCGAACGTCCTGGTGCTGATGCCGCACGGCGCCGACCCCCATCGCTTCGCCATCTCCGCCCAGCAGGCGGCGCGCATCGACCGCGCGGGACTGCTCGTCCACAACGGCCTCGGACTGGAAGAGGGCGTGCAGCGCCACGTCGAGGCCGCCGAGGAGAGCGGGGTGCCCGCGCTGTCGGTGGGCGAGCAGGTGAATCCCCTGCCGTATCGCGACAGCGACCGGCCCGACCCGCACTTCTGGACGGACCCGGCCCGCGCGCGCCGAGCCGTCGAGGTGATCGGCGCACGCCTGCTCGACGTACCGGGCATCGACACCGGTGTGATCCGCGCCAACCTCGAGGGCTACCTGGCCGAACTGGACCGCCTCGACTCGTGGATGACGACCCGCTTCGGCACGCTCGACGCCGGGCAGCGGCGACTGGTCACCAACCATCACGTCTTCGGCTATCTGGCAGCGCGTTTCGGATTCGAGGTGATCGGCGCCATCATTCCCGGCGGCGCGGCCCTGGCCTCCCCGAGCGCCTCGGACATCGCGGAGCTGGCCGGTGCGGTGCGGACCGCCGGGGTGCCCGCGATCTTCGCCGATTCGTCCCAGCCCGATCGGCTGGCCCGCGTTCTCGCCGAGCAGGCCGGTGTGAACGTGAAAGTCATTGCCCTGCACACCGAGTCGCTCACCGAGCCGGGCGGGGGAGCGGCCACCTATCTGGAAATGATGCGCGCGAACACCGACTCGATCGTGAGCGGTCTGGGCGCGCGCTGAGGTTCGACGGCTTCGCGCAACACCGAGATGAGGAGCACAACCATGTCAATTCGCACCAGAGCGCGCTCGAGCGTCGCGCTCACCGGCCTGCTGGCCGCGACGCTGGCCCTGAGCGGCTGCGGCGCCGAGGACAAGACGGACACGCACGCCGAGATCGCCGACCCGCTCGCTGTCACCTATGACGGCGGCATCTACCTGCTGGACGGGCAGAACCTCACGGTCGCGAAGAAGCTGGAGCTGGCGGGCTTCAACCGGCTCAACCCCTCCGGGAACGACACCCACCTGATGGTGTCGACCAAGGAGGGCTTCCAGGTGCTGGACGCCGTGCACGGCGAGTTCACCGACGTCACCTTCCCCGGCGCCAAGCCCGGCCACGTGGTCCGGCACGCCGATCGCACCGTGCTGTTCACCGACGGCACCGGCGAGGTCACCATCTTCGATCCGCACGATCTCGAACACGGCAGCCCGAAGACCCGGAACTACAGGGCCGCCGCGCCGCACCACGGCGTGGCCGTCGAGCTGTCCAACGGTCAGCTGGTGGTGACCCTCGGCACCGAGGAGAAGCGCACCGGCATCGTGGTGCTGGACAAGGACCGCAAGGAGATCGCACGCAACGAGGATTGCCCCGGCGTGCACGGTGAGTCCACCGTGGCCGGGGAAGCGGTGGTCATCGGCTGCCAGACCGGCGCGCTGGTCTACTGCGACGGCGTGATCACCAAGGTCACCAGCCCGACCCCGTACGGGCGCATCGGCAACCAGGCCGGCAGCGACGCCTCCCCGATCGCGCTGGGCGACTACAAGCAGGACAAGAACGCCGAACTGGAGCGGCCGCAGCAGGTTTCGCTGATCGACACCCGGAACAGCTCGCTGCGCCTGGTCCCGCTCGGCACGAGCTACACCTTCCGCTCCCTGGCGCGCACCGCACAGGGTGACGGCCTGGTGCTCGGCACCGACGGCCGCATCCACGTCATCGATCCGGTGGCGGGCAAGGTGACCCGCAGCGTCCCGGTCATCGGCGCGTGGGAGGAGCCGCTCGAGTGGCAGCAGCCGCGACCGGCGATCTTCGTGCGCGGCGCCGACGTGTTCGTGAGCGATCCCGCCACCAAGCAGATTCACCGGGTCGATCTGACCGCGGGCAAGATCGTGAATTCGGTGACGCTGGAATCGGTCCCGAACGAGATCAGCGGCGTTCTCGCGCACTGAGTCTGCGGTTCTCCCCCGGGCCCCGGCAGTCGCGCCGGGGCCCGGTCGCGTCGGTTGCCGAATTCGGCAGTGGCGCACGATGGTTGTGGAATTCGGTGGTGCGCGGGGTGGTTTGCGCTGATTTCCGAGTTCGAGGGCGGTGCGGGGCCGGTCGCATCGGTGCCGGTGCGAGCCGATGATTCAGCGGGCGTGGTCGCCTGTCAGGGGTTCCAGATTGAGCGTCATCCGTTCGAGGACGGTGACGGCGGTGCGGTATTCATCCGCGGTGATGCCGGTCATCGAGTCCTCGCGGAAGCCGGCTACGGCCGCGGCGACCTCGTCGTGCCGGTCGCGCCCGAGGGCGGTGAGGGTGAGTCCGGCGCCGGTGCGCACGGCCCAGCCGGTGGTGAGAACGAGATCCAGTGCGGCCAGCCGGGTTTCGAGGTCGGCGTTTGCCTCGAGTTCGGTGTGGACCCGGGCCTCGGTGATCTCGGGTTCGGCGCGAATGACATTGAGGGCCTGCCAGGCCAAACGGGTGAGGCCGAAGGCGGCCAGGCGTTCGTCGAAATAGGCGGTGATGGCGCGGTCCGCGCGATTGAGCCAGAAGCCGATGGGTTTCACGGGATGGTCTCCTGCGGTGCTAGCGGACCCGGCGCGCGGCCAGATCCATGTCATCGAACATATACATGCTGTCAGTCATATAATTGATCGTCAACATGCATATTCACCCGGTCACGGATATACGATGGGCGGATGACAGCGCAGGACCCCCGGACCGCCGACGAACTGCTCGACGCGGTGGGCCCGGCCTTCGCGAAACTGCGCCGCACCGCCGCGCTACAGGTCCGGAACCCGCTCTCGGCCAAGGACTTCAGCCGGACCCTGGTGCTCAACCAGGTGCTCGAACACAGCCGGGAGCCGGGCGCGGAGGTGACCGTCGGCCGGATCGCCGAACTGCTCGGCGCCGATCCCTCGGTGGCGAGCCGCATGGTCGCGGACAACATCGAGGCGGGCTATCTGATCCGGGCCGCGTCCCAGTTGGACGGCCGTCGCACCGTCCTGCGAGTGACGCCGGCGGGCGATGAGCTCATGGCCCGGTTCCGCACGCATCAGCGCGAGGCCTTCGACCGCGTCACCGCCGAGTGGCCCGAGTCCGACCGGCTGACCTTCGCGCGGTTGATGCTGCGCTACGTGGATTCCCTCGAAGCCCTGCGCGATCGCGACCCCGCGGACGATTCCTGACCGTTCGTCCGGCGCACCGTCCGAACGGCGGCCGCTCCGGCGACAACCGGACGCGCCGGTCGTGGAATCGCCCTGCCGTTCGTCGAGCGCGTCGCGTGCAGCGGTGTGGCTGCTGCGGTGAACGGCGGGACGGTCGCGATGCTGCCCGGCGGCGGCATCCTCCGCGAACGAACGTGCCGCGGGAGCCGGTTCGTGCGCGACGGCCCGTCAGGACGGGGTCGCCAGGGCGAACGGGAGGACCGCGTCGGCGCCGGCCGCGCGCAGCGCCCGGGTCGCCATCGTGAAGGTCCAGCCGGAATCGGTGAGGGTGTCTACCAGCAGGATCGGGCCGTCCACATCGCTGAGATCCGGTGTGTCCCAGGCGTTGTCGAGGGCGGCCACGCGATGCGCGGAGTTGGCGGCCGACACCGGGGGCAGATCGGGGCGCAGGTGCAGGGTGCCGAGATCGCGCAGGCGGCCCACCTCGGCCAGGCGGGCGGCCAGCGAGGTGGTGAGCAGGCGGTGCCGCGGGGTGTCCATAGCCAGGACCGCGACGGGGCGCTCGGTCCAATTCCATTCGCGCAGTACGACCGTGCAGGCCTTGAACACGTCGTCCGGGACCGGCGCGTCGGGCGCGTCCAGCAGGGCGCGCAGGCGCTGACCCCACCCGAGGTCGCTGAGCCTGCCGAGCACCCGGCCGGTCTCCGCGCCCTGGGAGATCTTGCCGGACAGCGAGATTCCGAGTTTGGCCATGCCCGTCGGCCACTGCTTGCGCGGTGCGAGGTCGATGCCGGGACGATCCAGCCGGGCCCGGATCGCGGCCACGTCGCCGGCGTCCACCGCGATGTCCTGGCGCGTGCCGGTGCAGTTGTCGCAGCGACCGCAGCCGGGTGAATCCGGCAACAGGCCCGGATCGTCGAGCTGGCCGCGCAGGAAATTCATCCGGCAGGCGTCGGTGGCCTGATAGTCGATCATGGCCTGCTGCTCGGCCTCGCGCGCGATGTTCAGGCGTTCGTAGCGTTCGGTGTCGTACACCCAGGGCTGCCCGGTGCCGATCCAGCCGCCGCGCACCCGCTGTACCGCACCGTCCACGTCCAGCACCTTGAGCACCATCTCCAGTCGCGAGCGGTTCAACTCGACCAGCGGTTCCAGCGCGGCGGTGGACAGGGCCCGATCGGTGTCGAGCGCGGCCAGCACCGAGCGCACGATGTGCTCGCGCGGGAACGCCACCGAGGCGAAGTAACTCCAGATGGCGCGATCTTCCGGGCCGGGCAGCAGAACGACCTCGGCGCGCTCGGTGCCGCGCCCGGCACGGCCGACCTGCTGGTAGTAGGAGATGGGCGAGGACGGCGCGCCCACGTGCACGACGAAACCCAGATCGGGCTTGTCGAAACCCATGCCCAGCGCCGAGGTGGCGATGAGCGCCTTCACCTCGTTGTTCAGCAGCGCGGCCTCGAGGGCTTCGCGCTCGGCCGGATCGGTCTGCCCGGTGTAGGCGGCGACGTGGTGGCCGTGCGAATTGAGCACGTCGGCCAGATCCTGGGCCGCGGCCACCGTGAGGGCGTAGACGATGCCGGAGCCGGGCAGTTCGTGCAGGCGCCTGCTGAGCCAGGCCGTGCGCGCCACCGCGTCCGGGATGCGCACCACCGACAGGTGCAGCGACTCGCGGTCGAGCCCGCCGCGCAGCACCAGGGTGTCCGTGCCGATCTGGGTGGCCACGTCGGTGACGACGCGGTCGTTGGCGGTGGCGGTGGTGGCCAGCACCGGCACGTCGGAGCCGAGATCGGCGATGAGCGTGCGGATTCGGCGGTAGTCGGGCCGGAAGTCGTGACCCCAGTCCGAGACGCAGTGTGCCTCGTCGATCACCACCAGGCCGGCGTCGGCGGCGAGCTTGGGCAGCACGGCGTCGCGGAAGTCCGGGTTGTTCAGCCGTTCCGGGCTGACCAGCAGGACGTCGACCACGCCCTCGGCGACCCGGGCGTGGATCTCGTCCCACTCGGTGACGTTGCCCGAGTTGATGGTGTCCGCCACGACCCCGGCGCGTTCGGCCGCCGCGACCTGGTTGCGCATGAGCGCCAGCAGCGGGGACACGATCACCGTCGGCCCGCGCCCGGCCGCGCGCAGCAGCTTGGCGGAGATGAAGTACACCGCCGACTTACCCCAGCCCGTGCGCTGTACCACCAGTGCCCGCCGCCTGCCCACGACCAGCGCCTCGATGGCGACCCACTGGTCTTCCCGCAACCGGGCCGCGGGCCCGGCGAGCTCTCGCAACAGCCGTTCGGCATCCTCCCGCAGTGCGCCGGAGTTCTGGGTCTGGGTCGCGTCGGTCGAGGTCACCCGGTCCATGGTGCCGCACCGCACCGACACGGTGCACCCCGGCGGCAACCTCGCACCCCCGGCGCTCAGCCCGCCGCGGCGAGGTGGGCCGTGACCAAGGTGCGAACCAGCGCGTCCACCGGCGGCCACGGGAAACTCGGCCGATCCTGGCGCAGGATGATGAGCCCGCGTGATCGGAGACCGCGTCATGACCGAGGCCGAGCGCAATCGGCCGGATCTGTATCGCGACGCCGTGGCGGACCTGGCGGCGGACACGACCGTGCGCATCCTGGAACCCGGTCGGCCGCTGCGGATGTAGCGGCGGGATCGATCGCGCATCGAGGGGGCGCGAAACGGCGGGCCGGGCGGACAATGGGATACCGGGACCGTGGGGTTTCCGGGGAACAGGGGAGGCGCCCATGCCCGAGAAGTTCCCGTCGCCCGCGGGGTGGACGCCGCCGGGCGCGCAGTTCCGCAGCGGCGGAACGATGTCGCGGACGCTGACCGGCGTGGGGGTCGGGTTGATCCTCACCCCGATCGGGACGGTGTTCGCCGCGCGCGGGGCCGCCGACACCAGGCGCTGGGTGATTCTGGGGGATCTGGCGGACCGGCTCGGGTCGACGCTGCAGATTCTGCTGGGGGCGCTGCTGCTGTTGGTCGTGGTCGTGCTGGCGGCCTACTCGCCGCTGGGAACCGTTGTGGCGGGGGCGGTCTGGGGCGTACTGCCGGGGATCCTGCACCTGATCTTCCCGGACGACACGTTCCGGCTCATCGGTGAGCTGCCGTTCTCGGACGAGATGCACGTCGCGCTGTACGAATGGCTGCGGTCCGGGTTCCCGCTCATCGTCGGGATACTGCTCATGGGCGCGGGACTCGCGGTCACCCTCGGGCGGCGGTGAGCGGGGGCGACCGGCGTCGTCGATGGGGTGGGAACAGCGTTGCGGCCCAGCGGGTCCCGTGGCCGCTCACGCACCGAGGCGCCGTACCCCCAACAGGTACGACGCCTCGGCCACGGCAGCTCACCCCTTGACGCAGAGCACCTGCCGTAGGGTGGCAACGATATCGACAAGGTCGCGCTGCGCCGCGATCACCTGGTCGATGTCCTTGTAGGCGGCCGGGATCTCGTCCACGACACCGGCGTCCTTGCGGGACTCGACGCCCTCGGTCTGGGCGATCAGATCCTTGACCGTGAACTGCCGCTTGGCCGCGTTGCGGCTCATCCGCCGCCCCGCCCCGTGCGAGGCCGACTGGAACGACGCGGGATTTCCCCTGCCGCGCACCACGTACGAGCGCGTGCCCATGGATCCCGGGATGAGCGCCAGCTCCCCGGCCCCCGCCCGCACCGCGCCCTTGCGCGTCACGAGCATCGGCATCCCGTCGATGATCTCCTCGGACACGTAGTTGTGGTGGCAGGAGATGGTGTCGTCGAAAACGACGTCCTTCCCCGCGAATTCCTCCCGCACGGCCCGGCACACGAGCGCCAGCATGACGGCCCGGTTCCGCGCCGCGTATTCCTGCGCCCAGCTCAAATCCCGCCGGTAGGCGTCCATTTCGGCGGTCCCCGCCAGAAACACCGCGAGGTCCCGGTCCGGCAGCCCCTCGTTGTGACTCAGCTTCCGCGCGACCGCCATGTGCCGCTCGGCGAGTTCCTTACCGATGTTCCGGCTCCCGGAGTGCAGCAGAATCCAGACGCGACCCTCAGAATCCAGACAAAGTTCGCAGAAGTGGTTGCCACTGCCTAGTGTTCCGATCTGTTTGTGCGCCTTCGATTCGAGCGACTGCACACCCGAATCCAGCGATCCGAAGGCTTTCCAGAACTTCTCCCAGCCCGACCGAAGGACCACGCCCGCACGATGCCCGGACACTTCGTTGTTCAGCCGGTTCACGTTCACCGGATCGCTGTGCGCGGCAAAGCCGACCGGCACCGCAGCCTCGATTCGAGCCCGCAATCCTCGCAGGTCGTCTGGCAGATGCGATGCGGTGAGCGAGGTTCGGACCGCCTCCATGCCGCAACCGATATCCACCCCGACCGCCGCGGGCGCGACGGCGTCCCGCATGGCGATCACGGAGCCCACGGTGGCGCCTTTACCGAGGTGTACATCGGGCATGACCCGAACCCCGTGCACCCATTCCAGTTCGGCGATATTGCGCAGCTGTTGGAGCGCGGCCGACTCGATCTCGTGCTCGTGGGCCCACATGAGCGTCTGCGCTCGGGTACCGCGCAGCTCGACGGGAAACATCCGATGTCCTTCCTTTGGATTGCGCATCACGGTAGGCGTCGAACCCGCGGTCGCGCACCGGATTATTCGGGCGGAGGTGTGCGGCGCCTCAGTCGCCAACGGCGAAGGTTGACACTTTGTTCGCTCCTCCCCAGCAGCGCAGCCGCTTCTTTGATGGTGTGGTGACCGAGGAGCTCGTCCTCCTCTGGGGTCCAGTGCCGCACTGTGTGTCCGAATCTCTGGTGGGGTGCCAGCCATTCGGAGACCGCACGCGCCGCCGCGTACTTACGCGCTATGGATAACGCGCCCACCGGGTAACACCAGTCGGCGAGGCGCACTGCCGCGAGGTTGGCCACCATGATGTTGGGAACGCTGTCCCGCTTGTTCGGCTTTGCTGAGCGTCGGACTCCGCTCACTGCCGCTATCTCGTCGCAGAAGTGCTTCGCCATCGCGGGACTCGCCGTCACGAGGCTGATGAACGGAAAACCCTTGGCGGTGAAACCGATTGAACCGTCCCCGTCGAGGACGCCCCGAAGATAGTCCGATCGACTGAACGTCTCGGTAGGTGGTCCGATGATTTTCGACTTCTTACCGGTCGGGACGCCGAACCGTTCGAACTCTTTGCGAACGTCTTGGGCGCAGAACTCCAACACCCTGCTGGCATAACCCTGCTTGAAGTTCGTGTCTCTGATTCTGGTCGAAATCAGCGAGTGGCAGGGGAGTAGGCGTTGTAGCTGGAGAAGGATGTCGGCATCCCGTTCGGACAGTTCGATCGAGATCTTGCCCTTGCCCGTGGTGCTGCCGGAGTGTGTGCCGTCCGTTTGCAGAAGACCAACCATGTAGGACAGCTCAGGGGAACTGAGATCCATCATGAAGATAGACTACGAGTGTTCGAACATGAGTTCGAGAAAGTGCGAAAACCTGTCTGATTCATGGCATTTCATCGAGCCTTGCTGGCGCGCCGACGCTCGGCGCGCCAGGGCTGATTCCTACGGTTCCACGAAGTCGGCGTTCAACGTGCAGAGCTTCCAGGCGCCCTCGCGGCGGATCAGGGTGCCGGTGTAGTTGATGTCCTTGAAGTAGTTGCGGTACTTGTCGGGCACGTCGGTGAAGGTCTCGTGCAGGACGAACGTGGCGGTGTCGGGGTCGGGCTGGGTTACCGCGGTCACCGTGTGGGTGTAGCCGGCGGTCGTCAGCTCGGGGCCGAGGTGGGTGTCGTAGCGGGGGGTGTAGTGGGTGACTATCTCGTCTATGTCGTTGGCGGTCTCGGGGCAGACCAGGGTGCGGAAGCCCTCCCAGTCGCGGGCGTTCGAGGTGGCGGCCACGGCGTTGGTGACGCGGACCAGGTCGGGGTCCAGGGTCGCGGGGTCGGCGGGGGGCACGGGGCGGTCGGGGGCGTTGAAGACGACGGGCGCGGCCTGCGGGCGGAAACCGTTGGCGGTGAGGTGGGTTTCCATGGCGCGGCGCCAGGAGCCGTCGTCGATCATGCTGCGAATGGCGTCGGTGATGCGGGTCTGCAGGGTGATGTCGCCCTTGCGGACGCCGATGCCGTAGCGCTCGCGGGTGAACTGGTGCCCGACCACGCGCAGGGTGCCGTCGTATTTCTTGGCGAATCCGGCCAGGATGACGTCATCGGCGGTCACGGCGTCCACGACGCCGGAGATGAGATCGGCCGCGCATTCGGCGTAGGTGTCGCGGGTCGTGAGTTCGACCGTGCGGGCGAAGCCGCGCCGGATGCGGTCCGCGGCGGTGGATCCCGCGGTGGTGCAGATCGAACGGTCGTGCAGGTCCTCGGGGCGGTCGATGTGCTTTTCGCCGTGGCGGACCAGCAGGTCCTGTCCGGCGATCAGGTAGGGCCCGGCGAACGAGACCTGTTGCTGCCGTGCGGCGGTGATGGAGTACGAGGCGGCGATGAAATCGACGCTGCCGGAGTTCAGCAGCGCTTCGCGCTGGTCGGGTCTCGCTTCGCGCCAGGTGATGTGCTCGGGTTCCACCCCGAGCTGTCCGGCGATGTAGACGGCGGTGTCCACGTCGAAGCCCCGGGGTCTTCCGTCCGGACCTCGGGTCGATAGTCCGGGCTGGTCGTCGGAGATGCCGATGGTGAGGGTGCGCGCGGGCGGCCGGGGCGCTTCCGGCTTCGGGGCGGCTTGCAGCGCGCATGCGGCGAGGACGAGAACGGTCGCAATCGAACCGGTGTAGAACACGCGCTTCATCGGTGACTTATCTCCTTTTCACAGGCTAGCAACCATTCAGCTTATCGAGCATCCAAGCATTGGTGTGACCAAAAGTCGCGGATATCAACCGTCTGAAATTGCGATTCGTCAGAATATTCGGCGGGGAATAATCTCCGTCATTTTCGGGGTACCCGGGAAACGCCAGAAATAGCAAATTGTTAGCAAATAGAATTCTCGACGGCGATGCCCGCTCGGCTTCCCGGCCACTCGCCGGGTGGGTGTGACGTGGAATACGCACCGATCGCGTGCCAATAGTTAGTGCGTTAACTATTCTGACACTAATGATAGGACGATCGAGGAGGGCGGAACGATGGAAGCCGACGACCCGCTGCGGCTGGACCGGCAGGTGTGCTTCGCGCTGGCGGTCGCCAATCGCGCGGTGCTCGCGGTGTACCGCCCACTCCTGGAACCCATGGGCCTGACCCATCCGCAGTACCTGGTGATGCTCGCGCTCTGGGGCGAGGCCCCGATGTCGGTCAAGGACATCGGCGACGCCATTCAGCTCGATTCGCCCACGCTGTCCCCGCTGCTCAAGAGACTCGAGGCCGCGGGTCTGATCACCCGCCGCCGCGACGACCGTGACGAACGCACCCTGGTGGTCGATCTGACCGACTCCGGCCGGGCGCTGCGCGCGCGGGCCGAGTTGATCCCGCCGGCGGTGGTGGAACGGCTCGGGGTGAGCCTGTCCGATCTGGAGGAACTGCGCGATGTGCTCAATCGCGTCAACGCGGCCGCGCGCGCGGCCGACAAGGGAGTCCGATGATGAAGCGCCCCAACCCGATACAGTGGCTCGGCTACGCCTGCGGCCGGCGCCTGCCCGACTCCCTGCTGGACTGGGTTCGCAACGACCTCACCGGCAGATGGGCGGGCCCCCGGCATCTGGTGCGCGGCCTGGTGCCGATGATTCCGGTCTTCGCGCTGTTCCTGCTCTTTCCGGGTGAGCTGTGGCTGCGCGCCTCGATGATTCTGCTGGTGCTGCTGCTCGCGATGTTCTACATCGTGGCCTACATGCCGATGAATCGCGCGCATCGGCTGCGCAAGCACGGACTGCCGGAGGATCTGGAGAATCCGGCCCGCCGCGATCGCCGCGCCGCCGAGCGCGCCGCGTACGAGGCGCGCTACGGCGGTCTGCGCTAGCCCGCGTTCCTGGTGCAGGCCGAGGTGATCACCTGGGCCGGGCGCGGGGACGCGCTGCCGAGGTCCGGGAAGGGCGGGTTGCTCTCCCCGAGCGAGCCGACCGCGATGGCCTCGGCTTCGGTGCGATTGCCCGCCGCCGCCCAGCCCCAGCGCCCGTCCGCGCCGCGGGCGACGGCGCCGCAGCCGTCGCTGAAGCGCAGCACGATCTCGCAGTCGTAGTTGGCGCAGTCGCGGATGGCGGCCGCGTCCGCGGAGACCTTTCCGGGCGCGTCGGTCGAGATCACCGCGGCGTTCTTCAGCCGCGACAGTGCGATCGTGCCGTAGTACTGCGCTGCGGCGGAGGCGTTTCCGGCGCCCGCCAGGGCGCAGGAGACCGTCATGGCCGCGGTGACCGCGGTGAGGCGTGCAACCGACAAGAGAATCCCCGATATTTCAGAAGCGGACGAACGAGGCCGATGCTAGACGATCGGCACCGCCGCGCGGGCCGCCTTGGGATTACCGGTTCTTTACTCACCGGTGAACCGATCGCAACATCACCGACCGCCGATCCGGCTGCGGCCGACGGGATTTCCGCGCCGGCTACCGCGAGGCCTGCAGCGGGCGCGCCAGCGCGGTCCGCAGCGCGTCGAAGGCGGCGGCGTTGGCCCGCTGGGTCTCGGGCAGGTGGAAGGCCATGGACATGAATCCGTGCACGGTGCCGTCCCAGCGCTGCACCTGCACCCGCACCCCCGCTTCGTGCAGCAGCCTGCCGTAGGTTTCGCCCTCGTCGCGCAGCGGGTCGAACTCCGCGGTGGCGATGTACGCGGGCGGCAGGCCGGTGAGGTCGGCGCGCAGCGGGGCGGCGTCCGGCTGTTCGGCGTCGGCGTCCGTGCGCAGGTATTGCCGCCAGTACCACCGCAAATGGGCCGCGGTGGTGAAGTAGCCGGTGGCGTTCTCGGTGTAGGACTCGCTGTCGGTGGCCGGGTCGAGCATCGGGTACAGCAGCAGCTGGAAGGCGATGTCCGGTCCGCCGTTGTCCCGGGCGCGCAGCGCGGCGACGGTGGCGAGGTTGCCGCCGGCGCTGTCCCCGGCGACCGCGACCCGCGCCGGATCGCCGCCGAGTGATTCGGCGTTGTCGGCGACCCAGCGCAGTACCGCGTACGCGTCGTCGGCCGCGGCGGGGAACCGATCGTCCGGGGCGCGGCGGTAGTCGACCGAGATCACGATGACGCCGGCCTCGTTGGCCATGGTCCGGCAGAAGCGGTCATGACTGTCCAGGCCGCACAGCACGAAACCGCCACCGTGATAGAACACCACGACCCCGGGGACGGCCTCGGACGCGAGCGGCCGGTACAGCCGCACCGGCACCTCGGGTGCGTCGATCGGTCCCGGTACGAGCCATTCCTCCACCGCCGCAACCGGAATCGGCGGCACCGCGGGCGCCGGCCGGGCGGCCAGGAAGGCGCGCGCCGCGTGGGCGTCCGTCACCTCGGTGCCCAGGGCGGGGAAGGCGGCGGCGGCCGCGTCGACGAAGACTTGCCATTCGGGCGACAGGGACATCGCGGACTCCTGCGGTGGTGGGTGATCTCGGAATGGATTCGCGTGGAACGGATTACATCTGCATGCCGCGCGGGATGAACTTGCCCGCCGCCAGCCCGCCGTCGACGGTGATCTCCGCGCCCGTGATGTAGGCCGAGGCGTCCGAGGCCAGGAAGGCGACGAGTTCGGCGACCTCCTCGGGGTGCCCGGTGCGCTCGAGCGGCAGGGTGGGGAAGCTGCCGGGGCCGGTGGTCAGGTACGGAACCATCGGCGTGGCAATGGGTCCGGGGTGCACGGAGTTGACGCGGATCTGGGCCGGGCCGAGTTCGAGGGCGGAGATCTTGGACAGCCCGCGCAGGCCCCACTTGGACGAACCGTAGGCGGAGTGGTTCATCAGACCCTCGAGTCCGGCCTGCGAGGAGATGTTCACGATGGAACCGCCGCCCGCCGCGGTCATGGCCGGGATGACGGCCTTGATCCCGTTGAACGCGCCGATGAGGTTGACCCGCAGAATGCGTTCCAGCTCTTGCGAACTGGTCTCCACCAGCGGCTTCATGATGTAGATGGCGGCGTTGTTGACCAGCACGTCGAGCCTGCCGAAGGTGGACACGGCGACCTCGACCGCGGCGGCCCAGCTGTCCTCGTCGGTCACGTCGTGCCGGACGAATCGCGCTGCGTCACCGAGAGATTCGGCGAGCTCCTTGCCTTCGGTCTCGAGCACGTCGGTGATGACGACCTTCGCGCCGCGTTCGGCGAACAGCCGCGCCTCGGCCGCGCCCTGTCCGCGAGCGGCTCCGGTGATGATGGCGACTTTGCCGTTCAGGTCGGTCATTGCTGTGTCCTAACTGTGTGTGACGGTGGGGATGTCGATGGTTCGAGTGGTCAGCGGAAGTGGGGGATGACCTTCTCGCCCCACTGCCGGATGGTTTCCAGGCACGCTTCCTGCGGGACGGTGCCCATCTGGATGAGGCACAGGATCTCGTCGGCTCCCGCGGCGGCGAGGCGCTCGACGTACGCGATGGCGTCGTCGGCGGTGCCGTAGGCGTGTTCGGCGTTGAAGATCGCGGCCGACCCGGACTTCACCGGGATCTTGGCCTCGTGCAGATAGGCGATGTGCTCCGCGCCGGCCGCCCCGATCCGGGCCATCTCGTCGGCGGCGGGATCCACGGCTTCGTCGGGCGCGGGCCCCATGCCGTAGTAGTGCTTGATCGCCTGGGCGAAGAAGCGCTGCCCGCGCGCGCCGATCTGCCGGGCGCGTTCGCGATCGTCCAGGACGATGGTCGGGCACAGCGCCGCGAAATGGTCGTTGACCACGGTGGAGACGAGTCGCTCACCGCTGCGTTCGGCGATGGCGCGGTCGTAGATGCCGCGCAGTTCGGCGATCTCCTCGATCCCGGCGAAGCCCAGGACGAGCGCCCCGACGCCGTAGTCGGCGGCCTGCCGCAGGGTGTCCTTGCGCGTGCACGCCATGAACAGCGGGGGATGCGGGCGCTGCACCGGCCGGGGCAGCAGATGGTGCGGCTCGATGGTCAGAAGCTCACCGCGATAGGAGAATTCGCCGTCCGGGTCCTGCCAGGCGGCGGCGATCACGCGCAGCGATTCCTCGACCTCGGCCGCGGTGCGCGCGGGGTCGACCCCGCACATCGAGGTCTCCACGGCGGTCGCGCCGCGGCCGCCGCCCAGGTTCAGCCGCCCGTTCGAGAGCACGTCCAGCATGGCGGCGCGTTCGGCGACGCGCACCGGGTGGTTGAAGTTGAACGGCATGCACACCACGCCGTGCCCGATGCGGATGCGCTCGGTCCGGGCCGCCACCCAGGTCAGGAAGATCTCCGGCGCGCTCATGTGCGCGTACCACTTGAGTCCGTGGTGCTCGACCGCCCACACGGTGTCGAAGCCGACCCGATCGGCCAGCACCGCCTGTTCGACGCAGTCGTGCAGCACCCGGGCCTCGTGCGCGGCGGTGGGATCCGCCATCTGTGCTTCGAAGATCATCGAGAACTTCATTCGGGGTGCTCCTCAGCTCGCCGGCTTACCCGAGGCGGCCTGTTCGGGCAAGGTCCGGCCGCTATGCCTAACCGAAATAGTTCAGTACTCAAACCATCAGGTCATTCGGTTGTCTCAGTGGCCGGGACCACACCTGCCCGGTCCCGCGGGACCGCCTTAGCGTCGGTTTCAACGCTGAGGAAGGACGGGAACCTGTGGGACAGTTGGACGGGAAAGTCGCGCTGATCACCGGCGGTGCGCGCGGTATGGGAGCGGAGCACGTGCGCCGTTTCGCCGCCGAGGGCGCGCGCGTGGTGTTCGGCGATGTGCTCGACGACGAGGGTAAGGCGCTCGCCGCCGAGCTCGGTGCGGACGTCCACTACGTACACCACGATGTCACCAGTGAAAGCGACTGGCAGGCAGCGGTTTCCGAGACCGTCGAGCGTTTCGGCCGGCTCACCACGCTGGTCAACAATGCGGGCATCCTGCGATTCAAGCGGTTGCTCGACATGAGCCTGGACGAGTGGAACACCATGCAGGCGATCAACGTGACGGGCAGTTTCCTCGGCATCAGAGCCGCCGCGCCCGCCATGATCGACGCCGGTGGCGGTTCCATCGTCAACGTGTCCTCGGTGGAGGGTTTCGTCGGCGCTGCCCGGTTGTCCGCCTACAGCGCGAGCAAGTTCGCGCTGCGCGGACTCACCAAGTCCGCCGCCCGGGAGCTGGGTCATTCGGGTATCCGGGTGAACTCGGTGCACCCCGGCGGTATCGCCACGCCCATGACCGCGTCCGTGGCGGGCGCGAGCGGTGTGGACGGCAATAGTTTCTTCTCCGAACTGCCCATCCCGCGCTGGGGTCAGCCGGTCGAGGTCTCCGAGGTGGCGCTGTTCCTGGCGTCCGAGGCCTCGAGCTACTGCACCGGCGGCGAGTTCGTCGTCGACGGCGGCATGCTCACCAGTTGCGGCTACTAGAGGACAGACACCACCCATGGAATTCGAATTCGACGTTGTCGTCGTAGGTTCCGGAGCGGCCGGTATGACCGCCGCCCTGACCGCCGCCTATCGCGGCCTGTCGGTCACCCTGATCGAGAAATCGCGCCTGTTCGGCGGTTCCACCGCGCGCTCGGGCGGCGGCATCTGGGTGCCGAACAACCCGGTGCTGAAGGCCGCGGGCGTGCCGGACAGCCCGACCATGGCGCGGACATACCTGAAAGCCGTTGTCGGCGACCGTGTTCCCGATGCCAAGCAGCGGGCCTTCCTGGACGAGGGCCCGAAGATGTTCGACTACCTCGGCGCGCGCTCGCGCTACTGGGAATTCGATTACGACCGCGGCTATTCCGACTACCACCCGGAGTACCCGGGCGGTCTGGCACAGGGCCGGTCCATCGAGCCCAAGGTGATCGACGGCCGACTGCTCGGCGGTGATCTGCACAAGATCAACCAGCCGACCATGTCCGCGCCGGGCGGGCTGGCCATCACGGTCAGCGATTTCCACGACCTGAACATGATCGCGCGCACCTGGACCGCCAAGAAGACCGCGGTCAAGGTCGGCGCGCGCACCGCGCTGGCCCTGGTCAAGGGCGCCAAGCCGCTGAGCCTGGGCAAGGCGCTGGCCGCGCGGCTGTGGCTGTCGCTGCGCGACGCGGGCGTGCCGGTGTGGCTGAACACCCCGCTGTCCGAGCTGATCGTGCAGGACGGCGTCGTGGTCGGCGTGCGCGCCGAGCACGAGGGCGCCCCGGTGGTCATCAGGGCCAAGTACGGCGTGGTGCTGGCGGCCGGCGGGTTCGAACACAACCTGGAAATGCGTGAGAAGTACATCTCCGGCCCGCAGTCCACCGCGTGGACCGTCGGCGCCGTCGAGAATGTCGGCGACGGCATCGTCGCGGGCCAGAACGTCGGCGCGGCAACCGATCTCATGGACGACGCGTGGTGGGGTCCGTCGGTGCGCAGCGGCGGCGACCGCCCGCCGTTCTTCTGCCTGGCCGAGCGCGCGCAGCCCGGCGCGATCATGGTCAACGACGAGGGCGAGCGTTTCGTCAACGAATCCGCGCCGTACGTCAACGTCGTGCACAAGATGTACGAGGAGGCCGCGGCCGGGCGCAGCAGCGGGCCGTCGCACTTCATCTTCGACCAGAACTTCCGCGACCACTACCTGTTCCTGGGCAACTTCCCCAAACGGCCACTGCCCCAGGCGTATTTCGACAAGGGCATCATCAAGCAGGCCGATACCCTGGCCGACCTGGCCGCGCAGCTGGACATCCCGGCCGCCAAGCTCGCCGCCACGGTGGAGCGTTTCAACGGCTTCGCCAGGGCGGGCCGCGACGAGGACTTCCAGCGCGGCGATTCCGCCTACGACCGCTACTACGGTGACCCGACCGTGAAGCCGAACCCGAACCTCGCGCCTATCGAGCGCGGCCCGTTCTACGCGGTGGAAATGGTCCCCGGCGATCTGGGCACCAAGGGCGGCCTGGTCACCGACGAGCACGCGCGCGTGCTGGACGAGCGCGGCGAGGTCATCGCGGGCCTGTACTCGGCGGGCAACAACTCCGCGGCAGTCATGGGCAACGACTACGCCGGCGCGGGCGCGACGATCGGACCGGCCATGGTGTTCGGCTACATCGCCGCCAACCACATGGCCGACCGGGACGACGCGGAATCGGATGCGGCGCAGGCCGATTCGGCAGCGTCCGAGCGGACCGGGTCCGCACAGCCCAAACGGAACGCCAAGCGCGGCGCGGCCCCGGCCGGCGCGGCCCGGAACTGAGGAGCGGCGATATGGGACGGGTAAGCACCAAGAACGTCATCGTCACCGGCGGCGCGCGCGGCATGGGCGCGGCCTTCGCGCGCAGGCTCGTCGAGGAGGGCGCGAGCGTCGTCATCACCGACGTCCTCGAGCGGGAGGGCGCCGACCTGGCCGCCGAACTCGGCGAGCGGGCCCTGTTCCTGCCGCTGGACGTCACCGACGAGGCGGCCTGGAACGTCGTGGTCGCGCGGGCCGAGGCGGCGTTCGGCCCGGTCTCGGGCCTGGTCAACAACGCGGGCATCGTGCACGTGGACCCCATCGAGAAGCTGTCCGAGGCCGACTACCGCCGGGTCATCGACGTGAACCAGGTCGGTGTGTTCCTGGGTATGAAGGCCGTGGTCGGCTCGATGCGCGCCGCGGGCGCCGGCTCGATCGTGAACATCTCCTCGACCGGCGGGCTCATCGGCTACTCGAACATCCTCGGGTACGTGGCCTCCAAGTGGGCGGTGCGCGGGATGTCCAAGACCGCCGCTCAGGAGTTCGCGCCGGACAACATTCGCGTCAACTCCGTGCACCCCGGGATCGTCGCCACCGAGATGGTCGCCACCTCCGATCGTTCGGCGTCCATCGCGGCCAATCAGCCCATCGCCCGTCCGGGGACCCCGGGGGAGCTCGCCAATCTGGTGCTGTTCCTCATCTCCGACGAGTCCTCCTACAGCACCGGGTCGGAATTCATCGCCGACGGTGGCTTCACCACGCAGTAAGGGAAAGATCATGAAGGACTTCCACGGCAAGGTCGCCGTCATCACCGGTGCGGGCGCGGGCATCGGCCGCGCGCTGGCGGTCGAGCTGGCCAAGAACGGTGCGCACCTGGCACTGTCGGGCCGCAATCTCGAGAGTGTCGCCGAGACGGCGGCGCTGTGCGAGAAGGAGGGCGTCAAGGCCCGCGCGTACAAGCTCGACGTCACCGATCGCGCGGCGGTGTACGAGCACGCGGACGAGGTGGTCTCGGACTTCGGCAAGGTCAATATCGTCATCAACAACGCCGGCGTCTCGCTGACCGCCAACGTCGAGGACGTGACCTGGGAAGACTTCGAATGGATCTTCAACATCAATTTCTGGGGCACCGCGCACGGCACGAAGGCGTTTCTGCCGCACGTCGTCGCCTCCGGTGACGGCCACATCGCCAACGTGTCCAGCATGTTCGGCCTGGTGGCCTGCCCGAGCCAGAGCGGCTACAGCTCGTCGAAGTTCGCCATGCGCGCCTTCACCGACGCGCTGCGCCAGGAAATGATCATCGCGGGCAACAACGTCGGCGTCTCCAGCGTGCACCCCGGCATGATCAAGACCGAGATCGCCTGGAAGGCACGGGCTTCGGCCAACCGCGATCGGGACGCGCTGGCCAAGAACTTCGACGGCCTGGCCAAGACCACGCCCGAGCAGTGCGCGCAGACGATCCTCAAGGGCATCCGGAAGAACGACCCGCTCATCCTGATCGGCACCGACGCCAAGGCGATGAACTGGATGCAGCGCCTGCTCGGCTCCGGCTACATGAAGCCGCTCACCGCGCAGATGCGCAAGGAGATCTGACCTCCGCCGCAGGACCGCGCCCGCGCGGCCGGACGACCGTTGGCCGCACGCCCTTCCGGTGTGCGGCTAACGGTCGTTGTGCCGGTTGGACAGCCTTGACCTGCGCATATTGCCGGTCTCGCTGATCGAGACCGGTCCTGTGTTGTGACGCCGGTAACACGGGAGCCTCGAAGAACGGCCCCGCTGGGAGGCTGGATTCTCGAACAACGGAGGCGGCTGATGAGCGGGTCGTCGAGGCCGCAGCCACGAACGCCAGGGTTTCGAGCGGATCAGTCATCGGCGTCCCGAGATCGCCGCCGGGCATCCGGCCGGCGGTCCATCCCGATCGTGCTGGGCGGCAACAGTCTTCCGGCGGTGCGGCGCGCGGCCCAGGTCGGCGACGGCTGGTTCCCGTACACCATCGGCGCGGACGACTTCGCGCGCGGCGCCGACCGGATTCGCGAGATCGCCACCGCCGCCGGACGTTCCGAGGACGCGGTGGAGATGACGATCTGGCCCGGGTCGTTCGACTTCACCCGGGAGTTCGACGCCGACTACGTGCGGCCCTATGTCGCTGCGGGGGCGAGCCGCCTCGTGCTCACCCCGCCCATGTTCGGCCCGGAATCGCTGCTGAACGGCGTGGAATCGCTTGCCGGATACGTGGATCGCTACCGCAACGACGTGGTGGCGACGCTGTGAGCGCCGAGGCCGGGGTCCGGGTACTGGACCGGATCGTCCTGCCCGCCGACCGGGTCGAGGACTGGCTCGCCGGCTGGCGCGCGGACTACGTGCCGGGCGCCATCACCCGGGGGCTGCGCGCACCGCACGTCTGGCGCGCACACCTGGGCGCCGACGCGGTCGCCCTGCACATCGTCTGGGAACTGCCCGGCATCTACGACTTCTACGGCATGCGCGCGGCGGCCGGGGCGGATCCGGCGGTCGCCGAGTTCTGGTCGCGGACCGACGCGCTGGCGCTGGAACGGCAGCGGCACGTGCTGGCCGCGGGTGCGGAATCGGTCTCCGAAAGGGAAACGGCATGAGCCGCTGGATAATTCTGAGCGACGCGCCGGCGACCGAGCGCGACGTCACCGCGCGTGCGGCGGCGGCCGCCGCGCTGCCCGGGGTGCGGCACTGCTCGGGAGGGTTGGACCTGCCCGGCAGCGCCGGTGGCCGCGGCGCGGTGTGGGATCTGCACGCCGACCTCACGCCCGAGCAAGCCCTGCCCGGCCTGGACGGCGACGCGGTGCGGCTGGAACCGCTTCGCGCGCTGACGGTTCCGCTCGGTGGACCGGACCGGATCAAGCGCACCCTGCTGCTCACGGTGCGCGCGGGCACGCCCGCCGCGGTGATCGCGCGCTTCGAAGCCGATCTCACGGCGATGCCCGGTCATATCGCCGCCATCAAATCCTGGTCGCTGAGCCGGGTGTCGGGCCACCCGCGCTGGACGCACGCCTGGGAGCAGGAGTTCGCCGACGCCGACGGGCTCAACGGCGACTATCTGCTACACCCGTACCACTGGACGCACGTCGATCGCTGGTTCGACAGCGAGATCCCGGGCTCGATCGTGACCCCGGAGATCGCGCACCTGTATCGCCGGGCGGACGGGGCGGTGCTGGGGCAGTGAGCGCCCGCGGCCGCCGCCGCTCAGCGGGGGCCGCGCAGCTGCTCCTTGAGGACCTTGCCGCCGGTGTTGCGGGGCAGGGCGCCGGTGAACACCACCTCGCGCGGAACCTTGTACCCGGCCAATCGTTTCCGGGACCACTCGACGATCGCCGCCGCGTCGGCGGCCGCGGGATCGGCGGGCACCACCACGGCCCGGCCGACCTCGCCGAGCCTGCTGTCGGGGATGCCGACGACGGCGACGTCGCGAATCTGCGGGTGCCCGAGCAGGACCCGCTCGATCTCGGCCGGGTAGGCGTTGAAACCGCCGACGATGAACATGTCCTTGAGGCGATCGGTGATGCGCAGATACCCGTCGGCGCCGAGGTACCCGGCGTCGCCGGTGTGCAGGTAGCCGTTGACGTCGATGACCGCCGCGGTCGTCGCGGGATCGTCGAGGTAGCCGAGCATCACGTTGGGACCCTTGACCAGAATCTCCCCGGGCTCACCCGGCGCGGTGTTGCCGCCGTCGGGGTTCACGATGCGAACGTGGGTGCCGGACAACGGCTTTCCCACCGTCTCGGTCAGCAACTCGACCGGCGCGCCGGGCGGGCAGACCGAGACCACGCCCACCGATTCGGTGAGGCCGTAGGCGGTGAACACCGACGGCACCCCGAGTTCGGTGCGGACGCGCTCGACGAGTTCGGCGGGGATCGTCGCGCCCCCGGTGCCGGCCAGGCGCACCGAACCCAGCCGGTAGTCACCGTGATCGCTGTTCAGCAGATCGGTGAAAAGCGTCGGGGGACCGGCGAGCACGCTGATGCGCTCGCTCTCGATGAGGCGCAGCGCCGGCTCCGGTTCGAACCGGGCCAGCGGCACCATGGTGGCGGTGCACAGCAGACAGGCGATGATCCCGGCCTTGTAGCCGAAGGTGTGCGAGAACGGATTCACCAGCAGGTAGCGATCACGCGGCCGCAGCGTCACCGCCTCGGCCCACGCGGTGAACACCGCCAGGGTCTGCCCGTGGGTGGCCAGGACGCCCTTCGGTGCGCCGGTGGTGCCGGAGGTGAACAGGATGTCCGAGATCGAATCCGGGGTCACCTCCGCCACCCGGTCCTTCGCGGCCGAGGCGGGGATCACCTGGCCCGGGGCCAGGAATCCGGCCCACGAACTGGTGTCCCAGTCCGCGGCGGTGTCGCCCGGCGCGTCGTCGAGCAGGATGAGGTGTTCGAGGTCGGGCAGCGGCCCGGCCGCGGCGAGCATGCCCGGGTAGTCGTTGCCCAGGAACTCCTGCACCGTGCAGACGGCCTTGGCCCGGGCGCGGGCCAGGATGTCGGCGGCCTCGGGACCCTTGAACCGGGTGCTGATCGGCACCAGCGTGGCTCCGGCCCCGAGCAGCCCGAGCGCGGCGACGATCCAGCGGTCGGTGTTGGGCGCCCACATCCCGACGCGGTCGCCGGTCTCGAGCCCCGAGGCGATGGCCGCGCGCGTGACCGCCGCCGCCTGTTCGGCCAATTCCGCGTAGGTCACTCGCCCCGTGGGCCCGGCTATCGCGACGGCGTCCGGATACCGCCGGGCACGGTCCGCCACGAGGGCCGGAATGGTGCTGATCGGGCCGGACGCCGAGCTTCCGCCGATGGATGCCGCATGCCGCCGATCCATTCGCCCATCCTGCCGCACCGCCCCCACCCGAATGCCCGTTTTTCGCGTGCCATCCCGGTGACCGGGCGTGCCATCGGCCCGCGTCGCGTGATTCCGCTGATCGGGATGCGGGTTGGGGGTGAGGGCGATCGCCCGGCACGCTCGATGACAGGGATATTTCCGGTCGGCATATGCCCGATAGGCCGCGTTCGAGCGGTGAGCGCTGGAGTGCTGATGAATTCCGAACATCGAAGGAGTGACATGACCGCGGGAGCCGAGCTCGAGCAGCGACCCGACGTGGCCGAGCCGATCGCCGGCCCGGCCGGTGCCGCCGTGACCGTCGCCGAACTCGACGGCGCCTGCGGGCTGTCCCGCGAGCGCATCGGCGGCAAGGCGTGGAGCATCGACCACATGCGGGCCCTCGGCCTGCCGGTCCCGCCCGCCTTCGTCATCACCACCGACGCCTGGGCGGACTACACCCGGCGCGGGGTCATCGCCGACGAGATCTGGGAGCGGGTGCGCGCCGGCATCGCCATGATCGAGCGCGGGACCGGGCGCTCCTTCGGCGGCGCGCGACGGCCGCTGCTGGTGTCGGTGCGCTCGGGTTCGGCGGTGTCCATGCCCGGCATGATGGACACGGTGCTCAACCTCGGTATGACCGACGAGGTGCAGGCCGCGCTCGCGGCCGAGACCTCGAATCCGGTGTACGCCAACGACACCCGCGATCGCTTCGTGCACCAGTACCGCGAGACCGTACTCGGCGCGGCGGACGGCGTCGTGCCCGCGGACCCGTGGCAGCAGCTGCGCGGCGCCATCGAGGCGGTGTTCCGGTCGTGGGATTCCGCGCGCGCCAAGACCTATCGCCGCAATCGCGGGGTGCCCGACGCGCTCGGCACCGCTGTCACGGTGCAGGCCATGGTGTTCGGCAACCTCGACGAGCGCTCCGGCACCGGCGTGCTGTTCAGCCGCAACCCCAACACCGGCGACGGCCCGGTGTACGGCGAGTGGCTGGTGGGCGGGCAGGGTGAGGACGTGGTCTCGGGCCGCCTGACCCCGCGCCCGCTCGCCGACCTGGCCGCGACCCAGCCCGCGGTGCACGCGCGCCTGATCGCCGCCACCGAACTGCTCGAACGCGACGGCCGCGATATGCAGGACATCGAGTTCACCGTGGAATCGGGCACGCTGTGGATGCTGCAGTCGCGCCCGGCCAAGCGGACCGCGCGGGCCGCCACGCGCGCGGCCGTGGCCATGGTCGCGGAGGGCCTGATCGATGCCGGGGAGGCCCTGGATCGGGTCACCGCCGACCAGGTGCGCGAGGTGCTGCGCCCGGCCACGGGTGACACCGCCGGGCACGAGCCACTGGCGCGCGGTGAATCCGCCTGTCCCGGACTGGCTTCGGGTGTGGTCGTGGTCGATCCCGACGAGGCCGAGGCGCGCGCCGAGGCCGGCGAGGACGTCATCCTGGTGCGCCCCACCACCAGCCCGGACGATCTGCACGGCATGATCGCCGCGCGCGCGATCGTCACCGAACTGGGCGGGACCACCTCGCACGCCGCGCTGGTGAGCCGGGAACTGGGACGGCCCTGCGTGGTCGGCTGCGGTCCGGGCGTCGTGGCCGCGCTGGTCGGCCGGACCGTCACCGTCGACGGCGGTGCGGGACTGGTGCTTTCGGGTCAGATCACCGCCAAGCCCGTCGAGCAGAGCGTGCTCGACGACGTGGCGCGGCTGGCCGAGTGGGCGGGCGTGGAGCCCGCGGCGCTGGCCGATCGGCTCGAACAGCGTTCCGGCGCAACGGAAGACACCGGCACCGATGTCGCGCCGGGCGCGGCTCCGGTGGACGCGCCCGTCACCGAGCTGGCACTGCTGCGGCTCGTCGGCATCAAGGGCCGGGTGAGCGCGGAGAACCTGGCCGCGAGCCTGGGCGCGGACGTCGCCGACATCACCGCGCACTGCGAGGGCCTGGTCGCCGCCGGACTGTGCGCGACCACCCCGGCCGGCTTCCGGCTCACCCCCGAGGGGCGTCCCCGGCTGGCGGAGCTGCTCGAGGCCGAGCGCGCGAGCGTCGACCACGCCGCGCTCACCGTCGCCTACGACGAATTCTGCGGCTACAACGCCGATCTCAAGGTGATCATCACCGACTGGCAGATGAAGGATCCGGCGACGGTCAACGATCACGCCGACGCCGACTACGACGCGGCGGTGCTGGCCCGCCTGGCCGCCACCCACCGGGCCCTGCGCCCGCTGGTGCACCGGCTCGGTGGCCTGGCCCCGCGCCTGGTCCGCTACACCGATCGCCTGGACCGGGCCGTCGAGCGCATCGCCGAGGGCGACCTCACCTACGTCGCCCGGCCCATCATGGACAGCTATCACACCGTGTGGTTCGAACTGCACGAGGATCTGATCGGCCTGTGCGGTCTGACCCGCGCCGAGGAAGCGGCGGCCGGCCGTGCCCACTGATCCCGTACTCGCGCCGTCGATGTCCGCCGACCCCACACTTTCCGACTCCGCCGCCCGCCATTCCCCAGCGTCCCCTGCCGCGGCGGACCGGCGATGGGTGGAGTTCGCCCAGATCGACAACGTGCGCGATCTGGGCGGACTCCCCGTAACCGGGGGCGGGACAACCCGTTTCGGCATGGTCTTCCGCTCCAGCACCCTGCAGCAGGCCACCGAGTCGGACCTGGCGCGCCTGCTCGGCCCGCTGGGGCTGCGCACGGTCATCGACCTGCGCCTGCCCGACGAGGTCGACCGCGAGGGCTACGGCCCGATCGCGGGCACCGAGATCCGCATCGCGGGGCTGCCCATCCGCAAGTCGCCGCAATCCTCGCTGGCGGCACGGGATCTGGTGCCCGACAAGACGCGCGTCGATCTGACCGACCTGTACGGTCAGCTGCTGGCGGGCAGCGCCGAGCACATCGTCGAAGCGGTCCGCCTCATCATCGATCCCGAGCGCCGCTCGGTGCTGTTCCACTGCGCCGCGGGCAAGGACCGCACGGGCGTGCTGGCCGCGGTATTACTGGACGCCGTCGGCGTGGACCACGAGGCCATCGCACACGACTACGTCCTGACCAACGAGCGGATGCAGCGGGTGCGGGACCGCCTGAACGCGCTGCCCTCCTACACCGGCCTGCCCCCGGCCAATACCGGGATCCTGGCCATCACCCCCGAGGTCATGCTCGGTTTCCTGCGCAATCTGCACGCCGACCACGGCGGCGCCGCGGCCTGGCTGCTGGCCAACGGCCTGCCGACGGAGGAACTCGCGAGCCTGCGCGAAACCCTTGTGGTGCAACCGAACTGACCCGCGGCGGGCAGCGGCCTATCGCGGTTCGACGACGACCTTGCCCTCTTCCCCCAAGGCGATCGTCGGCAGCAGGGCGTGGGCCTCGGCCTCCACCTGTTCGCGGGCGCCGGGGGCGAAGGGGTGCCACGGCGTGATGCGAACGGTCGAGCCCTCCACCGCCCACGAGCCGTGCACGAAACCGTCCACCAGGTACATCGGCACGCCCGCCGAGGCGATCCGGTTGATCCGGGCGCGGTCCGCGTCGCTGATGATCCGGCGGCGATCCTTGTGCCCGAGGGCGGCGTTGTCGAACGCGGGCAGCAGCCGGACCGGAACCGGCAGGTCCGCGTCGGCCAGCGGCGCGTCCGGCAGATCGAAGAGCTCGCGGCCGGTGTCGTCGCGGTACACCCGCAGGCTCGGCCGCAGGCGGGCGACGACCGCCGCGAGCCGGGTCACCCCCGACCACGCCTGCATGTCGGCCACGCTCGCGGGTCCGAAGGCGGCCAGGTAGCGCCGGATCAGGGTCTCCGGATCCGGCGCGTCGTGCACGGGCTCGCCGGTCCAGTCCTGCGCGAGCGTGACCGAGACGTACCGATTGCGCCACGCGCCCCACACCCCGGCGGTGTGGTCGTGGACGAGCGGCAGGACCAGCCCCAGCGCCTGGGCGAGCCGCCCGGGATGCGGGCTCGGGAAGTGCGCGGCGAGTTCGCGCCCCAGCTCGCGGCGCGACAGCGTGCGCCCGGCGAGCAATCGCGCTCCCACGGAACGGAATTCGTCGCGGTCCGTGGCGCCGAGCGCCTCCTGGAAGTAGGCGGCGGTGTACAGCTGTTCGACGGCCGGGCGCACCGTCGGGTACAGCCAGCGGTAGTCCGCCGCGTCGGCGAGATGCACCGTGCGCCGGATCATGGTGGAGCGCACCACGGTTCGATCGCGCAGCAACCCCTCCAGCTCGTCGTTGCGGAAGTCGGTGAGCCGGGACCACAGGCCGACGTACGGCCAGTTCGGTTCCTGGCCCTGCACCGCGACCAGCCGGCGGACGAGGTCGGCGGCGGACATGTCGGCGCGCTCGACGAGCGACTGGCGCAGCAGCAGGGTCCGGTTCAGCGTGCGGAGCGAGATTTCCGTCATGGGATCAGTGTCGCCGGGGATTAGGACAGGACGTGTCCTATCTCGGCGGAGCAGACCGATCTTCCGGATTCGGGCATGTCACGGCGACGGAGCTGGGATTCTGAGGGGGAGTCGAGAGTCCACCCACCGCGGGGAGGCAAGGCATTGGCCCGAATCGGCACCACCCTCGTCACCGATCATCCCCGCCCGGCGGCGGACAGCCGCCCGGGCGAGATCCCGGACAGCGGTCGTCGTCCGACCCACCCGTGGCGATCATGCTGCTCGGCATAGACATCGGCACCTCGGCGTCGAAGGGCGTCCTCGCCGACCATCGCGGCCGCGTCGTGCGGCGCTCCGAGCGTTCGCACGCGGTGTCCATGCCCCGGCCCGGCTGGGTCGAGCACGACGCCGACGCCGTGTGGTGGGCGGACTTCCGGTCGATCGCGCGCGAGCTGACCGAGGACGGCCCGCCCGTCGACGCCCTCGCGGTGAGCGGTATCGGGCCCTGCCTGCTGCCCGCCGACGAGCACGGGCTGCCGCTGCGCCCGGCCATCCTCTACGGCGTCGACACCCGCGCCGGCATCGAAATAGCCGAGCTGACCGACGAACTGGGCGCGGACACCGTGCTCGAGCGCTCCGGCTCGCCGCTGACCAGCCAGGCCGTCGGGCCCAAACTGCGCTGGCTGGCCCGGCACGAACCGCAGGTCTGGAAAGACACGCGCATGCTGCTGATGGCGAGTTCGTTTCTGGTGCACCGGCTCACCGGCCGCTACGTCCTGGATCACCAGTCGGCGAGCCAGTGCGTGCCCATGTACGACCTGGCGGCCCGCGACTGGGCCCGGGACTGGGCCGATTCGGTCGCTCCCGGCCTGCCGCTGCCCGAATTGGCCTGGCCCACCGAGATTGTCGGCCACCTCACCGCGCGGGCCGCGGCCGAAACCGGTCTGCCCGCCGGACTGCCGGTCACCACCGGCACCATCGACGCCTGGGCCGAGGCTGCGGGCATCGGCGCCCGCGATCCCGGCGACACCATGATCATGTACGGCACCACCCTGTTCCTGACCCAGGTGCTGACCGCGCCGCGACCGCATCCCGGACTGTGGACCACCTGTGGAACCCGCCCCGGCACATACACTTCCGCCGCGGGCATGGCGACCTCCGGCGCGGTCACCGACTGGTTGCGCACCCTCGTCGGCGGGGTGTTCGGCGAACTCACCGCCGACGCGGCCGCGGTGCCACCCGGTAGCCGCGGGCTGCTGGTGCTGCCCTACTTCGCCGGCGAGCGCACGCCGCTGTTCGATCCCAGCGCACGCGGGGTGATCGCCGGGCTCACCCTGAGCCACGGTCGCGCCGAGCTCTATCGCGCGGTGCTGGAGGGCATCGGCTACGGCGTCCGCCACAACCTCGAGGCCATGACCGACGCGGGCGGTCGGGCAACCCGGTTGATCGCGGTGGGCGGCGGCACCCGGGGCGGGCTGTGGACCCGCATCGTCTCCGATATCACCGGTCTGCCTCAGCAATTGCCGGCCGAGACCATCGGCGCGGCGCTGGGCGACGCCCTGCTCGCGGCCGAGGCCCTGGGCCTGCCCACCGCCGACTGGAACCCGATCGTCGCCACCGTCGATCCCGACCCGGCGCACACTGCGCAGTACGACAGGTACTACCGGCACTACCGCACCCTCTACGAAACCACCCGCGCCACCGCCCATTTCCTGGCCGCCGAACAGCACCGCGCGTCCTGACCGCCGCCGCGCGACGTGTCCGATTTATTCCTTTTCAGCATGGTGCGCGGTGGGTTGCTCCGCGATCGCGGAACGCAGGACAGCGGGACCCGGAGGTGATACAACTTGCGCCGTGGCATGGACGTTGCGGCTCAACGCTGATCAAGAAGCTGCGCTGAGCGCGCAGGCGGTAGTCGAAGGGCGGTCGAAACAGGAGATCGCCCGGGATGCCGTGCGCACCTACCTGGAACGGCATGGCACCTGGGACGAATTCCTCTCCGACGACCCGGTGGTCTTCGGCTGAGCACGGTGTGATCCGGCCCCGCTCACGGGTAGTACTGATTGCGTATCTCGGCGTAGCGCTCGCGCACGGCCGCCCCCAGCCCCGCGGCGGGAGCGTGGAACTCGGTCGCCTGCGGTGCGGGCCACCGCGGCGGTCGCGGGCCACCGCGCAGCGCCCAGGCCGCCTGCCGGGCGGCACCCAGGGCCACGTACTCGTTGGCGTGCGGGACCGTCACGGTGCGGCCGAAGATCGTCGCGGCCGCGTGCGCGATCAGCCGCGAGCGCGCCGCACCGCCGATCAGCAGAATGCGCCGCGGCGTGGTGGGCAGCCGGTCGAAGGCCTCGGCGATGTTGCACAGCATGCCCTCGATGGCCGCGCGCGCCAGATGGTGCGGGCGCATGGTGGCCGGGCGCAGCCCGTGCAGACTCGCGGTGGCGTGCGGCAGATTCGGCGTCCGCTCCCCGGCCAGATACGGCAGCAGCGTGAGCCCGTCGGCGCCCGCGGGTGACTGCGCCGCCAGCACCTCCAGCCCGGAGATGTCGGTGCCCAGCAGCGTCGCGGTGGCGTCCAGCACCCGGGCCGCGTTGAGCGTGCAGACCAGCGGCAGGAACGCGCCGGTGGCGTCGGCGAAGCCGTTGACCGCCCCCGACGGGTCGGTGCTCGGCGCGGCGGACCGGGTGAACACCGTGCCGCTGGTGCCGAGCGAGACCACCACGTCCCCGTCCGCGATGCCCAAACCCAGTGCGGCGGCGGCATTGTCGCCGGTGCCCGCCGCCACCACGCGCCCGCCGGGCGTGTGCCCGGCGACCCCGGCGGGTTCCAGCACGCGCGGCACCTCGGGGGTGCGCCCCCGGAACGCCAGCGCCAGCAGATCGGGCCGGTAGCTGCCCGCGCCCGGGGACCAGTAGCCCGTCCCGGAGGCGTCGCCGCGATCGGTGGTCGGCGCGTGCGCGGGATCACCGCCGCGCAGGCGCCAGGTCAGATAGTCGTGCGGCAGCAGCACGCGCACGGTCCGATCCGCGAGGTCGGGCTCGTTGTCGGCGAACCAGCGCAGTTTGGCGACGGTGTGCGCGGCCAGCGGTACGCTGCCCACCGCGTCGGCCCAGGCCTGCGGCCCGCCGAGTTCGCGGACCAGTTGACCCGCGGCCTCGGCCGAGCGGGTGTCGTTCCACAGCAGGGCGTCCCGCACCGGATGCCCGGCCGCGTCCAGGACGACCAGCCCGTGCTGCTGGCCCGCGACGGCGATCGCCTCCACGTCGCGCATCATGCGATCGCAGGCGGATCTGAGCGCCTCCCACCACAGCGCGGGCGCCACCTCGGTGCCGTCGGGATGCGCGATCTGCCGCTGCCGCAATACCGTTCCGGTATCGGCGTCGCACACCACGATTGTGCAGGATTGCGTCGAAGAGTCCACTCCGGCAACGACCGTCATTGGTCCCTACCCGTCTCTATCGCGCCGGGCCCCGTCCGGGACGCAGCTGGATCTTACGGCCCGTGCCGGCGCGGAAAGTGCGCAGCGCGTCACCGAATTCGTCGAGCGCGAAATCGTGGGTGATCATGGTGTCGGCGTCGATGACGCCTTCGCCCATGAGATCCACGGCCCGCCCGAAACTGTGCAGGACCGCCATCGAACCGACGATGGTGATCTCGTCGTTGTAGATGCGAAAGGGCGAGACACTCGCTCGCGCGTCCGCAGGTGCAACCCCGAATTGCTGATAGGTGCCGCCACGCCGCACCCGGGACAAGCCATCCTCCATGGCGGAAACCGTTCCGCTGCACTCGATGACGACCTCCCAGCCCTCGGGCCGGTCCATGTCGTCCGCGTCCGTGGTCGCCGCGTCCGCGCCGAGCCGGCGGGCCACCGCGAGCCGGTCGACGTTGGTGTCGACCATCGACACCGACCCCGCGCCCGCCGCGCCGGCCAACTGCAGCATGAGCAGGCCCATGGTGCCCGCGCCGTAGATCAGGTAGTGCGCGCCGAGTCGCCTCGGCAACACGTCGAATCCGTGCACCGCGCACGAGAGCGGTTCCGCCAGTGCGCCCTGCACGGCGGAGATGTGCCCGGGTAGCCGATAACAGTTGGCGGCGGGCACTTTCACGTACTCGGCCATGGCGCCGTCGACGGTATCGCCGATCGCGCCCCAGTTTTCGCAGAGATTTCCGCGACCGATCGCGCAGTAATGACAACGCCCGCAGAACAGCGAGGGATCGACCGCGACCCGATCACCGATCCGGACCCCGACGGTATCGGCACCGAGTGCCACTACCTCCCCGGCGAATTCGTGCCCGGGGATGATGGGATAGGGCGTCGGCGGGAATTCGCCCGCCACGATATGGATATCGGTTCCGCATATCCCGACCGCGTCCACCCGCACGACCGCGTCCCCCGCGCCGGGCGTGGGATCCGGCACCGTTTCGACCGAGAACTGTCCGGGCTTCTCGACCAGCAACGCGCGCATAGCAATACCATGCACCCGATCACCGTGAGTTCGACGCGTTTTACGCAATAGCAATCGTATTCGTGACTGGGTTTCGACGCGATTACGAGCGGGCGGGGGTGAATGGGTGTCGCGGGGTGTGTTCGATACCGGTGGACGGCGACGCCGAAATGTCGAGCGCCGCCGGAAAAATGCGCCGGGCACGCGAATGCCGGCGCCGTTCCGGGAGGACGACGCCGGCATTCGGTGGCACCACCCGCGCGCCCGGCCGGTCCCGGGGGAACCGGCCGCGGCGCACGATCGGCGAACGGCCGGCACGAGCTCGCGCCGGCCGAACGATCGCTACTCGGCGTCGGCGAGCAGGGTGATGGTGCCGGCCGCGCCGTCCACGCGGACGCGCTGGCCGTCCCGCAGCGCGGTGCTCGCGGTCTTGGTGTCCACGACGCACGGAACGCCGAACTCGCGCGCCACGATCGCGGCATGCGAAGCGGCGCCGCCGATGTCGGTGACCACCGCACCCGCGTAGCCGAACATCGCGGTGTGCCCGGTATCGGTGACCGAGGCGACCAGAATGTCGCCGGGCTCGATGTCGTCGTCGATCGAGAGGACGAGTTTGACGGTGCCCTCGACCACGCCGGGGCTCACGCCGAGCCCGGACAGGCTCTCGCCGACCGGCAGTGCGCCCGAGATCTCCTCCGGCTCCCAGTCGCCGTTGATCACGTCGGGCATGCGGACGCCCTGGTAGCGAATGCGCTCGGCGCGCCGGCGGGCCACGCGCTCGGCCATATCGGCCGGGGCCCAGAGGATTTCGTCGAGGGTCAGGAACGCGGAGTCCTCGATCTCGGTCAGCCTGCCCGCCTTGACCAGCCGGGCCGCGCGTTCCTGGGTGACCAGGCGCAGGCAGTGGGTCACCCGGACCACCGCGTCGCGGGCGCGCTCGCGGTAGACCGTCGCGCCGACCGCCATCTTGGCGGTGCGGCTCGTCGGCTCGGCGACCGGTTCCCGCTGCGGCGCGGGCATTTCCGCGGCACGGCCGGCCGCGGTCACCAGGAGTTCGGGGCGATCGCCGAAGGTGGCGTTGATCAGCTCGCACTCACCCGGGCCGCGATGGCCGATGCGGGCGAGTTCCTCGTCCAGGGCCCGGGCGAACTCCGGGGACTTCTCCCGGGCGGCGGCCACGTCACCGCTCTTGGCCACACCCTGCAGCCCGGAATCCTTGCGGCACAGCGCCGCCAGGCGTTCCACGGCCAGCATCGTCCGGGCGGACTCGAGGCGTTCGAGGTTGATCTTCACCTCGCCCTTGTGCGCGGCGGTGGCCGCGCCGGTCATCATGACGCCGATGGAGGCGGCCATCCAGCCCTGGTTCAGGCGGTCCCGCCACAGCAGCGCGCGGGCGTGCAGCTGCTCGTCGGTGAGCTCGGAGATCGCGTCCCGGTCCAGGGCCTCCGTGCGCGCGGCGGCGTTGATGAGCTCGGCGGTCTTGCTGTAGCTCAGCGCCGTCGAGGCCACGCGGCCCAGCGCCTTGAAGGTGCCCAGCCGGGCGCCGAGACCGCTCGACATGGCCGGGCGGCCCTTGGGATGCAGCTCCACGTCGCCGATCGCGCCGTACACGTCGCGGCGCACGCTCTCCTCGTCCCAGCCCGGCATGTTCTCCGCGGAGAAGACGCCGATCGAGGCGTTGATGTACATGTGGTGGCCCATGACGCCGGTGACCCGGGAAACCCAGTGCTCGAGCGCGACGCCCTCGATGGCGATCATGTGGCCCATGGCCTCGTTGCCGAGCCGGATCGCGCCCGCCTGCAGATCGATGGTGAGCGGGGTCAGCGGGCCGGGCAGCGCCTCGGAGGTGTTGGTGGCGGTGAACACCGGGATGCGATCGTCGAGCAGATCGTCGAACTCGCCCTGCAGGCCCTCCGGTGCGGAGGCCCGGAGCTGATAGCCGTCCGAGGTCGGGGCGTTCTGCGGCACCACGTGCGCGGGCAGCGGGATCGCGCCGCGCCGGTTCTTCATGCCCGAACTGCTCGACACCCGCCCGTGCAGACCGCGCGCCACGTCCTCGACGGTCTCGCGGGCGGTCCAGCCGTAGCGGAAGCCCCAATCGTCCCGGGCGGCGGCGGTGTCCACGACCGCGCGGCCCGCGGCCGAACGGCCCAGCCACGCGGTGTATTTCACGCCCGCGTCCTGCAGCGTGCGGCGCACGTCGTCTCCGGACACCTCACCGGGCGCGGCCAATCCGACCGTGCCGCCGCGCTGGGACAGCGCGGCCAGCACCAGGAAGCGTTCGAAGTCGTCGTAGTGCAGAACCTGCACGGCCCCCGCGCCGCGCGCACCGGCCAGGCTTTCCAGCACCCGCCAGCTGCCGCCGTCGATGCGGCGCCCGGTGATCAGCGCGGTGCGCACGATCAGCGCGTCCGCGCCGCTGGCGGTCACGGCCCGCTCGACGGTCGAATTCGATTCCGCCACAACCGGAACCACGAGCCGGACGCCGGCGTCGCGCGCCGCGGTGGCGATCGCGCCGACCGGGGCCTGCGCCAGGTGGAGCACCGCGTCGGTCCCGGCGACGGCGCGCGCGGCGAGCTGCGCGTCGGCCGGATCACCGGCGATCTGCTCCACGCGCGGGTCCACGTAGCGATTGCGCTGCCGGTCCAGGCCGATGACCTCGTGCCCGGCCGCCAGCAGCATGCGCGCTACGGAACGACCGCTCGGCTCGGTGACTCCGGTGACCAGAATCCGCATTGACTCTCCTCCTCGTGAGGCGTCCCCAACCAACGTGACGCCGTTCACACACCGTCCCTGCTGCCAGGCCGGGGACAGGCTCGCAGTCCCGTTCAACGGGATACCGGAATCGGTCAGCAAGATGCCGCGCTATATCCCGGGGGTGCGAGCGGGCACCGTCGAGACATGACAGTGCGTGATTCGGTGCGGCCGCTGGCCGCGAGCGAGGTTGGCGAGTACGACGTCGAGACCGAGGTGCTGGTCGTCGGCTACGGCGCGGCGGGCGCGTCGGCGGCGTTCGAGGCCGCGCGGGCCGGTGCGCGGGTCCTGGTGCTCGATCGCGCCGGCGGGCCGGGCGGGGCCTCGGCGATGTCCGGCGGCGAGATCTATCTCGGCGGCGGCACGCCGATCCAGCGCGCGTGCGGCTTCGAGGACACCCCCGAGGCGATGGCGGCCTTCCTGACCGCGGCCCTGGGCGCGGGCGCGGACGCGGCCAAGATCGAGGCGTACTGCGCGGGCAGCGTCGAGCACTTCGGCTGGCTCGTCGATCGCGGCGTGCCGTTCAAGCCGACCCTGTGGGACGCCCCGACCTGGGTGCCGCCCACCGACGACGGGCTCATGTGGCTGGGCGAGAACAGCTGGCCCTTCACCGAACTCGCGACCCCGGCCCCGCGCGGGCACCGGCCCACCGCGAACGACTTCGGCGGCAGGCTGCTCATGGACTGCCTGACCGAGGCGGCCGAAACCGCCGGCGCCACAGCGCTGTTCGACGTGCACGCCGACGCGCTCATCGTCGACGACGCCGGTGCCGTGCTGGGTGTCGTCGCGCGCCGCTACGGCCGGGAACTGCGAATCCGCGCCCACCGCGGGGTCGTGCTCACCACCGGCGGTTTCGTCGACAACGACGACATGCTCGCCGCGCACGCCCCGCAACTGCTCGGGCACACCAGGGTCAGCGCGGGCACCGACGACGGCAGCGGCATCCGCATGGCGCAGGCCCTGGGCGCGGCCGTGCGGCACATGTCGGCGGGCCAGGTCGGCATGGCGCTGATCCCGGGACTGGCCGCGCGCGGCATGGTCGTCAACGCGCGCGGGCAGCGCTTCATGAACGAGGACACCTATCCGGGCCGCATCGGCCAGGCCGCGCTGTACCGCCAGAACATGGGCGGCGCGTGGGCGGGCGGTGACACCGCGGTGTGGGTCATCGTCGACGAGGAGGGCTTCGAGGCGGTTCCCGAATCCCAGCGCTGGGGCGTGCGCCCGCACCAGGTCGCCGAAACCCCCGAGGAGCTGGCCGAACTCACCGGCCTGCCGGCCGGCTCGCTGACCGACACCATCCGCCGCTACAACGAATTCGCCGAGCGCGGAACGGATCTCGACCACCACAAGGCGGCCCGCTGGCTCCGCCCGCTCACCCCGCCGTTCGCCGCCATCGACGTCAAGGCGGGCGTGCGCCCGCCGTCCGAGTCCGGAAACCGCAGGGGCACCGGCGCGTCGGTCTTCACCCTCGGCGGTCTGCACACCGACCTCGACGGCCACGTCCTGAACCTGGACGGCACGCCGATCCCGGGCCTGTACGCCGCCGGCCGCGCCGCCAACGGCCTGCACGGGTTCGGCTACATCTCCGGCACCTCCCTGGGCGACGGCACCTTCTTCGGCCGTCGCGCGGGAGTGGCGGCCGCCGCCCGGGCCTGAACCCGGCCCACCCCGGGGTGAGCGCGGTCGGTGACGCGCTGCCGGGCCCATCGCGATCCGCGTCGCGCCCGATGATGGGTGGCGGCGCGCACCCGGTGCCCTGCGGGGTGCGGTGTCCGGTGCGGGCGCGCGCCCGGCCCGACGGGTCGAGTCGGACGTATGTCCGGCAGTAGCTGATCGGTTGCGTGTCGCGGGGCCGAATTCGTGCGGGCGGCGGGAAGACTCGGGTCATGACGACCGCGCCTCAGTCGAGTCCGTCGCTGCCGCAGCGCCTGCTGGGCGTGCTCAGCGCGGCCGAGCACGCCATCAGGCCGAACTACACCGGGGTGGTGATCGGCGCGATCTTCTTCGCCTGGTCCGTCTCGCCCTCGCTGCTGCCGCGCAGCTGGATCTTCCAGGGTCTGGTCAGCGGTATCAGCGCGGTGATCGGATACGGGGTCGGCTGTGTGCTCGAGTGGGCGTTCCGCAAATGGGCCTGGCCGCGCATCCCCGCCCGCACCCGCGCCCGGATGCGACTGGCCCAGCCCGGCGACCGGATCCGCCAGATCGTCAAACTGGTGATCGTGCTCGGCGCGGCCCTGGGCGCGGCCGCGATCCTAGCGCGGTCGGCGCGCTGGCAGCGGGATCTGGAAGTCCTCATGGGCATGGAACCGACGGAGACCTCCAGCTATCTGCGCGCGGAACTGGTGGCCGCGGCGACCGTCGCGTTCGTCGTCGCGCTGTTTCGCCTGGTGCGCTGGCTGATTCGCACCATCGTGCGGGTGCTGAACATCGACTGGCACATCCCGCGCGCGATCGCGCTGCCCGCCGGCGTCGTGGTCGTGGTCGTCCTCAGCGTGCTGCTGTTCCAGGGCGTGCTTGCCAAAGGCTTCTTCTCCGTGGCGAATTCGGCGTTCAGCGTGCGTAACAGCAACACCTCACCGGCCGCGGTGCAGCCCACCCAGCCCGAACGCTCGGGCAGCCCGGGTTCGCTCGCGCCGTGGGACACCCTCGGCTCGGAGGGCCGCTGGTTCGTCTCCTTCGTCCCGACCGCCGAGCGCATCGCCCAGGTCACCGGTGCGCCCGCGCGCGAGCCCATTCGCGTCTACGCCGGCCTCGAATCCGCGCAGGATCCCGAGGCCATCGCCGATCTCGTGGTCAAGGAACTGGACCGGACCCGAGCCTGGGAGCGCAAGGTGCTGGTCATGGTGACCACCACCGGCACCGGGTGGGTGGACTCCACCACCGCCGAATCCATCGAGTACATGTACGGCGGCGACTCCGCCATCGCCGCCACCCAGTACTCGTACCTGCCCAGCGTGCTGTCGTTCCTGTCGGACAAGTCCAAGGCCGCCGAGGCCGGCCGCCTGCTGGTGCACGCGGTCCACGAGCGCTGGGCGCAGCTGCCGCCGGATGCCCGGCCGAAACTGCTGGTCTACGGCGAGAGCCTGGGCTCGCAGGGTTCCGAGGCGGCCTTCACCGGACTCGACGACATCCGCACCCTGGTGGACGGCGTGCTGTGGGTGGGCCCGCCGAACTCCAACCGCATCTGGAGTCAGCTCACCACCCGCCGCGATCCCGGCACCCCCGAGATCCTGCCCATCTACGCCGACGGACTCATCGTGCGCTTCGCCGCCGACGCCCCGAATCTGAACCGCCCGGGCGGGCCGTGGGTCGATCCCCGCATCGCCTACCTGCAGCACGCGTCGGATCCCATCGTCTGGTGGTCGCCGGATCTGCTGTTCGAGCAACCGGATTGGCTGAAGGAGCCGCGCGGCTCGGATGTCTCCAAATCCATCCGGTGGTGGCCGGTGGTGACCTTCTGGCAGGTCAGCGCGGATCTGGCGCACGCGCAGAAGGTGCCGTCCGGGCACGGTCACCGCTACGGCACCCTGGTGCTGGACGGCTGGACCGCGGTGACCCAGCCCGAGAACTGGAATCCCGAGCTCGAGGCCCGCATCCGCCAGGCCCTGAACGAGGACTCCGACTGGGAGATCGAGCACAAGTAGCCGGGCGATCGCTGACGGCCTTCCGAGCGCGCCGCGTCCGATTCCGCCCACCGGGACTTTTCCGGTCGGCGGGGTCCGGACGCCATAGCGTCGAGTGCAGGAACCACTGCACGAGGAGGAATCACCCGCATGACCAACAAGGTGCTCGATCAGGTTCGGGATCTGCTGCCCTCGATCCGCGAACGGGCGGTGGAAGCCGAAGAGCAGCGGCGGGTGCCCGATGCCAGTATCGCGGAGCTGACCGAGGCCGGTGCGTTCCGCATGTTGCAGCCCAAGCGTTTCGGCGGCGCGGAGGACTCGCCGGTCGACTTCTACCGGGTGGTGCGCGCGGTCGCGTCCGCGTGCCCGTCCACCGCGTGGGTGACCTCGGTGCTCGGCGCGCACCCCTGGCAGCTGGCGCTGTTCGACGATCGCGCCCAGCAGGATGTGTGGTCGCAGAACCCGGACACGCTGGTATCGTCCTCCTACGCGCCGACCGGCAAGCTCAGCAGGGTCGAGGGCGGCTTCGAGATGTCCGGCCGCTGGAGCTTCTCCTCGGGCTGCGATCACGCGCAGTGGGTGTTCCTGGGCGCGCTGCTGCCCTCGGAGACCGGTATGGACTACTACACGGTCCTGGTGCCGCGCACCGACTATCGCATCGAGGACGTGTGGCACGTGTCCGGCCTGTCCGGCACCGGCTCCAACGACATCGTCATCGACAAGGCGTTCGTGCCCGCCTACCGGCTGTACTCCGCCACCGACCAGGCCAACCTGATCGGTCCCGGGCAGGAGGTGAATACCGCTCCGCTGTACAAGATTTCGTTCGGCAGCGTCTTCTCCAACACCATCACCGCCCCCATCATCGGCGCGGCCGAGGGCGCGTACGAGGCGCACATCGCGCGCCAGCAGGAGCGGGTGCGCCTGTCCTACGGCGGCCAGAAGGTCTCCGACGATCCGTTCGCCCAGGTGCGTATCGCGCGCGCCGCCAGCGAGATCGACGCCGCCATCCTGCAGATGGAGCGCAACACTTCCGAGCAGCTGCGCTATGCCGAAGCGGGCGAGGAGATCCCGTTCGAGCTGCGCCTGCGCGCCCGCCGCGACCAGGTGCGCGGCACCGAACGCGCGCTCGAGGCCATCGATCTACTGTTCAAGAACTCCGGCGGGCATTCCATCCGCCGCCCCAACCCGATCGAGCGGCACTGGCGCGACGCGCACGCGGGCAGCGTGCACGCGATCAACGACGTGGAGCGCGCGCTGGCCATGTTCGGCAAGGGCGCCATGGGCCTCGAAGTCACGGATCGGATGCTGTAGATGACTCTCACCGTGGAGAACACCGAGCGCTGGGTCACCGTCGACGGCAGCAAGCTGCGGTACCACGAGGCGGGCTCCGGCGCGCCCCTGGTGCTGCTGCACGGCTCCGGCGCCGGCGTCTCGGGCTGGGCCAATTTCGGCGGCAACCTGCCCGTGCTGGCCGAGCGGTTCCGGTGCCTGGTGCTGGATCAGCCCGGCTTCGGCGCGAGCGGCCGCCCGGAGGTGTACGACCGCAACTACCTTCGGATCGCCTCGGACGCGGTGATCGGGCTGCTGGACGAGCTCGGCATCGAGAAGGCGCACCTGCTCGGCAATTCCATGGGCGGCGGCGTCGCGGCGCTGACCGCGCTCGAGCATCCGAACCGGGTCGATCGGGTGGTGCTCATGGCGCCCGGCGGCGTCGGTGTCAACGTGCTGGGACCCGAACCCTCCGAGGGCATTCGGCGGCTGATGGAATTCAACGCCAACCCCTCCGACGCCACGGCCATGGGCTTCCTGCGCGCCATGGTCAGCGACGAGGCCACGCTCACCGAGGAACTCGTCGCCACGCGATTGCGGGCCGCGGCCGATCCCCGGGGCCAGGCGGCGCTGCGCGATGCCTACGCCACCTTCTACAACCCGAAGATGGCCGAGCCGCTCCCGCTGTGGGCTCGCCTGAAGAGCCTGCGCCACGAGGTCCTCATGCTCTGGGGCCGGGACGATCGCGTCACCCCGGTGGAGGGCGCGCTGTTCCCGTCCCGGCAGCTGCCCAACGCCGACCTGCGGACCTTCGCCCGCTGCGGGCACTGGGTGCAGATCGAGCGCAAGGACGCCTTCGAGCGTTCGGTGATCGACTTCCTCACCCACGGGCTGTAGTCACCCGCATCGAACCGCGGACGCGGCCGGCGCGCGAACTCAGAGCTCGTGTTCGTGCGCCCAGGCCGCGACCTGGGTCCGCGAGGTGAAACCCAGTTTGGTCAGGATGTGCTCGACGTGGGTCTCGGCCGTGCGGATGGAGATGACCAGGTCCGCGGCGATGCGCTTGTTGCTGTGCCCGGCCGCCACCAGGCGCGCCACGTCCTTCTCCCGGCGGGTCAGTACGTTCGTCTCCGACACGGCGGCGGACTTCGCGCGGGGCGCGCGCTTGACGACGGGTTCGGGCGCGGCCGGCGCGGGCGCCGGGGTCCGGCCCAGGGCGTAGTCGATGGCCTCGTCCAGCGGCATGTTCGCCCCCGCGCCGAAGGCGGCGCGGAACGCGTCCTCGCCCAGCGCCGCCCGCATCTTGCAGCGTTCCTTGTCGCCGACCGCGACGGTGATGGTGTGCGCCAGCCGAATCGTGCTGCGCTGCAGCGACTCCGCGGCCCCGAGCAGGCGGGCGGCGCGTTCGGGATCGCCCGCCGCAGAGACCGTCCAGGCCAGGCCCTCGAAGGCCGAGGACAGCCAGATGCACCGATCGAAGAGCGCGAGCTGCTCGATCGCGCGCCGGTGGTACTGCGCCGACGCCTCCAGATCGCCCAGCCGCCAATGGTTTATGCCGACCGTCCACAGCGCCAGCCCGCCCAGCAGATGGGAGCCGCTGGCGGTGGTCAGCTTCAGGAAGCCCTCGGCCAGTTCGGTGCGCCCCGGCGCGTCCAGCACCATGGCGCACATGAAAGAGAAGGCGTGGCTGTCCATTTCGATGGCGTCCTGCCCGTGGGCGGCCGCCAGATCGATGGCCTCGTGGCCCAGTTCCAGCGCGTAGGTCTGGTTGCCCTCGGCGAACGCCAGCAGCGAACGATCCAGGGACGCCTCGGCCATTATGTCGGAATCCTCCAGCGTCGCAGCCAGATCCAGGCAGTCTGCCACCAGTTTCGCGGCCGAATGCTGATCGCCGAGCAGCGCCGCCAGTGACGCCGCCGAGGACAGCGCCTTGGCGCGCTCGGCGGTCGGCTCCGGGTTGCGCGAGAGCGCGTCCACCAGCCAGCGGTAGCCCTCGGACAGGAATCGGTTGTGCTCCCAGAACGGGCGCAGCACCGTCACCGTCGCCATGGTCGCGAGCGGTTCGTCCTCGAGCCCGGTGCGCAGGGCCGCACGCAGATTCGCGTGCTCGCGGCTCAATTCGCGGAACCAGTCCACATCCTCGCCGGTCCAGTACGCGGTCTGCCCGCGCATGGCCAGCCGCCGGTAGTGCGCCCGATGCCGGGCCCGCACCGCGGGCAGTTCCCCGCGCTCGTCGAGCCGGTCCACGGCGAACTGGCGAATGGGTTCGAGCATGGAGTAGCGCGCGGTCTCACCCTCGAGGCGCAGCAGCACCACCGACTTGTCGACCAGCCCCGTGAGCGCGTCCAGCAGCGCGCCCTTGGCCTTGCGCGCGACGCCGAGTTCGCACACCGCCTCGGCCGCCTCCAGATCGAAGCCGCCCGCGAAGACCGAAAGCTGTTCCCACAGCAGCTGTTCGGCCGGCGTGCACAGGTCGTAGCTCCAGCGGATCGCGCCCTCGATCGTCTGCTGGCGTTCGGGGGCGGTGCGCGGCCCGGTACTCAGCAGGCCCATGGTGTCGTCGAGGCGATCCAAAATCTGGTCGGGGGTGAACATCCGCAGCCGCAGCGCCGCCAGTTCCAGCGCCAGCGGCATGCCTTCGAGCCTGCGGCAGATCTCGGCCAGCACCGGCCGGTTCGCGGCGGTGACCACGAAGGCCGGATTGGCGGCGCTGGCGCGTTCGATGAACAGCGTCAGCGCGTCGCCCTCGTACCCGGAGTCGTTGTCCGGCACCGTCAACGGCGGTACCGGCATCACCTGCTCGCCGGGAATGCCGAGCACCTCGCGGCTGGTGGCGAGCACCCGCACGTCCGGGGTGGTGGCGATGATGCGCCCGACCAGCAGCGCGCATTCGTCGATGAGGTGTTCGCAGTTGTCCAGGATCAGCAGCAGGCGCTTGTTCGCCAGGAACTCGGTGAGCCGGGGCAGCGGTGCGGTGGACTCGTCGCGCAGGTCCAGGGCCTCGGCGACGGTGAGGGTGACCAGGTCCGGGTCCTGGACATCGGCCAGTTCGACCATCCAGACGCCGTCCGGGAACGCCCGGGCCACCAGTTGCCCAATCTGCCGGGACAGCCGGGTCTTGCCCATGCCGCCCGGACCCAGCAGGGTCAGTACCCGGGTGGTGGGCAGCAGCCGCTTCGCGGTTGCCAGTTCGTCGCGGCGCCCGACGAAACTGGTGACCTCGGCAGTCAGATTTCCATTGCCACGCCGTGCCATGCGCACCAACCTATGTGATTTGTCGGGTTCCCTGCCAGCGACGCCACAGAAACCCTGTTCGCCGCCGCACGCCGGGCATGCTCGTGGGCACTGTGCCCCCGCTTACATCCCATGACGCTCCGAACAGGCATCCTTCCGGGTCGTCGCCTGATTTGTCGGGTTTTGCGATGCGGAGTGGGCATAACCTCCGCGCCCGGCGGCTACCCTCGAAGGGTGCCGACCAAGCCGCGTTGCGCCCGTCTGGCGGATGTGCACGACCTCGCCGTGGCGATGCCCCACGTGACGGTCGAATACGGTCCCGCCGAGAACCCCATCTATCAGGTGGGCGCCAAATCGTTCGTCTTCTTCCGCACCCCGCGCCCCGACGCGGTCGATCCGGAGACCGGGGACCGCTATCCGGACGTCATCGTCTTCTGGGTGCCGGGGGAGTCCGACAAACAGGCCCTGGTCCAGGATCCGGATTCGCCCTTCTTCACCACGCCGCATTTCCGGGGTCATCCCTCGGTGCTGCTGCGGTCCGCGCGCCTGCCCGAACTGACCCTGCAGGAGCTGACCGAGATCATCCAGGACGCCTGGCTCAGCCGCGCCTCCGCGACCCGCGCCCGCGCCTGGCTGGCCGCTCATCCGCGTCCGGGCGACTGACGGCGCCCGCCCCGGTGTGGTGCGGGGCCTATCCGGGTTCGCTTGGCGCACAGGGTTTTTCCTGCGTCCCGGCCAGCGCCCGGGCGAGGGATTCGAGCAGCACCGCGCGGGCCGCCCGGCCCTCGGGCACCGGAATCAGCGGATGGACGTGCACCAGTCCGGGCGCTTCGTGATAGTCGACCTCCACACCCGCCGCGCGGGCCTTGGCCACCAGCAGCTTCACATCCGGCCAGACGATGTCCCGGGTGCCGCTGAACACGGTGAGGGGACCGAGCCCGCCCATGTCGGCCAGCAGCGGGCTGACCCGCGGATCCGAGAGCGGCAGCACGCCGCGCCACAGCTCGATGAAGACCCGGGTGCCCTCCTTGCCCAGCCACGGGTCGGTGGGCAGCACGACGTCGATCTCGGGATTGGCCAGGGACAGATCCAGCGCGGGGGAGATGAGCACGGTACGCGGCAGCCGCACCCCGTGCTCGTCGCGCAGCACCGCGGCCGTGGACAGCGCGATCTGGCCGCCCGCGGAATCCCCGGCCAGGCAGACCTCGCCGTACCGGGAACGGTTGGCCAGCACCAGCGCGCACACGCCCGCGATCACCTGGTCGGCGGTGCCGAAGGGCACCAGCGGGTAGATGGGCACGGTGACCGTCGCGTGCGCCGCGACGGCGATGTCCGCGGCGAGCGTCCAGTGCTGCGGGGAGATCTCGTTGACCCACGCGCCGCCGTGCAGGTACACGACGTTGCCGCGCACCCGCCCGGCGCGCGGCGTGATCGTGTACACCGGCCAGCCGTCCACGTGATCCGCGCTCACCGCGACATCGGTGCGCAGGCGGCGCGGCGGCCCGAAAGTCTTGGGACGAATGGTGCGCTCGCGCAAATGTTTCCGCGCGCCCTCGGGACCCAGGAACGGCCGATTCGCGCGAATGAGCCGAAAGTAGTTCGGCAGCACCACGCGGCTGAGAAAACTCGGCACTTCGACCTCCTGCGACTGCCCGCGTCACGTTGCGCGACCCGACCCTACCGAATGCGCGCCCGATCGGCCGGTACTCGGCGAACTGCGGCGCGATCGATTTCCGGGCGGCCCCGAATCGGTAATTCCCCGGGTGCACGGCAAACGACCGGACACGATCAGCGATACCCGACCGCGGTCTCGATATCGGGCAGTTGATGCCGCATGCGATCCCTTTTGGTGCGCAGGTAATGCACATTGTGCTCGGTGGGCGCGGTCTGCAACGGCACCTGCGCGGTCACCGCGATACCGTGCGCCTCCAGCCCGGCTCGTTTCGCGGGATTGTTGCTCAGCAGCCGGACCGACAGCACGCCCAGATCGGCGAGAATGCGCGCGGCCGCGCCGTAATCCCTGGCGTCGATCGGCAGCCCGAGCCGCACATTCGCGTCGACGGTGTCCGCGCCCTCATCCTGTAATTCGTAGGCGCGCAATTTGTTCAGCAGTCCGATGCCCCGGCCCTCCTGACCGCGCAGGTACACCACCACCCCGCGGCCCAGTTCGGCCACCGCCGCCAGGGCCGCGTCGAGCTGTTCACCGCAGTCGCAGCGCCGGGACCCGAACGCGTCGCCGGTCAGGCATTCCGAATGCACGCGGGTCAGGGTGTGCTCGCCGGCCGGATCGCCGTACACCAGCGCCAGATGCTCGGCGCCGGAGTGCGCGTCCGCGTAGCCGACCACGCGGAAATCGCCGAACCGGGTGGGCAGGCGGGTCTCGACCACCCGGGTCACGCCGTTCTCCAGGGTCCTGCGGTACTCGATGAGATCGGCGATCGAGACGATCGGAATACGGTGGGCGCGAGCGAATATCAGCAGTTCGGGCAGGCGCGCCATGGACCCGTCGTCGTTGACGACCTCGGCGATCACCCCGGCCGGGCGCAGGCCGGCCAGCCGCGCGAGATCGACGGCGGCCTCGGTGTGACCCGGCCGGCCCAGCACGCCGCGGGGATTCGCGCGCAAGGGGAAGACGTGCCCGGGGCGGGACAGCTCGCCGGGGCGGGTGCGCGGATCGGCGAGCAGGCGCATGGTGTGCGCCCGGTCGGCGGCCGAGATGCCGGTGCTCACACCGGATATCGCGTCCACCGACACCGTGTAGGCCGTGCCCTTGGGGTCCTCGTTGATCGCCGTCATGGGCGGCAGCAGCAGCCGGTCCAGATCCTCGCCCGCCATGGGCACGCAGACCACACCGCTGGTGTGGCGCACCAGGAAGCCGATGTTCTCGGGGGTCGCGTGTTCCGCGGCGAGCACGAGATCGCCCTCGTTCTCGCGGTCCTCGTCGTCCACCACGAGCACCATGCCGCCTGCCGCGATCGCCGCCACGGCGGTGGTGATGCTGTCGAGCTCACCGGTCATCGTCGACCACCTCCTTCGGGTATTTCTAATAGAAATATGCCCGGCGCGGAACAACGAGGCAGGATCCCGCTCAGTGGTCGCCGATGTGCGCCCCGGATCGCGATCGGGTCATCATGGGCGCGGAGTTGTTTCCAGTACGCCGCAACGGCCCGAAGGCAGATGCCTTCGGGCCGTTGGGGTATCGAGGGGAGGATCAGTGCGCGGTGCCGCCGGTGGCGGGAGTGCGGCCGTGCTTCATAAGGATCGCGCCGAGCAAGGCGATGACCGCCGCGCCCGCGATGAAGTAGAAGCTGATCTCGTAGCCGGAATCCGCGTACAGCAGCGGAATGTCCTGCGTGACCGGTTCCGCCCCCGCCACCGTCACCACGGCCTGCACCGGGTTGGCGTTGAGGAACGCGGTGGCCACCGCGAGCCCGATGGCCACGCCCATGGCCTGCATGACACCGAGCATGCCGGCGCTGATGCCCTGTTGCTCGGCGGGCACGCCCTCGACTATGAGGTTCGGCATGGCCGCGTAGTACAGGCCGAACGCGATGCCGAAGACCGCGCTGACCAGGGCGAGCGCACCCCAGGTGTGCGACATCAGGGCGTAGGCGATGGAGGAGCCGATGAAGATCGTCAGGGCCAGGATGAGTGGCGCCCGCGCCCCGGAGCGGCGGATCCACAGACCGCCGACGAAGCCGAGGATCATCGAGATCACCGCCTGCGCCAACGCGATATGGGTCGCGAAGCCGAGCAGGCTGAGGCCGTCACCGTAGGTGTAGCCGGGGTCGAGATCGACCTGGACCATGTCCGGGGGCAGCTGGGAGTACACGGCCTCGGGCGGCACCACGACCGAGCCCGGCGGCAGTTCCACGCCCGGCGGCAGCGCGGCCTTGGCCTGGGCCTCGGCACCCTGCTGTGCCTGCTCCAGCGCACCGGCCTTGACCTGCTCCCAGGTGGCGGCCTTGACCTGTTCGACGACCTCGGCCGCCGGCGGCGACTGGGTCATGTAGCCCACCGCGTACGACTGGTATCCGATGGTGAACGAGGCCAGCAGCGCGATGAACAGCACCACGCTCACGCGCGGGTTCATCAGCAGCTTCATGTCCATGATGGGCTGCTTGACCTTCATCTCCACGATGGGGAACAGCGCCAGCAGCACCAGACCGCCGATGAGCCAGGCCAGGGTGGAGGGCTTGGACCAGCCCCAGTGCTGGCCGTTGTCCAGGTAGATCAGGGTCAGCACCAGGCCCGCGCCCAGCAGCGACGCGCCGAGCAGGTCGAGCTTCTGCGGGGTGCGCAGCTTGGATTCCGGAACGATCACCCACACCAGCGGGATCATCACGACGGTGAAGGCGAACAGGAACCAGAAGATCGCGCGCCAGCTGTAGTTGTCGACGATGAAGCCGCCCAGCAGCGGGCCCGCCAGGGCCGCGACGCCCAGACCGGTGGAGGCGATGCCCAGGCCGACCGGAACCAGCTTGCGCGGCATGAGATCTCGAATGAGACCGTAGGAGATGACCGCGGTGGCGATGGCGGTGGCCTGCAGGCCGCGGCCCACCAGGAACAGCAGCCAGTTGCTCGTGATCGCGCAGATGACGCAGCCGATCATGAACAGGATGCCGCAGGTGAGGAACATCCGCTTCTTGCCGACGATGTCGCTCAGCTTGCCGATGAGCGGCGAGGTCGCGGCGCCCACGACGCCGAAAACGATGATGGCCCAGTTGATGTTCGCGCCCTGACTGGGGAAGGTGGGCGCGATCTGGCGCAGGGCGGCCGAGACCATGACGTACTGCATGGGGGCGACCTCGGTGAACAGCACGATCACCGCGAGGACGGAGAAGATCCGGAGCTTCGATGCACCATCGAGGCGGCCGGTGTCGTCGACGACGCCGTCGGGCGTCGCGGTATCGACAGTGGTGGACATTGGCGCACTCCAGGTGAGTAGGTAACACGTTTGATGTGAACCGTGTCACGCCGGATACGCGCCGACTATGAAGAAGTCCGTTCAGTGGGAATCAGTTGTTTCCCGGTCCGTTGACCGGGAATCTTCGCCGTTCGGCTTCGCCGCGGCCTTTCGGCGACTACGCTTTCTGGCCAATTTGTCGAGATCGCGCAGCAGGTCCTCGGCGAATTCCTTTTCCGCCTCGTAATGCTTGACGCACCAGCGCAATACGGCGCTCGGATACGCCCACTCCGGATTGGCGTCCGAGCCGTCGGCGTCGGCCTGTGCGCGCCGGCGCTGGGTTTCCGCGTAATCGATGTGCCTGCCCAGGATCTCGCGCATGCGATCCGGCTCGGCCAGATGCCCCAGCCAGGCCCGCAGCATCACACTGTGTTTGAGCACCGGCGCCTCGACGGGGGAGTGATTCACCCAGTGCGAGGCCGCTTCCCGGCCGCTCTCGGTAATGGCGTACATCCGCTTGCCGCGCATCCCGTCCTCGGACACCACGGTGCGCGAGGTGGCGAAGCCGTGCTTCTCCAGCCGTTTGAGTTCGGCGTAGATTTGGCTGAACGACGGGCTCCAATAGAAGAACTGCAGACTCCAGTCCGCCCATTTCTTCAGGTCGTACCCGGAGAGTTCCTCTGCGTGCGAAAGCATTCCGAGTACCGCCCACGCCGTGGTCGGCAAGTCCGGAATCACCGGCTGTTCGTCGGGGCGCGTGGCGCCGTCGGTCGTCATGGAACTGTATCGCCCCCGCATGTGTCCGCCTTCTCGAGTTCGGGCAACCGATCGGTTGTGTCAGCGCCAGTGCGCGCGGCGCGGGAACAGGGCGCGACCGGCCTCGTGCGCGACCTCGAGCACGACGCGGGCCAGCCGGTCGTAGCTCATGCCGTCGGCCCGGCCCGAGAGCGAGAGGGCGGCGGGCGCGGTGCCCCGGCCGCGCAGTGGCGCTGCGACACAGGCGATTCCGACCACGGCCTCTTCACGGTCGATGGCGATGCCCTGGCGCAGGCGGATCTGGGCGAGTTCGCGGGCCAGGGCCTCGGGCTCGCAGATGGTGCGCGGGGTCAGGCGCGGCAGGCGGGTGCGCAGCGCGGCCTCGGCGATGTTGGGCTCGAGACAGGCGAGCATGGCCTTGCCGACACCCGTCGCGTGCGCGGGCATCCGGCCGCCCAGGCGGGTGGGCAGGCTCGCGGCGAAGCGGCCGCCGGCCTTGTCCAGGTAGACCACGTCGCGCCCGTCCAGCACCGCGAGGTGCCCGACCATGCCGGTGCGCTGGCTCAACTCGTGCAGCAGCGGGCTGACCGCGTCGCGAATCTCGTTGTGGTCGGCGGTGAGTCCGCCGAGTTCGAGCGCGCGCATGCCCAGGCGGTAGCCGCCCGAGGTGTGCGCCAGCCAGCGCAGCTTGATCATCTGATCGAGGATCCGGTGCACGGTCGACCGCGGCAGCCCGGTGCGCTCGACCAGACCGAGCAGGGTGAGGGTGGGGGTGGAGGCGTCGAACGCGTCCAGGATCAGCGTCATCCGTTCGATCATCGAGACCGGCACTTCGGCGCTGGTGTTACGAGATTCCTTGGCACGCATGGGGTTGTGAGCGATTCGAGCTTCCGCCGAGGCGAGCGTGGCGACGGACATATGAGCCTCCGTTGGATCCGACATCCAGTCTAGGGATATTCCGAATAGGCATGTGCCGGTTTCGGACCTTGTGCTACCCATCACAGTGCCCTGGACCACACCCGGACGAATCGGGAGAACTACGTAGGTTTGGTCCCGTTCTACGGATTCATGTCTCGGTCACCGAACCCGGATGTTGACGCCTCCGTGGCCCGACCTGCTGTCATGACTGACAGCTATATGTCGAACCGAAATAGAGGAGTCACCGTGGAACCGGTGCTGGAGGTAGATCTCGTGGCCGCGCGGATCGATCCCGCCGCCTTCAAGGCCGTGCTCGGGCGCTTCGCCTCGGGCGTCACCGTGATCACCGCCATGGACGCCGGCGAACCGGTCGGGTTCGCGTGCCAGTCGTTCGCCTCGCTGTCCATCGACCCGCCGCTGGTGAGCTTCTTCCCGGCGCGCACCTCGAGCACCTGGCCGCGCATCCGCCGGGCCGGGTCGTTCTGCGTGAACATCCTGGCCGACCACCAGGACGAGCTCTGCCGTCGGCTCGGGCGGCCCGGCGCGGACAAGTTCGCCGGGATCGACTGGACCCCGTCCGCGAACGGTTCTCCGCTGCTCACCGGTGCGCTGGCAACCATCGACTGCACCCTGCGCGACGAGGTCGACGGCGGTGATCACACCGTCGTCATCGCGAGTGTGACCGGCCTGAACGAACACTCCGAGGCGACGCCGCTGCTGTTCTACCGCGCGGCCTTCGGGCGTCTCGCACACCAGTAGCAACCTCCCGGCCAGTGGGACACCCGTTGTCATCGGCGTCACATGGGCGGGAACCATTCGAAGTAAGGCAAGGGAGAGGAATTCACATGACCACCGATGGTGCCGTGGCGACCGAAGTGCGAGTCATCGACGCGGGCGCCCCGCCTGCCCGGTTCGCGCGCGGCTGGCACTGCTTGGGCCTGGCCGAGACCTTCCGCGACGGAAAGCCGCACACCGTCAAGGCTTTCGGCACCGAGATCGTGGTCTTCGCGGCCGAGGACGGCACGCTCAACGTGCTCAACGCCTACTGCCCGCACATGGGCGGCAATCTGGCCGACGGCACCGTCAAGGGTGATTCGCTGGCCTGCCCGTTCCACGACTGGCGCTGGAACGGCAAGGGCAAGTGCACGGGCATCCCGTACGCGCGCCGGGTGCCGCCGCTGGCCCGCACCAAGGCGTGGCCGACCATGGTCGAGAACCACCAGCTGTTCGTCTGGCACGACCCGGAGAACAAGCAGCCGCCCGCCGAGGTCGCGATCCCGCGCATCGACGCCGCGTTCAGCGACGAGTGGACCGACTGGACCTGGAACACCATGATCGTGGACGCCAACTGCCGCGAGGTCGTGGACAACGTGGTGGACATGGCGCACTTCTTCTACGTGCACTACGGCTTCCCGACCTTCTTCAAGAACGTCTTCGAGGGGCACACCGCCAGCCAGTACATGACCTCGGTCTCGCGCGAGGACATGATGGGCGAGACCGCCAAGGCGCTGGGCGGCAAGAACGTCCTGCAGTCCGAGGCCTCCTATTACGGCCCGTCCTACATGATCGACTACCTGAAGTCCGAGAGCGCGAACGGCCTGGTCGTCGAGGGGTACCTGATCAACTGTCACTACCCGATCAACGAGAACCAGTTCATGCTCATGTACGGGGCCATCGCGCGCAGGCCCGACGGCGTTCCGGCCGAGCAGGCCGCGGAGATCGCGCAGAAGTTCGTCGGCGGCCTCGGCAAGGGCTTCGAGCAGGACGCCAATATCTGGAAGCGCAAGTCGCGCATCAACAATCCGCTGCTGTGCGAGGAGGACGGGCCGGTCTACCAGCTGCGTCGCTGGTACGAGCAGTTCTACACCGACGCCGCCGCGGTCAGCGACGAGATGACCGCGCGCTTCGAGTTCGAGGTGGACACCACCCGCGCGGTCACCGCCTGGGAGGCCGAGGTGGCCGACAACCTGGCCAAGCGCGCCGAAGCCGCCGCGGCACAGGGCTGAGAGGCGCCGAGATGGATCGGGTTTCGTGCGGGTCCTGCGGGACCTGCGTGCTGGTGGAGAAGTTCAGCCCCCAGCACACCAGCGTGCAGTGGAACCGGGCCGCCGAGGCCGCCTGCACGGAACTGGCCGCGACGGGCCTGAAGGCGCACACCTGCCACGCGCTGCGCGACAGCATCGACGCGGCGGTGGCCTCGGGCGCACTGGGCGCGAGCACCCGCGACGCGGATGTGCGCACGCGCGGGCGCACCCTGGCCTAGGGCGCGGCGTCTTGGCGACGGGCCGCCGCCGAGCGTCAGCGACGGTCCGCCGCCAAGCCTGAGAAACAGGCCGCCCGGCAGCGTCGGCGGTCGACCCTCGAATGGTCTACCCGATCGGATCGGGAACGAAACACACGCACAGGAATGGAACTGGTGGAGCGATGACGGTGGCAGACCTCGAACCGGATACGGCGCAGCTCGACGCCGACGCCGCGTTGGAGACCGTGCGGCGCGCGGGCGGCAGCGCCGCGGTGCGCATCACCCGGGTGGTGCGCGAGACCGCCGACGCGGTATCGCTGGAACTGACCCCCGGCGCGGACTGCGCCGATCGCTTCGACTACCGCCCCGGCCAGTTCCTGACCCTGCGCATTCCGAGCGAGCGCACCGGGTCGGTGAGCCGCTGCTACTCCCTGTCCAGCGCGCCGCACGAGGGCGGCCCGCTCAAGGTGACGGTGAAACGCACGGTCGACGGCTACGGCTCGAACTGGTTGTGCGACAACGCCGTCGAGGGCATGAGCCTGGACGTGCTGCCGCCGGCCGGGCTCTTCACTCCCGCGTCGCTGGACACCGATCTGCTGCTGTTCGGCGGCGGCAGCGGCATCACCCCGGTGCTGTCCATCCTGAAGTCCGCGCTGGCGCGGGGTTCGGGTCACATCACGCTGATCTACGCCAACCAGCACGAGAACTCGGTCATCTTCGCGGCCGAACTCGCGGAACTGGCCGCCGCGCACCCGGATCGGCTGCTGGTGCTGCACTGGCTGCAGTCGGTGCAGGGCCTGCCGAGCGTCGCCCAGCTCACCGCGCTGGCCGCGCCGTGGGCCGGCCGCGAGGTGTTCGTCTGCGGCCCCGGCCCGTTCATGGACGCGGTCGCCGCGGCCATGACCGCGCTCGGCGCGGATCGCAAGCGCGTGCACGCGGAGAAGTTCGTGTCGCTGGCGGGCAATCCGTTCGAGACCGATACCGCCGCGGTCGATATGGACGCCGCGGCCGCCGCCGGTGACAACGCTGTCGCGCGGGTCGAACTCGACGGGGAGAATCACGAGGTCACCTGGCCGCGGCAGCAGACCCTGCTGGACGTGCTGCTCGCCAAGGGCCTGGAGGCGCCGTACTCGTGCCGCGAGGGCGCGTGCAGCGCCTGCGTCTGCCGTGTCGTCTCCGGCGAGGTGTCCATGCGGCGCAACGAAGTTCTCGAAGACGCCGACCTGGAAGAGGGCTATGTGCTGGCCTGCCAGGCCGTTCCGGTGACCGACGACGTCTCGATCACCTATTCCTGAAATCGCTAGGAGTTCACCATGGCTGCCTTCAGCTCCCTCGGCTACGTCCGCGTCCGCATCGCCGATGTCGCGGCGTGGCGCGAATTCGCCTTCGACACCCTCGGTTTCGCCGAGGGCTCGGGCCCCAATCCGGACTCGGTCTACCTGCGCACCGACGAGCACACCTACCGCCTGGAACTGGTGCCGGGTGAGCGCGACGAGGTCATCGCCGTCGGCTGGCAGGTCGCGGACCGCCGCTCGCTGCACCTGGTGCGCGAGATCCTGGAGAAGGCGGGCGTCGCGGTGACCGCGCTGAGCCTCGAGGAATCGGCGAATCGTCATGTCGAGGAGGCGATCAGCTTCGTCGATCCGGCCGGGTTCACCATCGAGGTGTTCCACGGACCGCTGCTCGACCACAGCCCCGTGCTGACCCGCTACGGCGCCCGGTTCGTCAACGGCGACCTGGGCCTGGGGCACGTGGTGCTGCCGGTGCCCGACATCGAGGCCGCGCGGCAGTTCTACACCGAGGTACTGGATTTCAGCTCGCGCGGCTCGTTCCGCGTCGGACCGCCCGCGCACCCCATCTGGATCCGCTTCATGGGCGTCAACCCCCGGCACCACAGCCTCGCGCTCATCCCGGGCAGCCGCCCGGACGGCCCCGGCATCGTGCACATCATGGTCGAGGTCGACTCGCTCGACGATGTCGGCCGGGCCCTGGACCGCGTCACCAAGGCCGGCTACCACCTGTCCTCGACGCTGGGCAGGCACACCAACGACAAGATGATCTCCTTCTACGTGCGCACCCCCGGCAACTGGGACATCGAATTCGGTTGCGAGGGCATGCTGGTCGGCGACGACTATGTCGCGGAGGAGATGACCGCGGACAGCTACTGGGGCCACGAGTGGGCCCGCGGCTGAGCGACCCGACCCCGGCGCCGGAAGGGAACTGACATGCGCGCGGTCGTCATGCGCAATCGCAGGCTCGTCGTCGACGAGATCCCGGAGCCGGTGCCCGGTCCCGGGCAGGTGCTGGTCGAGACCATCGCGTGCGGGATCTGTGGCTCGGACAAACAGGCCCTGGACCACACCGACGACTTCCTGCGGGCCTCGCGGGACAGCGGCGTGCCGACCTTCCTGTTCGACCCGCACCGGGACCTGGTCATGGGCCACGAGCTCGCCGCCCGGGTCATCGGCGCGGGACCGGACACCCCGTTCGTCGAAGGACAGAACGTGGTCGCCCTGCCGTGGGCACTGGACGCGGCCGGCGGCATCCACGGCCTCGGCTTCTCCAACGATTTCCCCGGCGGCTACGGGGAGCGCATGGTGTTGCAGGCCATGGCCCTGGAGCCGATTCCCGATCACGTGCCCGCGCACGTGGCGGCCATGACCGAACCCCTGGCCGTCGGCTTCGGCAACGTGGCGCGCACCGGGATCGGGCCCGACGGCAGCGGCATCGTGATCGGTTGCGGCCCCGTCGGATTGGGCGCGGTCGCGGCGCTGGCCGAACGCGGAGTCGAGCCCATCGTCGCCTCGGATCCGTCGAGGCTGCGCCGCGAGGCCGCCCTGCGCCTGGGCGCGCACCGGGTCGTGGATCCGGCGGTGGAGGATCCGGTGGAGGTGTGGCGGGACCTGGCCGCGCCCGGCCAGAAACTGCACGTCTGGGTGTGCGCCGCGGTGCGCGGGCTGCTGATGGAACTCATGGACAGGGTGCCCCGCGAGACCAGGATCCTGCAGATCGGCGCGGTCATGACCGACGACGTCATCCGGCCCATCGTCGGGATATACAAGGACATCTCGCTCGAGATGTGCATGGTGTACCCGCACGAGGAATACGCCAAGACCCTGCGCCGCATCGCCGAGGGCACGGTGGACGCGGCCTCGCTCATCACCGACGAGGTCGGGCTGGACGGGGTGGCCGGGGCCATCGAGTCCCTGCGCAATCCGGAGGATCACATCCAGATCCTGGTGCGCCCCAACCTCTGAGGGTGCCCGTGGCCCCGCCGGAAGCACCGTGACCGGGATCCGGCGGGACGCGCGAAATCGTCAGTCGGTGAAGGTGATTCGTACCGTCACCGGATCGGACTCCAGAGCGGCGAACATGCCGCGCGCGGCCGGTGCCAGTAGCGGATGCGGGGCGAAGGTGCGCGCGCGGGCCACCACGTCGTCGTCCGGGAGCAGGACGGCGGTGCCGGTGCGCCAGCAATCGCCCTGGCGGACCCGGACTTCGGGGTTCGCCGAGATGTTGAGGCCCCAGCCCGAGCGCATGCCGTGCTGGCAGATGGCCCACGCGCCGTCGGCGTCGAAGAGCATGGAGATCGGAACCCGGCGCGGCTCACCGGATTTGCGGCCGATGGTCTCGATCTCCGCGGCCAGCGTGGTGCGCACGCCGATCCGGTCCAGGGCCCGCACCGCGGGGTTCATGACGTAGCGGCCCAGGGTCCGCTCCCGGCGGAACTTGCGGGCCGCGGCGTTCACGGCGGGTCGCGGCGCGGCCGACCGCTTGCTGCGGAAGGCGTCGAAACCGTTGCGCCGCACGATGAGAACGGCGGTCTTCCAGGGCGAGCGCTCCGGGTCCGGATCGCTGCCCGCGCCGAGCAGATGCAATTGGTCGGTGTGCCACTGCAGATCCAGCGCGCCGTCCAGGGACTTCAGCATGGGATTGGCCCGCAGCCGGGCGGGCAGGCCGAGGGAAATCGCCGGGGGATTCAGCACTTCGGTGCCGTTGGTGAGCAGATCGGCCGCCGCGTTCGGGAACAGGATGGCGGGACGCCCCAGGCCGATGAGGTCGCACTTGCCCTCGGCCAGCGCCTCGGACATCGCCGCGCGGGAACGGAAGCCACCGGTCACCGCGATCGGCACCGCGCCGGCCGCCTGCCGCACCGATTCGGCGTACTCCAGGAAGTACGCCTCCCGGGCCCGGGTGCTGGCCGCGGCGGTCTGCGGGCGATTCAGCATGGCCGGGGAATCGTAGGTGCCGCCGCTGATCTCGATGAGGTCCAGGCCCTCGCTCGACAGCGCCTCCACGACCGCGCGCGATTCGTCCTCGGTGAAACCACCGCGCTGGAAGTCGGCGGAGTTGAGTTTGATGCCGAGCCCGAAGCCCGGGCCGACCGCGGCGCGGATGCTGCGCGCGACCTCGAGCACGAATCGCCTGCGCCGCTCGGGATCTCCGCCCCAGGCGTCGGTGCGCTGATTCGACAGCGGCGACAGGAACTGCGATACCAGGTACCCGTGCGCGCCGTGAATCTGGACGCCGTCGAAGCCCGCGGTCTCGGCGATGCTCGCCGCCACGCCGAAACGTTCGATGATCTCCAGGATCTCGGCTTCGGTCAGCGCGCGCGGGGCCGGGGCGCCCGGGATGCCCATGGCGATGGCCGACGGCGCGACGGTGCGGTTCCGGGTCACCAGCGGATTGGCTTGGCGGCCGGGATGATTGATCTGCATCCAGACCTTGCTGCCGCCGGCCTTGGCCACCTCGGCCCACCGCGTGACCGCCGCCAGATGCCGTTTGTCCTCGAGCGCCACATTGCCCGGCTCACCCTGGTGACGGCTGTCGACCATGACGTTGCCGGTCACGATCAGCCCGTAGCCGCCGGTGCTCCAGCGCGCGTACAGGCGCTCGAGGCGCTCGTCGGGCGCGCAGTCGGTGGTGCCCAGACCCTCGCTCAGCGCCGACTTCATCATGCGGTTCGGCAGCACCTGCCCACTGGCCAGCGGCAGTGGATCGGACAGACCGGGCACTCCGTTGCTGGGAGTTGGCGCGGTGCGGTCCGGGGCCGGCCGCCGGGAGGGTGATGTCGCCATGGCAGGTGCTCCGAATCATCGTCGAAGTGGATTACGCCGGTCTACACTCGGTAGACCAATCGGTATAACGGAAAACGCTAGTACACCGATCGGTATACTGCAAGGAAGGAATCGACCATGGGAGCGCGCGACCGCCTCATCGACAGCGCCATTGCGCTCATGCGCTGCAAAGGCATCGCCGGAACCGGAATCGCCCAGCTCCTGGAGCACAGCGGCATATCGCGCCGCTCGGTCTACCTGAACTTCCCGGGCGGCAAATCCGAGCTGGTGGCCGAGGCGACGCGCACGGCGGGCCAGGCGTCGAGCGCCCTCATGCGCACCGTCACCGCGGGCACGGACCTGGCGACGGTCATCGCGGCCTTCCCGGCCATGTGGCGTGACGCCCTGATCTCGAGCGATTTCACCGCGGGCTGCCCGATAGTCGCTGCCGCCCTCGGCCGCGCCGAATCGCCGGAGGCCGCCGACGTCGCGGGGGAGACCTTCACCGAGTGGGAGGGCATCCTGGCCGATCGGCTCGAAGCCGAGCAGGTCGCGCCCGAGACCGCCCGGACCCTGGCCACGACCATCGTGGCGGCGATCGAGGGCGCGGTGGTCATGTCGCTGGCGTCGCGCACCACCGCGCCGCTGGAGCGGGTGGGCCGGCAATTGGCGGATCTGGTTGCGCTGCATACGGGGAAGGCTCCGACCGCGGCGGCGTGAGATACCCGGTCGGATCGTGCGCGAATACCCCGACGGCGGCGGATTCCGCCGAACAGTGGGATTGTTGCACGATCAGGCCGGGCTCAATGCCCCTTCGATCTGCTCGAACGACGGAATCGCCGCGCTGGCGCCCAATGTCGTGGTGGCCAGCGCCCCCGCCGCGCACGCCCACCGCAGCGCCGTCTCCGGCCCCTCGTGCCAGTGCGCCGCGAGCACGCCCGTGAAGGTGTCCCCGGCTCCCGTGGTGTCCACGACCGCCACCTCGATCCCCGCCTGCGGAAACGTGCGCCCGTCGAGCCCGCGATACACCGCGCCGTCCGCGCCCAGCGTGGTGATCACGTGCGGCACCACGTCCAGGGCCGCCCCGAACTCGGCGGCCTCGCCCTCGTTGACCACCGCGATGTCCACCGCCGCCCAGAGCTCGTCCGAAAGTTCGCGCACCGGAGACGGATTGAGCATCACCAGGCCATCGTTCGCGCGTGCGTGCACCGCCGCCGCCAGCACGGTCTCCACCGGAATCTCCAACTGGCACAGCAGCACATCCGCCTGCGCGATGACCGCCAGATCCGCCTCGCTCAGGTCGGTCATCCGCGAATTGGCCCCGCCCACAACGATGATGCTGTTCTCCCCGCCCCCGTCCACGATGATCGCCGCCACCCCGCTCGGCCCGTCGACCCGCCGCAGCCGCGAAACCCCCACTCCCGCCGCGGCGAGCACGCTTTCGAGGGCCTCCGCGAACACGTCGTCACCCACGGCCCCCACGAACTCCACCGCGCCCCCGCCGCGCCGCGCCGCGATCGCCTGGTTCGAGCCCTTCCCGCCCGGCACGAGCGCGAACGACTCTCCGCTGACGGTTTCCCCGGGCTCCGGCCGCCGCCCGACGGTAGTCACCAGATCCATATTGATGCTGCCCACCACCACGATCCGTGCCATACCCGCACGATAAACGAGCACCGACCGACCCATCGCCCGACTCGCGCGGATTCGGCTCGTCCCGCGACAGGATCGAAGAACCCCCACGCGGCGTACCGAACCGCGCCGGCCGGATCCGGAGTGCGCACCACTGGCCCCGCGGCTGTCCTCCGAGGCTCGAGCGACGCATGACGTCTCGCTGCCGGAGCGAACTCCTCCGGTGTCGCGCCGATTCATCGAGGTCTCGCTGCCGAGAGACCGGGTGCGCGAACAACTCCCCGAGTGGGCCGTGGTGGGAGCGGCAACGCTCACCCACACCTGTCGTACCCCCGCGCCAGAATGCGAGGGTGACCAAGACCGAGCGGCTCTACGCGCTCGCCGAGGAGCTGCGAGCCTACAGCCCGCGGCCGCGGTCGGCGCGGCAGTTGGCGGCGCGACTGGAGGTGACGCCGCGGACGATCGTGCGGGACATCGCGGCGCTGCAGCAGTCGGGGGTGCCGGTGCGGACGATGCCGGGGCGCAACGGGGGCTACGCGCTGGACCGGGGGCGCACGCTGGCGCCGGTGTCGCTGACCGCGACCGAGGCGACCGCGCTGCTGGTCGCGTTGCCGCGCTTGGCCGGAACCCCCTTCGCGCCCGCGGCGCGGTCGGCCGTGCACAAGGTGCTGGGGGTGCTGACCGAGGGGGATCGGGCGGGCGCGGCCGAGCTCAGCGACCGCATCCGGCTGCTGCCGGGGGAGTCGCCGACCGCACCGCCGCAGGTGCTGGAGGCGCTGATCGGCCGCCGGGTGCTGCGGCTCTCGTACACCGACCGGGCGGGTGTCGCGAGTTCGCGCCTGGTGGAGCCGCTCGGGCTCATCGTCGGCGAGCACTGGTACCTCTCGGCGTGGTGCCTGCTGCGCGGCGCGATCCGCGGCTTCCGGCTCGACCGCGTGCTGTCCGCCGAGGTGCTGCCGGATCGGGTGCCCGACAGGGGAATCGACCTGTCGCTCATCTCGACCGGCGACGGCAAGCTCATCGATGTGGCGGCGATCACGGACATACCGTTGTCGCGCACGGACTGAACGCTGAGTGTTGTGCCCCGATACCGGGGCGATCGAACGACACCGGGAGCAGTCATGACCGCCGTATCGACCGAGATCACCACCGCCGACGACTTCGCCGCCGCCTGGACCGAGATGTGGAACAGCGCGCCGGAGCTGGCGAACGACCTGTGCGGCAGCGACTTCCGCATCGCGTTCGGCAGCGGCGAGGGTGCGGGCAAGCATCCCGCCGACGACGTGCGCGGCCCGGCGGCATTCGCCGAATTCCTGCACGCCTACCGGCGCACCCGCACCGGCATCCGCTTCGTCCTCGACGGCCACGCGGTGGGGACCTTCACCCGGAACGGCCCCGCAGCCTTCTCCTGCCGCTGGTACGCCGAACTTCAGGATGGCAACGGCCGCAGCGGAATCGACTTCTTCGAGACCGTCGACGGCAGACTCGTCCGCGTGTGGTCGGTGACCGCCGAACGCCGTTTCCCCTTCTGACGGTCATGGATTCGCTATTCTGCGCCGCCCCCGGTGGATCGGCCGCTGCGCGCCGGTTCCAGCGGCGGCGCGGAGATCGCACAGAAGGTGCGGCATTCCGGCTCGGCTTCCGGGGGCGCGGCGGCCAAGGCGTCGTCCTCGACGGTCAGCACCGTCAGCACGGCCGCGAGCAGCATGAGCGCCACGCACACGAACAACGCGATCCGGAAGCCGTGTTCGAAGTCGGCGGGGTTGTTGTACGCGTCGCCGGTGAGCCCGGCCAGCGGGGGAATGGCCGCCACCGCGAGCAGTCCGGCGGCCCGCGCGACCGCGTTGTTGACCCCGCTCGCCACCCCGGCGTGCCGTTCGTCGGCGCTGGCCAGCACCGTGGCGGTGAGCGGCGCCACCGCGAGGGTGAGCCCCAGGCCGAAGACGATCGCGGCGGGCAGCACGGTGCCCACGTAAGAGGTGTGCTCGCTGACGCGCGTCATGAGCAGCATGCCCGCCGCGGCCAGCAGCACGCCGATGGTGATAGGCCATCGGGGTCCGACCTTCTGCGCGAGCGCCCCCGCCCGCGCGGAGAACAGCAGCATCAGCACGGTGCTGGGCAGCAACGCCGTTCCCGCGGCGATCGGGCTGAACCCGGCCACCACCTGCAGCGTCAGCACCAGCAGGAAGAACACCACCCCCATCGCCCCGTACATGACGAAGGTGACCGCGTTGATCGCCGTGAACTGCCGCGAGGCGAAGACGTCCACCGGCACCATCGGCTGCGGACCGGTCGGCGCGGGCCTGTTCGCGCGGGCCGACCGCCGCCGCTCGACGATCACGAACACCACGCCCGCCACGACGCCGAGCACCGCGCTCCCGAACACCAGCGCCCGATTCGAACCCGCCTCCGGCGCGGTGGTCAGCGCGTAGGTGATGCCCGTCAGGCACAGCGCGGCGGCCACCGCCCCCAGCACGTCGAACTTCCCGTGCGACCCCGTATCCCGCGTCTCGGGCACATGCCGCACCGCCACCAGCACCACCACGATCGCCAGCGGCACGTTCAGCAGGAACACCCACCGCCACCCCGCGTACTCCACGAGCCACCCGCCCACGAACGGCCCGATGGCCCCGGCTACCCCGCCCAGCCCCGACCACGCGCCGACCGCGGGGGCCCGATCCCGCGGCGCGAACGACGCCTGAATGATCGCCAGCGATCCCGGCGTCAGCAGCGCCCCGCCCACCCCCTGCAGCGCCCGGGCCGCGATCAGCATCTCGACGTTCTGCGCGGCTCCGCACAGCGCGGACGCCACCGCGAACCACACCACCCCGATCACGAACACCCGCCGCCGGCCGAACCGGTCCCCGAGCGCCCCGCCCAGCAGGATCAATCCGGCCAGTGTCAGCGAATACGCGTTGACCGTCCACTGCAATCCGGCCATCGAGGCCCCGAACTCGGCCCCGATCCGGGGCAGCGCCACGTTCACCACCGTGGCGTCGAGCATCGCCATGCCCGACCCCAGGACGGTGGCCAGCAGAACCCAACGGCCGGCGGCGGACGACAACCGGATGCTCGCGGTCATGAGGTCACGGTAACCGGCGAGCCGGTTCCCTCCCGCCGGGAGAAATCCCGGGCGAGCCGCGAGACGCGATGGCCGCCCCCGGGGCGCAACTCGGTCGGAGGCCGTCGGTGAGCGACACGGAGCCATCCCTGCCGAGTGCGGGGGCGGATTCCCGCTGTGGTCGAGCGGATCCAGGCTCGAGCCCGCGGACCCCCGGCGCACTCGACGTGAGTGTCCCGGGGGTTCGCGGGGTTCGCCGCCGGCGCCTTACAGCGGCCGGTCGGTGGGGATGTTGATCCAGCTGGGCGCGGCCGGGTCCAGCACCAGATGCTGTGGGCGCAGCTCGGATTCGATGAGCAGGGCCGGGATCAGCATGCCCTTGGGGAAATTCGAGGCGTAGACGTCGACGCGCAGGCGATGACCGGGCCGCAGGACGGCATCGGTTGCGGCCAGGGCGATGTCGAGGGTCGCGGCCTCCCCGGGGACCGTCGGCTGCCGGGTTTCCAGGGTCAGGAAGTGATAGGGATCGGTGTAGTCGCCGTTGGCCGAGCGTTCGCTCCTGCTCTCGTCGATCGCGCGCAGCGACGAGGTGAGCTGACCCGAGGTCAGCACGGTGGAGGTGCCGTCGGGCGCGACGTCGTTCACGGTCGCGGTCCAGTACCCGTCCGTGGCGTCGTGCACCGTGTTCAGGTGCAGCGCAATCGGTCCGGAGATCCGGGTGGCCTCGGCCACCGGGGCGCCGGTGAAGGTCAGCGCGGCCGTCTCGGCGATCCGCGAGTCCTTGGCGCAGGCGTCGATCACCGACAGCGCCCCGGCGGTGATCTGCGCGGAGTCGCGGGAGCACAGGGTGGACAGCCCCGGGGCGACGGTCAACCGTGCCGGTCCGGGTACGTCGGCGCGCAGCGACCCGTCGTGCACCACCTGCCCGGTCGTACCGCTGGGATCCGCCGACAGGTACATCCGGCGGTGTTCGGCCGTGGCCGTCGGGAACGAGCTGTCGCTCACCCAGCCCGCGCCCTGCTGCGCCAGTGTGACCGGCCCGAAGCCGTCGATGCCGTTGTCGATTCCCTTGAGCCACCTGTCGAACCACGCGCGCTGCAACACGTCCAGGCGCGGCGGCGCACCCGGCGTACCCAGTCCCGATCCCGCGGTGACGTGGTACCAGTCGCCCATGAGCAACTGCTTCTGCCCCGGCGGCAGCGGAATCTCGTTGTAGATCTGCGGTTCGGTGTAGGCGAAGATGTCGTGCCAGCCGCCGACCACGAACGTGGGCACCCGGATGTTCTCGGGCCGGCCGAACAGTCCGCTGCGGAACGGCCCCTCGGCATCGAGGAAGGTGCGCAGATGCGGCGGGATCGCGTCCACCGACGGCACGAACAGCGCCTGAATCATCAAGTCCAGGTACGTGAACGGGCTCGCCACCCGATCGGCCAGCCACTTCCAGTCGAGTCGACCGGTCGCGGCCGCGGTCAGATCCGGAATCAGCTTCGAGAAATCGATGGCCGACACCCACAGCGGCAGGAAGCCGACCCCGACGCCGCCACCGGGAGCCGCGGTGTCGCGCAACAGATCCGCGCCCGGCACCACCGGGAAGATCGCCTTCAGCGCCGACGGCTGTTTGTCCGCGGCCTGCACCTGATTGATCGCCGAGTACGACACCCCGGACATGCCGATGGATCCGTTCGACCACGGCTGACTCGCGGTCCACTCCAGCACCTCGAGGGTGTCCTGCTGTTCCCGCGCCCCGAACGCCTCCCAAATCCCTTGGGAGAAACCGGTTCCGCGCACATCCACCACGACCTGGGTGTACCCGCTCTGCAGCAGCTTCCGGTCCACGGCGAAGTTGCGGGTGATCCCACCGGACAGCGTCCGCACCAGATCGCCGACGCCCGAGGCCGGGGTGCCGTTCAGATCGAACAGGTCGAAGCGGTTCATGACCGAGACGAAAGCGTCGAACAGCAGCGGCACCGACTGGGCCGAATCCGCCAGCATGGACGCGAGTTTCGTGTACGGCGTGAGGTTGACGATTGTCGGGGTGGGGGTCTCGACGATCCGCCCGGCCCCGTCCATCGGCCGGTACACGTTCGCCTTCAGCACGGTGCCGTCGCTCATGGTCAGCGGCACATCCCAGTCGATGTGCACGCCGGGGTAGAGCGGAGCCTGGTCGTAGGTGGCGTTCCAGTCCGGAGCGCCCGCGACGGGATCGATGCCCTCCGCCGTCGATATGGGTGTGGCGAGCGCGCCCACCACGGTCGCGGCCACTGCCGCCACGGCCAACCGCATCGCGGCGCCGCTGATTCTCCTCATGGCGTCGATCCGCCCCTTCATGGCTTTCCGAGACCGTCGTGCCCCTGCCGGCCCGGATAGAAACTGTTGCGTACCCAACTGTCGGGGCTCACTGTAACCGGGCTCACTTCCGCGGACAAGGCCGCTACAGTGCAGACATGGCAATCGCAGCGCAGGTGTCGCGAGATCGACTGCGGCCCGGTCCGAGTGCCTTGACCCGCGAGCAGGTGCTCGCCTCCCAGCAGGGCCGTCTCGCCCTGGCCGTACTGCACGCGGTGGCCGAATCGGGCTACCCGGCCACCACGGTCGCCGACATCACCAAGCACGCGCAGGTCTCGCGCCGCACCTTCTACGAGCTGTTCGCCGGCAAGGAGGAGTGCTTCGCGTACGCCTTCGACATCGCCATGGAACTGCTGCAGAACCAGCTCGGCACGGCCCTGGAAGCGCACGCGCAGGCCGACTGGCAGCACCTGATCCGCCGCTCCCTCGAGTCCTACCTGGCCATCCTCGCCGCCGAACCGGCCGCCGCCCGCGCCCTGCACATCGAGGCCCTGGCCGCCGGGCCCGCCTTCGCCGAGCGTCGCCATCGCATGAAGAAGGTGTTCGCCGACCGCATGATTCGCGCGCACGCCCTGGGCGTGGAACGCGGCGAACTCACCGGCACGCCGTCGCCGGGCGTGGTGGACCTGCTCATCGGCGGCATCGAGGACCGCATCCGGGACTGCCTGGAGACCGCGGGCCCCGCCCGCCTCCCGGCCCTGGCCCCGGACCTGAGCATCGCGGCGATCGCGCTGCTGCGGGCTCCCGCCGAGTAATCCGCCCACCCGCCGCACCGGGGATCCGGGGACTGCGGCGGTCTGCCCCAAGTCGGCGAAAGCCCGCCCCGGCCCGGTCAGTACGCTGTACCCATGACAGCTTCGACCGCCACCGAACTGGACAACGTTCGCGAGGTGGTGCACGCCGCCGCACGCCGGGCCCGGGTGGCCTCGCGCGCGCTCGCCCAGCTCACCACCGCGCAGAAGGACGCCGCGCTGCACGCCGCCGCCGACGCCCTGCTGGCCGCCAAGGATCGACTGCTCATCGCCAACGGCGAGGACATCGAGCTCGCCGCGGCCGGGGGCACCCCGGAAGCGCAGCTCGATCGCCTGCGCCTGACCGCGGCCCGCGTCGACGGCATCGCCTCGGGGCTGCGGCAGGTGGCCGGGCTGCCGGATCCGGTCGGTGACGTGGTGCGCGGTTCGACGCTGCCCAACGGCCTGGAGATTCGCCAGGTGCGGGTCCCGCTCGGGGTGGTCGGCATGGTCTACGAGGCGCGGCCGAACGTCACCGTCGACGCCTTCGGGCTCACGCTCAAGTCCGGCAACGCGGCGCTGCTGCGCGGTTCGTCCTCCGCGGTGCGCTCGAACGCCGCGCTGGTCGAGGTGCTGCGCGAAGCGCTTGCCGCGCAGGGCCTTCCGGCCGATTCGGTGCAGCTGCTGCCCGCCGACGACCGCTCCAGCGTGACCCACCTGATCCAGGCCCGCGGGCTGGTGGACGTGGTCATCCCGCGCGGCGGCGCCGGGCTCATCAACGCCGTCGTGCGCGACGCGCTGGTGCCCACCATCGAGACCGGCACCGGCAACTGCCACGTCTTCGTGCACCGGAACGCGGATCTCGATATGGCCGAGAGCATTCTGCTCAACGCCAAGACCCGTCGCCCGAGCGTGTGTAATACCGCCGAGACCGTGCTCGTCGACGCGGCCATCGCCGAGACCGCCGTCCCCCGGCTGCTCGCGGCCCTGGACGGCGCGGGCGTCACCGTTCACGGCGACCTGCCCGGGCTGGTGCCCGCCACCGAGACCGACTGGGCCGACGAATACCTGTCCCTGGACATCGCTTTGAAGGTCGTCGACGACCTGGACGCGGCCGTCGAGCACATCAACCACTGGGGCACCGGCCACACCGAGGCCATCGTCACCGGTGATCTGAAAGCCGCGCGCGAGTTCACCACCCAGGTCGACGCCGCCGCGGTCATGGTCAACGCATCCACCGCCTTCACCGACGGCGAGCAGTTCGGCTTCGGCGCGGAGATCGGCATCTCCACCCAGAAGCTGCACGCCCGCGGCCCCATGGGCCTGCCGGAACTGACCTCCACCAAATGGATCGTGTGGGGCGACGGCCAGATCCGGCCCGTCTGAACACTTTCGAAGAAAGGGCAGCTCCCGTGGCTCCTACAGCAGCACCGATTCAGGAGCCGATCTTCTCGTCGGTCGACGATGTGATCGAGCGCCTGGCCGGCACCGGCTATCTCGCCGACAAGGCCACCGCCACGTCGGTTTTCCTCGCGGATCGGCTCGGCAAGCCTCTGCTCATCGAGGGTCCGGCCGGCGTCGGCAAGACCGAGCTGTCCAAGGCCGTGGCCCAGGTCGCGGGCGCGGAACTGGTGCGCCTGCAGTGCTACGAGGGCGTGGACGAGGCGCGCGCGCTCTACGAGTGGAATCACGCCAAGCAGATCCTGCGGATCCAGGCGTCCTCGGAGAACGACTGGGCGGAAACGAAATCCGACGTCTTCACCGAGGAATTCCTGCTCTCGCGCCCGCTGCTGACCGCCATCCGGCGCAGTGATCCGACCGTGCTGCTCATCGACGAGACCGACAAGGCCGACGTCGAGATCGAGGGCCTGCTGCTGGAGATCCTGAGCGACTTCTCGGTCACCGTGCCGGAATTGGGGACGATCACCGCGACCCGCAAGCCGTTCGTGGTGCTCACCTCCAACGCCACCCGCGAGCTGTCCGAGGCGTTGAAGCGCCGCTGCCTGTACCTGCACATCGACTTCCCGGACGAGGATCTCGAGCGCCGCATCCTGGCCAGCCGAGTGCCCGAGCTCAAGCCCGCGGTCGCCGCCCAGCTGGTGCGGGTGGTGCACGTGCTGCGCGGCATGCAGCTCAAGAAGCTGCCCTCGGTGGCGGAGACCATCGACTGGGCGCGCACGCTGATCGCGCTGGGCGCCAAGGATCTCGACGACAAGACCGTGCGCGCCACGCTCGGCGTGGTGCTCAAGCATCAGGCCGATCACCTGCGCGCCCAGTCCGAGCTGAAGCTGGCCTGAGGCCATGAGCGGCGGTTCCAGCTCGTCCCGCGGCTTCGTCTCCGCGGCCGTGCGCGCGGTCACCGGCGGGGGAGCGCCCGCGCCGCGCCCGGCCACCACGGTGCCGGGCCCGACCGCCGAGCACGGGTTCTCCGGGCACCTGGTGGGTTTCGTGGAAGCGCTGCGCGCCAGGGGAATTCCGGTCGGGCCGTCCGAAACGGTCGATGCCGCACAGGTGCTCACCGTGCTGGACCTGATGGACCGGGAGGCGGTGCGCGAGGGGCTCGCCTGTGCGCTGCTGCGCCGGACCACCCAGCGCGCCACCTACGACGGGCTCTTCGACCTGTGGTTCCCGGCGGCGCTGGGCGAACGCATCGGGGCGGCCGAGGTCGAGATCCCCTACAAGCCCGATGGTTCGGTGAACATCATCGAGCTGCGGCAGATGCTGGCCGAGCTGCTGATGCAGGAGCCCTCGCCGGAGCAGGAGCAGCAGCTCCAGGCGCTGGCCGCGCAGATGGTCGAGCAGATGGGGCAGTACCAGGCCGCCGGCGGGCCGTCGTTCTCCAGCTATCAGACGCTCAAGGATCTGCAGCCCGAACTGCTGGTGGCCAAACTGCTGGCCGGGCTCGCGGCGGGAATGGACAGCTCCGACTTCGACACCGAGGTCGCCCGGCGCACCGCGCGCCAGCGCATCAAGTCGTTCCGGGGCACCGTGGAGGCCGAGACCCGGCGTCGCGTCGCCGAGCGCATCGGGCGCGAGCGGGTCGCCAATTACGGTGTGGCCCGCCAGGCCGAGGACGCGGACTTCCTGCGCATCTCCCAGAACGAGCTCGACGATCTGCGGCGCAGCAGTCAGCGGCTGGCGCGGATCCTGGCCTCGCGCTTGGCTTCCCGGCGGCGCAAGGCACGACGCGGGGAGATCGACCTGCGCAAGACGCTGCGCAAGTCCATGTCGACCGGTGGCGTTCCGGTCAACCTGGTGACCCGCAAGCCGCGCCCGGGCCGCCCGGATCTCGTGCTGGTGTGCGATATCTCGGGTTCGGTGGCGGGATTCTCCAGCTTCACCATGGTGCTGGTGAACGCGCTGCGCGAACAGTTCTCCCGCGTACGGATCTTCGCCTTCGTGGATCGGGTGGACGAGGTCACCCAGCTGTTCGACGCCACCACCCCGCTGGATCAGATCACCCGGCGCATCTTCACCGAGGCGCACGTGGTCGGCATCGAGGGCCACTCCGATTACGGTTCGGCCCTGGAGGGTTTCGCGGAGCAGTTCCCCGACGCGGTCACCAGCCGCACCTCGCTGCTCATCCTCGGCGACGCCCGCACCAACTATCGCGATCCGGCGCTGGACACCCTGCGCCAACTGGTCGGCGTCGCCAAGCACGCCTACTGGCTCAACCCCGAGGCCGAGAAGATGTGGGGTACCGGCGATTCGGCCGCCAAGAAGTACGCCGACATCATCGAGATGCACGAGTGCCGTTCGGCCCGCCAGCTCACCGCCGTGGTCGGCCGCCTACTGCCCATCTGATTCGAGGAGCGCGCCATGGATGTACTCGCCTACTGCCTGGCCAAACCCGGTGCGTGGCAGGACGAACCGTGGGAGGGAGACATCGTCGCGAAGGTCGGCGACAAGATCTTCGCCTTCCTCGGCAACGGTGACTCGATCGGGCTCCAGTGCGGAACCCGGGCCGAGGCGGACGAGTTGATCGCGGTGTACCCCGAGGATGTGTCGGTGTCGGCCTACATCGGGCGGTACGGCTGGAACAGCATCGCGCTCGGCGGGAAGATCCCCGAGGACGAACTGCGGGAACTGATCGACGCGTCGTACGAGACCATCGTCGCCAAATTGCCGAAAGCCAAGCGGCCCAAGGTATGAGCGGGCCCGTACCGCACGGGTGTTCCGCACGGTACGGGCCTCGATCGGTTCGGGGCGTTACTTCGACGCGGCGGCCGAGCGCCGCCGGCGCAGCGTCCGCTCGTAATCCTCGAAGCGAGCCTTGGCGATGACGGAGCGGTCCGGGGTGCGCAGCACGATGCCCTCCGGGCGTCCGCCCGCCTTATCGTCCAGCCCGCATCGGGTTTCGGGCAATTGCGCGGCGAGGAAGTCGCGCGTCGCGTCGAGATCCCGGGGCAGGTCCGCGGCATCGAGGGTGAACAGGCGCGGGGTCGGCTCGACCCCGGCGCGCGCCGCGGCGGCGGTCAGTTCGGTCTCGTCCACGAACGACTGACCGCCCGCCTCGCGCCAGGCGGAGATCTCCTTGACCGGGCGCGTGAACAGCTCGGCGTAGTCGTGCAGCACCGCCACGTCGAACAGCCGGTAGCCGACCGTCAGGGTGCCGGTGTACTGCTTGCTCGCCGCGGTCACCTTGCCGCCGTAGGTTTCCAGGAAGTACACCCGCACCGCGTCGCCCGGGGCGTCGAGGGCGCCGGCGACGTCGCGCAGCGCGGCCACGATGCCCTGCGCGGGGTTTCCGATCAGATCGCCCTTGGCACACAGCAGTTCCTCGCGGCTACCGAGCAGCCAGGTGCCGTCGGGCAGGCAGATGACGCGGGAGTTGGATCCGTCGACCTTCTCCGTGCCGATGACGGGTCCGTCGAACTCGGTGACGGCGTCGGTCAGCGCGCCGCGTTCACCGAGGCGGTGATAGGTCGCGATCGAGGGGTACTTGGTCGCACTGTTGATCACCTCTAGGTCGGCCGTGCGCAGATCGAACGTCATCGCGGTATCGTGCGCGCCACCCGCGACCGCTGTCCACTCATTTCGGACTCGCCGAATCGGGCCATCACGGCATTTGTCATGAGAGTGTTGACCCCGTTGACTTTTCGACGGAAAGATCCCACCGCATGAGCCCACACCCGTCCCCGCCCGCTCCGCCGAGCCCGCGCAGTGCGCTGCTGCCGAACGGATTGGGCACCGGACAGCCGACGCCCCCCTCGTCGAGCTCCAAACTGCGCATGGCGCTCGCCGCCGCGACCTTGGCGTTCGTGAGCCTGCTCGGCATTCTGCTCGGCATCTCCGCCCTGGAAGCCGACGACGACGCCACGGTCGCGATCCCCACCACGACCACGACGGTGGCGAGCGCGCCGATCCCGGTGATTCCCACGGTGCCGACCACCACCGAGGCGGTCACGTTCCCCGGTTGGAGCGAGGTCTACACGGATCGGGCCCTGAGCATCCCCGCCGCGACGACCGCGTGCGCCCAGTCCGGCGTCGATTTCGACCTCCCCGCCGGCCAGCCCACGACGACCCGCGACACCGACCTGTCCGTGAAGATCGGCTGCGGCGGCGCTCTGACGACCGGCGCCGGCCAGGCCCTGGGCCTGTCGGTCTCCGGCCCCACCCCCGAGGGCTGCCGCACCGACGCCCTCGAACAGCCGATGCCGAAGACGACCGACCTCCTGCCCGCCGGCGCCGAGTACTGCGCGATCACGAGCAAGAACGCCGTCGTCTACTTCCGCGTGACCGCCGACGTCCCCGACGACACCCACCTCCGCGAACTGACCGCCACCCTCTGGACCCGCGAGCCCTGAGCGACCCCAAGTGGTCCGACCCTGTCGGACCCCGAAAGTAGCCTGTAGCCAGGGAATCTCGAGTTCGACCGTCCGGCGACGGCCGACCGGCCGACGAGCGTCGAAAACGGATCGACGGGGCGGGCGCGATATCCCTACCGTGTCCCCATGTGCTTCTACCCGAACACGTCGCACTGGGTGTGCCTGGGATGCCGCGTGTCGTTCAAACATCCGACGGGGCGGCTGTGGGCGCGGTGCCCGGAGTGCCGGGGCGGGATGACCAACGCCGGACCGCATCTCGAGGTGCCGCGCAAGGCCGACCGGGCCGGGTGGCGAGTCCTCGCGACGGTGCTCGAGTCGGGGCTGACATTTCACGGCGGGTGCTGCGGCACCGGTCCCGGGTATCGGCCGCGGACGTCGCGTGAGGTCCGTGAGCGCGTGTACCTCGCACGGCGGGAGGGTATTTCGGTCGGGGAGGCGCTGGCGTTGTTCGATCCGACGACATTCGACCGGCGGCCGGGTGTGGGCGGGCGTTGACGCGGTGGCCTTGCTCGGACCAATAAACGGTCGATTCGGTGCGGCCGGCTGCGTAGCCTGCGGGTATGGGGTTTCATCCGTGTAAGTCGCATTGGGTGTGTTTGGGGTGCCGGGTCTCGTACAAGATGCCGGGGTATCGAGAGCCCGCGGTGTGTCCGCAGTGCCGGGCGGGGTTGATCAATGCCGGTGAGCAGCTCGCGGTTCCGCGTAAGTCGTATACGGCCGGGTGGCGTGTGCTCGCCATCGTGCTCGGGGCGGGACTGACGTTCCGCGCGGGCTGCTGCGGGACGGGGCCGGGATATCGGCCGCGGACGTTGGCGGAGGTTCGGGAGCGCGTGAACCTCGCCGAGCGCACCGGGATGCCGATCGGGGTCGCACTCGCGCTGGCAGATCCGGCGGGCGTCGACGGGCGGTCGCGATTCGGGCAGCGGGTGGGGCGGGGATGACGTACGAGGCGACGATCCTGGCCACCGCCGGACAGCACACGCTGGTGCAATGGGAGGGTCGGCGGTTTCCCGGCGTCACCATTCAGGGGGATTCGCTGAGCATTCTGGTCGACGCCGCCGAGGAAGCCGAGGCGGAACTCGCGCGGGGGAACACGGAGGACGCGGGGTTCGCGCTGGCGGAGGTGCGGGAGGCGCTGACCGACATGCAGCGGGCGTACGAGGCGATGATGGCCTCGGTGGGGAAGGATTTGCCTTACCAGCGGTGACGACCGGGGTCCATGTCGTTCCGGCATAGTGGGTGCCGATCGCTGCGCGAGACATTCCAAGGGGGCGGAAGTTGTGGTGGGAGAGTTCGATTCGGAGCGTGGGCGGGTACTGGCCCGGCCGAGTGGTGGGCCGAGGGGGTCGCTCGCGACGTTTGTCGTGTGGCCCGCCATCGAGCCCAGGTTGTATGTAGACCGGCTGCGACAGCTGATTTCGGGGGCGTTGACGATCGCGGAACTCGATTTCGCGGGCGAGTCAGCGTCTTTCGAGGGGTTGCCGCCGTGGTTCGTGGAGCGGGACGAGATCGCTTTCATCGCCGACCGCAGGTACTCGGAGGCGCGCGCCGAGGAGCCCTGGACGATCCGGGAGTGGATTTCCTGTTTCGCGCCCGGACTGCGCCGCTGGTCCTGGTGGGACATGACGGTTCGTGCGAACGGAACGGTCGCGGTGTGGGTGGATATCGCTGGGGACGAGCACATTCCGTGTGAGGAGCTGTGGTGGGCGCTCTACATCTGCGGAGCCGAGACGGTCGAACCGTTGACGCTCGAACTGCCCGAGGCGTGGCAGGCGGAGACCCTCGGAACGTAATGGCTTGGGGCCGCAAGGCTTACAGCAGCGTCCCCTCGGCCAGATGGGCCAGGTAGGTGTCCACCACGTCGGCGGGGGAGGTCTCACCCGTCGTCGCGGCCCAGTGCTCGGTGGCCAGGCGGACTGCGGTGTTCGCCATCGCCGCGGTGAGCGCCACGGAGATGTCGGTGGCCGAGCGGTTCGTGCGCGTCGCGATGATGGGGATCAGCCGGGTTTCCGCGTCCTGCTGGACTCGCAGCCACGTGGACCGCAGGGCGGGAAGCTCGGTGACCGCGCGCAGCACGGGGTGCAGGAGGGTGTCGGGGATGCCCGCCTCGGTGAGCGCGTGGGCGGTCGCGGAGCGATAGGACCTGGCGAGCGCGTCGCGCAGCGGCAGATCCGGGGGACAGGCAGCGAGTTCATCGGCCCAGGCCGTCGTTCCCGCTGCCAGCAGGGGTGCGACCACGTCCTCCTTGGCGGGGAAATAGCGGTAGAACGTGCGCAGTCCCATGCCCGCGGCGGCGGCGATCTCCTCGACGGTGGTTGCGGCGTAGCCGTTTTCGGCGAAGAGTCGGGCGGCGACCAGGGCGACCTGGCGGCGGGTGGCCGCGCGGCGGGTTTCGCTGAGGGCGGGACGCCCGGGGCCGGGCGTGGCCGTGGTTCGGTCGCTGGTCACAGGCGCACTCTACAGAGCGGGAAAGATTTAGTGGCGCGGTGTGCCATTTATGGCATATCGTGTCACTAAAGCACTCACCGTCGAGGAAGAGATCTCATGAACCGTCTCGAACAGCGCCGCATCCTGGTCACCGGCGCGGGCTCCGGCATCGGCCAGGCCACCGCACTTCGTCTGCTGTCCGAGGGCGCAATCGTCGTCGGCGCGGACGTCAACGTGGAAGGTCTGGAGCTGACCCACAAGACCGCCACCGAAGCCGGCACCGGCGAGCGTTTCACCGCCCTGGAGCTGAACATCGCCGACGAGGCCAACGTCGTCGCGGGCGTCAAGAGCGCCGTCGACACCCTCGGCGGCCTGGACGCACTGGTCAACGCCGCGGGCATCCTGCGCGCCGCCCACACCCACGAGACCTCCCTGGATCTGTGGAACCAGATCATCACCGTCAACCTGACCGGCACCTTCCTGGTGATCCGCGAAGCCCTGCCCGCCCTGCTGGCCAACCCCAGCTCCACGATCGTGAACTTCAGCTCCACCTCTGCGAACTTCGCGCACCCCTACATGGCCGCCTACTCCGCCAGCAAGGGCGGGATCCAGACCCTCACCCACGTCCTGGCTCTCGAATACGGCAAGCGCGGCCTGCGCGCGGTGAGCGTCGCCCCCGGCGGCATCAAGTCCGGCATCACCGACGCGACTCCCGGCTACCTGCCCCAGGATTCGGACTGGTCCCTTTTCCAGCGCCTCATCGCGATTGTCCCGCAGGACAATCCCGCCGAGATGGCGAGCCCGGAGAACGTCGCGGGCGTGATCGCGATGCTCGTCTCGGACGACGGCCGCTTCATCAGCGGGACGGAGATCCGCATCGACGGCGGCGCGCACACGTAGTCGCTCAGGTAGCGAAAGTCACTCGCTCCCCGACGTTCTCGATGGTGTACTCGACCTCTGGACCGTCGGGGCTCGTCTTGCTCGCGTGGTCTCATCCGTCATGACGGCACAGTCGGGGAAGTCAGACAGCTGTGGTTCAGAGCGGCGCGCCTTCGAGACCGTCGACAGTAGCTCGACGGGTCGGATGCGGGCAGCCGAACCGGCTGTGAAAAAGGGGGATTCGGTGGTTCATGTTCGGATCGCGTGGGTTGTGGTCGCGGTGGTCGCCGCTGCGCTCGGGGTGCTCGCGGCGAGCAGTTCGATGATGCAGATCACCTCGTGTGAGCTGGGGTTGTTGCCCTCGGAAGGAATTGCCACGGGGGCAGAGTGCGAGCAGCGCATCGCCGAGTTCTACGGCGGCAAAGCAGTATTCATCCTGGCGCTGCCGGTGCTGCTGTGCGTGCTCTCGGCTATCGCCCCGCACCGCTGGATATCAGCGTTGTCGGCTGTGACCATCCTCGGCTGCGTTGCCGCCGCGTTCGTCGCTCCCGTTCCGGCGAACGAGCCGCCACCAGTGATCGTCGCGTATGTCTTCTATCTGCCCGCAGCTGTGCTCGCTATCCTGCTGACCGGATACCAGGCGATGCTGGGTGTGGGCGGGCTCGCCGACCCGGAGCCATCGTGAGTATGCGGGCACACGGCAGCGCACACACGCAATCCGCACCCCGGTTCGGGATTCCGCAGGGTTTATCCCGATCCGGGCGGTAGTTCGTCCAGTCGCTGTCGCTCGTCCCGGTGCGCTCGTTCCACCTCGTCGCGCCATGCCGACTCGCCGAACCATCGCTCGCCTCCCGGGCCCGCGATCTCAGTTCGCTGGAAGTCGTGAACCCGATCCCCGTGCCGCCACCGTGCTCGGTCGACGAGACCCTGATCGACCTTCGGGTAGCGAACGATGGCGGGCGCTCGGATAGCCGGGCTCTCGCGCCGCTCGACGGCGGCGGCGCTCAACAGGGTCTGCTGCCAGGTACGGCAATCGTCGATCCGGAACCCGATGCGGCCGCGACAGCGCGCGCACGCGACGTTGGCTCCACCGGAGCCGACGATGCCCAAGCAGGCCTGATCATCGGCGGTGTCGATGATCAGAACAGTGTCGCGGGTATCCCCGGGATGCAGAACATAGTGCACGCCTTCGGGTCCCAGGTAGCTCCGGCCGTCCGATCGGCGGACAGTGCTCGGCGGATAGGTGTTGACGGCGAACGCACCCGGTATGAGCCGCGCGGGCAACGGCTCCCAGATTCCGTGCGGAAGGCATGGCAGTTCATCGTCCCCGCGCCAGCGGACCTCGCGGAGCGGGATGCTCAGCGGCGTGTCACAGCCGGCACATACGAAAACCCACACCTCGCCACCATCGGCCAAGCGTCTCGCGGCCGCAACCGAGTATCCGGCTCCTCATCGAATCCCCGGAAGTTTTCCTTCCGCGCCTCGGCGCTCTTGTAGCGAGGCGGCGAGCCGAATAGCGGGCAGGGCGGCCTCAGTCAACGGCCCCGGACTCAGAATTCCAGTTCGGTCCAGGGAATGTGGATCGGGAACGGGTGATCGAAGTCGATGCCGTCGACTGCATCGGTCCATTCGCCCGCGACGATGTAGTTGGCCGGGCGCAGGGGTGCGACGCCGTCCGGTAGTAGCCCGTGGCTGGTTTCGAGGCCGTACACGCGAACCACCTTGATGCGGCGGGGGTTTCGGCCGAGGATCACCTCCCAGTACCAGGGGATGCCGGCGGCCGCGTAGCGGGCCTTCTTGGCCTCGACATCGCGTTCGGTGTTCGAGGGGGACAGCACCTCACCGGCGAGCAGGACATCGGACGCGCGGATGTCCTGGTACTCCTGGTCGAGGCAGCGGTAGACGAGGAAGTCCGGGGTCACGAAGTCGGATTTGCCTGTCTTGCCGAAGAAGACGTTGGTTTCGACGGATGCGCGCCAGCAGTCGTCGAGGCGTTCGGTCATCGCCGCACGGGCGCACCGGCGCAGGGCATTCCGGAACTCGACCAGGCAATCCTGATGTTCCGCGGGCCCACGACGGACCCACACCACGCGACCCGCCCACAGTTCGATCTGCCCGGCGATCTCGTCCGGCAGCTCTTCGAGTTGCTCCCAGCTCATGAACTCCGGGAGATCCGGCTTCTCCGCGTGCGGGATCGACATACGGGTCATGGTACCGAGGTCAGGCCGTTCACCAGCGGCTTCCGGTCGCGCGCGACCCCGCGGCCGTGCGTCACGGAAGATGCCGTCCGCTGCGGAAAACCCCGCGAGCCCGGACCATTGGCCGCTCGTTAGGGAACCGTTGGCGGGTGGCCCGACAGTTGTCACAACGCCGGGAACAGCCCGGCAGCCTGCGACTTCGGAGAGCGACATGGGGCAGCGTAAGACAGTTCATCTTCTACTCGCCATGGTGCTGGCGGCGCTCACCATGGGCGCGGTCAGCGTGGTGGCCAGGGGTGAGGCGGTGGTCGGATTTCGGTCGAGCACCTACACCCTCGAGGGACACCACTACAAGGTCGACGTACCGCGATTCGACATCGACGGGGTCGACGGGTCCTACCTGCAGGCCCGGGACGTCTTCAACCGCTCGGTGCGGCGCGCGGCCGACATCTACATCGCGCGGGCGGGGGACCACGTGGACGTCAAGACCGGGACGAACTACGTCTACACCAATCAGCAGGTGCTCAGCACCAAGTTCTCGGTGAGCATCTACGCCGAGGGCGCGGCGCACCCGTACGAGGACTTCATCACCCACAACACCCGGACCGAGACCGGCAAGGCCCTCGTGCTGCGGGACCTGTTCAAGGACGTGAACAGCGGCCTCGCGGTCCTGAAGGACCAGGCCGTGACCCTGGTGCCCCAGGCCACCCACGGCGAGCCCTACTACAAGGACGCCCTGCTCCCCAAGGAAGACAACTACCGGCACTGGGCCGTGGCCAAGGACGGCCTGCGGATCTACTTCGGCGAGATCGCCTCGCACGCCGCCGGAAACATCATGATCACCATCCCGTGGCAGGCCCTGAACAACGTCCTGAAGCCCGAGATGAAGGCCGCCCTCACCGCCTGACCCACCCACAACCGAAAATGACAACCGCCGGGACGACGTTCCGGCGGTTGCCCCCGGTAAGCTCGCTATTCGTGCATACGACAGGGCGCCGCAAGCTAGGGGTGATGGGCGGCACCTTCGACCCCATCCACCATGGGCATCTGGTTGCCGCGAGCGAGGTCGCCAACACCCTCGAACTCGACGAGGTCATCTTCGTCCCGACCGGGCAGCCGTGGCAGAAGGCGGACCGGCTGGTGAGCTCGGCCGAAGACCGATATCTGATGACCGTCATCGCCACCGCGTCGAACCCGAGCTTCTCCGTCAGCCGGACCGACATCGAGCGCGGCAAGAAGACCTACACCATCGACACCCTGCGTGAGCTGCGCGAACAGTATCCGGACGCGGATCTGTACTTCATCACCGGAGCCGACGCGCTGGCCAGCATCCTCACCTGGCAGGATTGGTCGGAACTGTTCGAACTGGCGAAATTCGTCGGGGTCAGCCGTCCGGGGTACGAATTGAACATCGACCACCTGGCCGACTATCTCCGTGATCACCCCGCCGACGCCGTAACCATGATCGAGATCCCCGCCCTCGCCATCTCTTCGAGCGAATGCCGGCGGCGAGCGAGCGAGGGCCGGCCGGTGTGGTACCTCGTCCCGGATGGCGTCGTGCAGTACATATCGAAGCGGCACCTCTACGTGCCGCACAGCAATGGGAAGGTGGCGGCAGGGTGAGCGCATCAGTCGAAGCGGTCAAGATGGCGACGGTGGCGGCATTGGCGGCCGATGAGAAGCTGGCCGCGGAAGTCGTCGTGCTCGACGTCTCCGAGCAGCTCGTGATCACGGACTGCTTCGTGATCGCGTCCGCGCCGAACGAGCGCCAGGTCAACGCCATCGTCGACAACGTCGAGGACAAGCTGCGCGACGCCGGGTACAAGCCGGTGCGCCGCGAGGGCACCCGCGAAGGTCGTTGGGCGCTGCTGGATTACGTCGACATCGTGATCCACATCCAGCACAACGACGAACGCGACTTCTACGGCCTGGAGCGGCTGTGGAAGGACTGCCCGCAGATTCCGATCGAGGGCATCGAAGCGCAGCGCGCCAAGGTCGAGGCCGACGCGAACGACGAGGCCGGAGACGAGTAGTGAGCAGTAAACTCGCCGGCGTCCGCCGGCTGATCCTGTTGCGCCACGGGCAGACCGAATGGAACGCCACCGACCGCATGCAGGGCCAGATCGACACCGAACTCAGTGAACTGGGCCGCCGTCAGGCCAAGGACTGCGCCCCCGACATGGCCACCAGCGATGTCATCCACATCGTCTCCTCGGATCTGCGGCGCGCGCACGACACCGCGCTCGCCGTCGCCGATCACGCCGGCCTGCCGGTGGTGACCGACACCCGGCTGCGCGAAACCGATCTCGGGCAGTGGGAGGGCATGACCCACCACGAGGTCGACTCGCTGTATCCCGGTGCGCGCAAGGAATGGCGCATGGATCCGACCTTCACCCCGCCCGGCGGCGAATCCAAGCTCCAGGTCGGCGCCCGTGCGCTGCCGGTGGTGCACGAGTTCTTCACCGAGCGCCAGGACTGGCCCGGCCGTACGATCGTGCTCGTCGCGCACGGCGGCCTGATCGCGGCACTGACCGCGGCGATCCTGGACCTGCCGCCCGTGAACTGGCCCGCCCTGGGTGGACTGGCCAACACCAGCTGGGTGCAGTTGACCAGCCACGGTCCGAGCATGGACCGGCCCGGCTGGCGGCTCGATGTGTGGAACGCGGTCGCGAAGGTAGCCCCCGATGTCCTCTGATACCGCCGGTGAACGGCAAGTCTCCGACGAACTGCTGCGCCAGGCGTCGGAGGTGACCAACGTCAGGCAGGCGCCGGACGCGCTGTTCGGCGGCGCGACCGACCCGGAACCCGACACCGCGGCCCGGCCGGTGCTCCTGGTGATCGGCGACTCGCTGTCCTATTTCGGGCCCAAGGGCGGGCTGGCCGCGGACCATCCCCGCATCTGGCCCAATCTCGTTGCGGCCGAACTCGGCTGGGACGTGGAGCTGGTCGCGCGGATCGGCTGGACCTGCCGCGACGCGTACTGGGCGCTGATCGGCGACCCGCGCGTGTGGGCGAGCGTGCCGCGCGCCGGCGCGGTGGTCTTCGCGACCGCCGGAATGGATTCGCTGCCTTCGCCTTTGCCGACCGCCCTGCGTGAGCTGATCCGCTACGTGCGGCCCGCCACCGCCCGGCGCCGGGTGCGCGAGGCGTACAACTGGTTGCAGCCCAAGCTTTCTCCGCTGGGCTGGCCGGTGGCGCTGCCGCCCGCGGTGAGCGTCGACTACCTCGAGCAGTCGCGCGACGCGCTGGCCGGACTGCGGCCGGAGCTGCCGATGATCGCGGTGCTGCCGTCGGTGCACAAGTGCGACGCGTACGCGCGCGTGCACACCGGGCGCGAGCCCATGGTGCGGGCCGTGAGCGACTGGGCGCGCGACAGGTCGATTCCGCTGGTCGACCTCGGCGAAGCCGTGCGGGACAACGTCTTCCACGGCGAGGCCAACCCCGACGGCATCCACTGGGGCTGGGAGGGGCACAGCGCCGTCGCCCGGGCCATGGTGAAGGTGCTGTCCGAGGTCGCGGTGCGCGAGGGCAAGACCGCATGAGGAAGGTCCGCTAGCCGATGGCCGTCGTGGTTGTCACGGACTCGTCGGCCAGCCTGCCCGCGGACCTCGCCGCCGACCTGGGCGTGCTCACGGTTCCGTTGCACGTGCTGGTCGACGATCGCGAGATCCGGGAGGGCGTGGACGATTGCGAGATCGACTACAGCTCCTCCGCAGTGACCACCTCCGGCGCCTCGCCGGGTGATCTGCGCGCGGCGTACGAGCGCGCGCTGGACATGAGCGACGGTGACGGCGTTGTCGCCGTGCACATTTCGCGGCAGCTCTCGGGCACCTGGGAAGCCGGGCGCACGGCCGTGCGGGATATGGACGCCGCCGACCGGGTGCGGCTGGTGGATTCGCTCAGTGCCGGGCTTGGGACCGGATTGCCGGTGCTGGCGGCCGCGCGCCGGGCGCGAACCGGGTCGCCGCTGGACGTGGTGTACGACTCGGCGGTGTCCGCGGCCAGCCGCGGGCGCACGTTCATCGTGGTGAACCGGACCGAGCAGCTGCGCCGGGGCGGGCGGTTGAGCAGTGCCGCGGCGTTCTTCGGCACCGAGCTGGTGACCAAGCCGATTCTGCAGATCGTGGACGGGCGCATCGAACTGCGTGAGAAGGCGCGGACGCGGTCCAAGGCGTTCGCGAAACTGGTCGCGGCGGCGGTGGACGCGGCGGGTGAGGACGGCGCCGCGGTGGCGGTGCAGCACCTCGGGGCGGAAGAGGCGGCGAACACCATCGCGGGGCAGCTGCGGGACCTGGTTCCGGGGATTCGGGAACTGATCGTGAACGAATTCGGGCCGACGCTGGGAGTACATCTCGGTATGGGTGCGGTGGGCGCGCTCGTCGTGCCCGGCGGATGCGGCTGATCGGCGTAGTCGCTGATCAGAGCGCTGTGTTCGTGCTCGGGTCGCGGTAAAATCCGGCTTTCCACAACGGAATTCGTTATCCACAGGCCCGCGGAAATGCCAGGTCACGGCACATGTCGGCCTCCGCTCGCGCCCTACCGTCGCCTGCATGCCACGCATCGACGAACACACTCCCGCGACCCGCAGGCTCGGCGCACTGACCGGCTCCGAGCCCACCCCACCTGATCCCGGGCCGCGCGGCGGATCTCGCTGGGACGAGAATTCGGTCGATCCACCCGCGCGCGAGTTCCGAGATTGCGGGGCGGACGGATTCGCTCCCGGGCGGGCGGACGGCCGGCGTGGTTCGCGACCGCCGGGTGGGGCGTACGAGACGTCGGACGAGCGCGAGAACTCCGGGCACACGGCGCGGCTCGATCACGAGGCGGCGCGGAGCAGCGGGGAGCGGGAGGCGCGCGAGCCCGGCGGATTATGTGCTCCCGCTTGGTATTCCGGGGGCGGCGGGGGTGCGGTGCCCTGGTACGAGCGGGTGGTGCCCGAGCGGTTCCGGGGCACGCGGTGGGATCCCGGGCCGCGCGGGGTGGTCGTGCTGGCGGTGGTGGCGGTGCTCGCCGTGGTGCTGGCGGGGATGGTCGCGCTGCGGGAGGAACCCGAGGTGTACGCGGTGCCGCCCATCGGACCGCTGACGAGTGCCGGACCGGTATCCGGTGCGGCGCCGGATGGTTCGGGCGGTGCGGGTGGCGTCGGCGCGAAAGCCGAGAACGGTCCCGGTGGTTCCGGTCCCGGCCCGCAGGGTCAGCCGGGCGCGGACGAGCCGGCCTCCTCCCGCTATCCCGCCGCGCCCGGCCCGTCCGAGGTGAACGGACACCCGGCGTCCACCGGCGAGCTGGTCGTGAGCGTGATCGGCTTCGTCGAGTACGGCGGTCTCCGCCGCCTGCCCGCCGGCTCCCGGGTGGCCGACGCCCTGAAGTCCGCGTCCCCTCGCCCCGACGCCGATCTCTCCGCCCTGAACCTGGCCCAGCCCCTCACCGACGGCGACCAGATAGTGGTGGGCAAACCCGCTCCCCGCCCCCAGCAGATAGCCACCACCATCCTCAATTCCGCCAAACCCCCGTCCACCGCGACCGCTCCCACATCCACCCGCCCCGCGACCCCCGCCGCCAAGATCAACCTGAACACCGCCACCGAGGCCGAACTCGACGCCCTTCCCGGCGTAGGCCCCATCACCGCCAAGTCGATAGTCACCTGGCGAACCACCCACGGCCGCTTCACCTCGATCGACCAACTCGCCGACATAGACGGCATAGGCCCCGCCCGCCTGGCCCGCCTCCGCGCCTCGGTGACGATATGAACCCGCCGTGCGGTACGCACCCGACGATTCGCTTCGACACGAAAAGCGCTGTGGCACCCCGCTACCGGCGCCACGAGGAGAACACGACACCACCTCCTGGCCGACGCATGATCCACACCTTCGATAGCCGCGATGATCTTCGCGTGCGCTCGGCCGCGTCGGCTTCGTTCCGTCCGGGCCCTACCGGCCCCGGGAATGAAGCGCCCGATGGATCGTATCGGGCAGGTGACCCATGCCTTTCCAAGTTGGGACCGACCCTATGCCGCGACCGGGAGTGCGGCGATGGCCCATGTGAAATGTGCTGCCTCCACGCGGAAGGCGGCGTCGGATCGGGTGGTGATGCCCTTTGTTGCCGGCCGTCGCCGGTGATGCCGGAGGTTCGAGCGGACTCACCCGGTGAGGCCGATGTTCGGCCCACACGATGGGGAGCCCGGAAGCGGATCAGAGGATGTGACGGGGTGGGTTCGACCGGGGAGGTGGATACGGTAACTGTTCGTCCTGCGGTCCTCGGCCCACAGGAGTCGTCCGTGCCTGCGCGGGCTTGTCCGGTACGTCACCGCGTGTGCGTGGCGGAGAGTTCGTCGCCGGCCGAAACGTCTGGGCCGCTGTGCCATCGGGGCGCGGACTGCCCGCGGACCGGCGTCGGTTCCACGGCGGAATGGGGGTCGAATCCGCCGGCTGGGGTGGGACCCTACGGCTCCGGTCGCTGTCAACCGACGGTCTTGCCGTGACGGGCGGGAGGAGTGGGCACGGAGCGGCGGGGGAGACGGGGGAACCGGAGGCTCCGCAGGTTCTGGACGCGCGGTTGGTGCCTGCGGCGGGGTGTGCGTGGGGGGCGATGATCGTGGCGCTGGTTGGGGGATGGCGGGCCGCGCTCGGGCTGGCCGGGGTGTGTGGAATCGCGGCGATCTGTTTGTGCTGCTGGGTTATCGGGCGTTCGAGGGCGGGTGGCGTGAGGCGGCTGGGGGCGGGGGATGGTGATTCGGAACGGGGGGACTTCGGCCGCGGGACTCGTGCGGGGTGGGGTTCGGGGTGGTGGGCCGGCGGGTATGTGTGGGTTGTGTTGGCGGGGTTGGTGGTTGGGGTGGGGTACGGGGTGGCGGGGGGATGGGTGGCCTACCGGGTCGAGGGGCATCCGATGGGGGCGCTGGTGGACGGGGAACGGGTTCGGGTCACGGCCGTGGTGGCCGAGGACCCGAAGAAGTTGAGTGGGGCGGGGTTTCGGGGGCGGGACTGGATCGTGCGGCTCGAGCTCGTGGAATTTCGGCGGGGTGATGTCGGCGGGGGAGAGCGGGCGGGTGAACGCGGGGCGAGTGGTGCGGAAGTCGTTCGGGGCGGGGGTGAGGTGATCGCCTTCGTCCGGGAGGCGGGGTGGGCCGGGTTGTTGCCGGGGCAGCGGGTCGTTTTCCGGGGGGAGGTGGACGTGGGGTGGGGGCGGGGCGTGACCGTGGGAGTCGTTCGGGCGGAGGGGGTTCCGGTGCGGGTGGGGGACGCGCCGTGGTGGCAGCGGGTGGCCGGTGGGGTGCGGGCGGAATTCGCGGGGGTGGCGGAGCGGAGTCTGGGGGAGGAGGCGGCGGGGCTGCTGCCGGGGCTGGTCATCGGGGACGTTTCGCGAGTGTCGGAGAAGGTCCGGGAGGACTTCCGGGAGACGCATCTGTCGCATCTGACCGCCGTGTCGGGGGCCAACGTCACCATCCTGCTGGGGGCGGTGCTGCTGGCGATGCGGGCGCTCACCGTGGATCCGCGGGTGGGGGTGGTGGTCGCGGGGGCGGCGCTGGTGATGTTCGTGGTGCTGGCCCGGCCCTCGCCGAGTGTGCTGCGCGCCGCCGTGATGGGGGCGGTGGCGCTGCTGGCGATGGTGGGCGGACGGCGCAAGCAGGCCGTTCCGGCGTTGTGCGCGGCGGTGATCGGGCTGGTGGGGTGGTCGCCGGGACTGGCGGTGGACTGGGGATTCGCACTGTCGGTGGTGGCGACCGCGGGGCTCGTGGTGTTCGCCCCGGGCTGGTCGGAGTGGCTGCGGGACCGGGGCTGGTGGCGAGCGCCCGCCGACGCGGTGGCGGTCTCGGCGGCCGCGTTCGTGGTGACCACGCCGATCGTCATCGCGATGACCGGCCACGTGAGTCTGATCGCGATCGCGGTGAATGTGCTGGTGGAACCGGTGATCGCGCCGATCACCGTGCTGGGGGCGCTCGGGGCCGTGCTCTCCTGCCTCTGGTCGCCGGCGGCGGAAGTCGTCGTGCGGTGTACCGGGCCGCCGCTGTGGTGGCTGCTCACCGTGGCCGATCGGGCGGCGGCGCTGCACGCCTCGGTGCGGCTGCCCAGCGGGGTGCGGTCGGGGGTGATCGCCGCGGTGCTCTGTGCGATCGTGCTCGGCGCGCTGCGCCCGCGTCGGGGCGGTGTCGGGCGTGACTCGTAGGATCGGGGACGTGAGCCAACGACCCGCGTCCCTGCATCTCGTGCTCGGTGATGAAGAACTGCTGGTGGAGCGGGCGGTGGCGGCGATAACCGCCCAGGCGCGCGCCGCCAGCCCGGACGCCGCCGCCATGCCGGTGGACAGGCTGCGGGCGGGCGACGCCAGCACCGCGGAATTGGCCGAGCTGCTGAGCCCCTCGCTGTTCGCCGAGGACAGGGTCATCGTGCTCGAGGCCGCCGCCGAAGCGGGCAAGGACGCCGTCGCGGTGGTGCAGGACGCGGCCACCGACCCGCCGGAAGGCGTCGTGCTGGTGATCCTGCACTCCGGCGGCGGCCGCGCCAAGGCGCTCGCCCCGGCCCTGCAGAAGATGGGCGCGGTGGTACACCCGGCCACCAAGGTCACCAAGGCCGGTGAGCGAATCGAATTCGTGCGCAACGAGTTCCGTAACGCCGGCGTGCGGGCCTCGGGCGACGTGGTGCAGGCGATCATCGAGTCCGTCGGCTCGGAACTGCGCGAATTGGCCGCAGCCACTTCACAGTTGATCGCCGACACCGGCGGCAAGGTCGACGTGGCCGCGGTACACCGCTACTACTCCGGCCGGGCCGAGGTCACCGGCTTCGACGTGGCCGACCTGGCCGTGTCCGGCGATCGCCCGGCCGCCATGGAAGCGCTGCGCTGGGCCACCGACCGCGGTGTCCCGGCCGTCCTGCTGGCCGATGCCCTCGCCGATTCGGTACACACCATCGCCCGCGTCGGCTCCGCCGGTCGCGGCGACCCGTTCAAGCTCGCCGGCGATCTCGGCATGCCGCCCTGGAAGGTCAAGAAAGCTCAGGGCCAGGCCCGCGGCTGGACCGGAGCCACCATCGGCGCGGCCCTGCAGGTCGTGGCCACTCTCAACGCCGACGTCAAAGGCGGCGCGGCCGACACCAACTACGCCCTCGAACACGCCCTCGCGCGCATCCTCGACCTGCGCGAATCCGCCTGAGCCGCAACGAGCGAACCCGCCCGTGCCACGCGGGCGCCGAGCGGGTTCGAGGGCCGAGCCGGATCAGGGCTCCCAGGTGAGCTTGCCGCCCTGGAAGTCCTGGGCCTTGCCGCCCTCGTAGTCGTATTCGTCACTGGTCGGGAAGCCGTAGCGCCCGTTCTCCGCGCCGTTGCGCACCCACTCGTCGCGAATCGCGCCCCAGATGGTGTGGGTGCCGGTCTTCTGGGTGGAGTAGATGGCGCCGCCCTCGAACAGGGTGTACTTGCCGTTCTCCTTGCTGGCCTTGCCCTCATCGGTGATGGGGAAGCCCAGCGGGCTGTTCTCCCAGCCGGCTTTGCCGTACTTGTCGAGGATCACACCGGTGAGCACGTGCGCCGCGGTGCCGACCGACCAGTAGATCGACCCGTTCTGGAAGTGCTGGAAACGCCCCGGCTTGGCCGTCGCGCCCTCGTTGACCACGGGGTACTTCAGTGCCCCGCCCTCCGCGCCCTGCTGCCACCACTTGTCCCGGATCGCGCCGCCGATGGCGCGCGCGTCGGTCGCGGGGGTCCAGTAGATGGACACGTTGCGAGCGAAATCCTGCTTGCGACCGCCGGCCGCCGCGTCCACCTCGGGCCCGACCGGGTCACCGAAGGCGTCGAAGCCGCCCGCCCGGTCGTATTCGACCTCGATCGCCCCGCCCACCTCGAACGGGCCGATCGGCCGGGCGGCGGCGGTGCCGACACCGGTCGTGAGCGCGACCGCGACGATACCGGCGGCCGCGGCACCGCGGGTCCAGGACGGGCGAGTACGGCGAAGCGGTGTCAAGGGTGCTCCCAACGAGGGTGGTCGATCCAATAGCCTGGCGGTCGCAGCCATCCTGCAGGGAACCGTCGGCCTCGGCAAGTTCTCGGCAGCGAGGATACGACAAAAGCCGCCGTGGTCGTCGTGGCCACGGCGGCTGTTCGAAGCATGCTTACCGGAATGGAATACCGGCGGAAATCAGCCGAGCTTGTTGAAAGCCAGCGACAGCGCCGACTTCTTGTTCGCGGCCTGGTTGATGTGGATGACGCCCTTCGAGGCGGCCTTGTCCAGGCTCTTGCTGGCGGACTGCAGCAGGGTGAGGGCCTTGTCCTTCTCACCGGCGGCGGCGGCCTCGCGGAACTTGCGGATCGAGGTGCGCAGCGAGGACTTCACCGACTGGTTGCGCTGGCGCGCAAGCTCGTTGGTACGGATCCGCTTCATCTGGGACTTGATGTTGGCCACGCCTGTTTCCTCGTGTTCCTTCGTGTGGTGTGTATGAGGTAAGTACTGAAAGTCTTCGGGCGCACACTCACGTATCCGTAGCGCAGCACCGACGGTCGAGATTACCAGGCAACACACCGGTGTATGAAATCGGCCCTCTTCGCTACATGGACGATACGAGAAATTTATCCCCGTCCAACTGCGTGTTGCCCCTGCGTGATGGACTATTTTTGCATGACCCCCGTAGCCGGCGCACGATCGGCCGCGGCCGCTCCATCATCGAACGGCCGTGCCGAGATCCACACTGCGGCGGACGGGGTCTTCGCGGGCTACCGGACCGGCCGCTATGCCGACGCCTATGACGAGATGTTCGATCCCGCAGGCCACCCGCGCGCCCCCTACCGGGGCATCTTCGCGGCGCTGGCCACCGCCGACGCGGCCGACCTGGAAGCCCGGGCCGAGGCGCTGGCCCGCGCGTTCGTCGATCAGGGCATCACCTTCTCGCTGTCCGGCCAGGAACGACCCTTTCCGCTGGACCTGGTGCCCCGGGTGATCGCCGCCGCGGAATGGACCAAACTCGAGCGCGGCATCAAACAGCGCGTGCGCGCGCTCGAGGCGTTCCTCGCCGACGTCTACGGCGAACAGACGATCCTGCGCGACGAGGTGATCCCGCGCCGGCTCGTCACCTCGTGCGCGCACTTCCACCGCGAGGCCGCCGGGCTGGTGCCGCCCAACGGTGTTCGCATCCACGTCGCGGGCATCGACCTGATCCGCGACGAGCACGGCGACTTCCGGGTGCTCGAGGACAATCTGCGCTCACCCTCGGGCGTCTCCTACGTGATGGAGAACCGCCGCACCATGGCCCGGGTGTTCCCGGACCTGTTCGCCTCGCACCGGGTGCACGCGGTGGGCGACTACCCCAGCCATCTGCTGCGCGCGCTGTGCGCGGCCGCCGCGCCCAACGAGGCCGATCCGACCGTGGTGGTGCTCACCCCCGGGGTCTACAACTCCGCCTACTTCGAGCATTCGCTGCTGGCCCGGCAGATGGGCGTGGAACTGGTCGAGGGCCGGGACCTGTTCTGCCGCGACAGCGTCGTCTACATGCGCACCACCGCGGGCGAGCGTCAGGTCGACGTCATCTACCGCCGCATCGACGACACCTTCCTCGACCCGATGCAGTTCCGGCCCGACTCCATGCTGGGCGTCGCCGGGGTGCTCAACGCCGCCCGCGCGGGTTCGGTGGTGCTGGCCAACGCGGTCGGCAACGGCGTCGGCGACGACAAACTCGTGTACACCTACGTGCCCGCCTTCATCGAGTACTACCTGGGCGAGAAGCCGATCCTGCCCAACGTGGACTCCTACCGCTGCTGGGAACCCGACGAGCGCGACGAGGTGCTCGACCGGGTGGCCGAACTGGTGGTGAAACCGGTGGAGGGCTCGGGCGGATACGGCATCGTCATCGGGCCCGACGCCGGGCAGAAGGAACTCGACGCCGTCCGCCGCAAGGTGCGGGCCGATCCGCGCGGCTGGATCGCGCAGCCCGTCGTCCAATTGTCCACGGTGCCCAGCAAGATCGGCGGCGGACTGCAGCCCCGGCACGTGGATCTGCGGCCCTTCGCGGTGAACGACGGCGACGACATCTGGGTGCTGCCCGGCGGTTTGACGCGGGTGGCGCTGCCGGAGGACTCCCTGGTCGTCAATTCCAGCCAGGGCGGCGGCAGTAAGGACACCTGGGTACTGGCCCCCAGAACCTCTGTGGCACAGCGGGAATTGGCCGGCACGCAATTGGTCGGCGAACAGCATATTCCGCAGGACCGGGACCAATCCCGCGAACCCACCCCGCACCGGGCCGGTCAGCAACAACAATCGCAGTAGGCAAAAGAACCGCAGCGTGGCGGAGGTAGCAGTAGGACCCGTAAGGCGGTAAATATGTTGGCGCGCAATGCCGAATCCCTATTCTGGATCGGCCGATACGTAGAACGCGCCGAGTACACGGCACGCATTCTGGACGTCGCGGTGCATCAATTGCTCGAGGACGCCACCGTGGACCCGGATCGAACCTCCCGGGTGCTGTTGCGGGTACTCGGCATAGAACCGCCCGAAACCGAACTCGACGTGTGGTCGGTGACCGAACTGGTCGCCTTCGGCCGTGAACACGGCGGCTCGATCGTCGATTCCGTGCACCGGGCCCGGGAAAATGCCCGGGGCGCAAGGGAAGTCGCTTCCACCGAAATGTGGGAGTGTCTCAACGCCACCTATAACGGACTGGCCGCGGCCGAACGCGCCGCCCGCGCGCTCGGCCCGCACGAGTTCTGTCACTACATCACCGACCGCGCCGCGATGTTCGCCGGACTCTCGGACTCCACCCTCAGCCGCGACGACGGCTACCGGTTCCTGCTGCTCGGCCGTTCCATCGAACGCGTCGACATGACGGTGCGCCTGCTGCTCTCGCGGGCCGGCGATCGGACCTCCTCGCCCGCGTGGGTGACGGTCCTGCGCTCGGCCGGTGCGCACGATCCCTACCTGCGCACGCACCGCGGGGTGCTGGACGCCAATCAGATCGCCGAATTCATCCTGCTGGACCGGCTCTTCCCGCGGTCGGTGTTCCATTCGCTGCACATGGCCGAGAGTTGCCTGCAGGAATTGGATCAGCGCCCCAACAGCCGGTTCGCCGCCCGCCAGGAAGCGCACCGGCTGCTCGGGCGCGCCCGCAGCGAGCTGGAGTTCCTGCCTTCGGCCGAACTGCTCGAGGACCTGCCGAGCCGGCTGCTGTGGCTGCAGGCGACCTGTCACGAGATCGGCGAGGCGGTCGCGCTGCAGTACTTCCACGCCGAATCCTGGGTGGCCTGGACCGGGCTGCACGGACTCAACGGCTTCCGGGTCGGGGAATCGGTATGAGCTGGCGCATGCGGGTGGTGCACACCACCGGGTACGTGTACGACGGGCCGGTCACGCGGTCGTTCAACGAGGCGCGGCTGAGCCCGCGCGCGGACAGCCGCCAGAACGTCATCCTCAATCGGGTCGACACCGTGCCCTCGACCAGGTCCTACCGCTACACCGACTACTGGGGCACCACCGTCACCGCCTTCGATCTGCACGCCCCGCACACCGAACTGGAGGTCACCAGCGCCTCGGTGGTGGAGACCGAGCCGTTCGCCGGGCCCGCGGAGGAACTGTCCTGGGAGGAACTGCGCGCCGACCCGATCGCGGATCGGTTCGACGAACTGCTCACCCCCACCGACTACGTCCCCCGCGAACGCCGCCTGGCCCCGGTGGCCCGCCAGCTCGCCCGCGGCGTGCCGCCCGCCAAAGCCGTTGTGCGCGGCGCGGAATGGGTGCACCGGGAAATGACCTATCTCGCGGGAAAGACCTCGGTGCACACCTCCGCGGTGCAGGCGTTCGCCGAAAGGCAGGGAGTTTGCCAGGATTACGCGCATCTGACGCTACTGCTGTTGCGCAGCATGGGAATTCCCAGCCGCTATGTCTCGGGATATCTGCACCCGGATCCGGGCGGGGAAGTGGGACACACGGTCGCCGGTCAGATGCACGCCTGGGTGGAGGCCTGGACCGGGCAGTGGTGGGGTTACGACCCGACCAACAACATCCCGGTCACGGAGCAACACGTTTCAGTTGGCGTCGGTCGTGATTACGCCGATGTGCCCCCTTTGAAAGGTATCTTCAGCGGCAGCGGCTCGACCGATCTCGACGTGGTTGTGGAGATCACTCGGCTCGCGTGATGCGCGATACGGCAGACCTGAAGATGCTCTCCGCACAGGGCGGGACGATCCGGGAAGGTGGCTCATGTCCCCTACAGCGCAGGAATTCGCCGAAGAACTATCGGATCTGCGGCCGATCCCACTGGGCCGGAAGCTGTTCGCCGAGGGGCTGGGCACCTTCGTACTGGTGCTCGGCGGTGTCGGCACCGCCGTGCTGGCCGGTGACCGGGTCGGTCCGCTCGGCATCGCACTGGCCTTCGGATTCACACTGTTGTTCCTGGTGTACGCGATCGGGCCGATCTCCGGCTGCCATGTGAATCCGGCGGTCACCGTCGGCCAGTTCCTGTTGGGCCGCATCAGCGTCGCCACGCTGGGCGGGTACTGGGTGGCGCAGCTCCTCGGCGGTCTGGCCGGTGGCACCGTCATCTACGCCATCGCCAAGAACCTGCCCTCGTACGACCGGGCGCAGGACGGGCTCGCCGCCAACGGCTGGGGCGCGCACTCGCCGTCCGCGGTCGAGCTGGGCGGGGTGACCACCAACGGCTACGGGCTGGCCGCGGCCATCACGGTCGAGGTCGTACTGACCGCGCTGCTGGTGTTCGTGGTGCTGGCCTCCACCGATCAGTTGTCGGATGTGCCGCTGGCGGGGCTGTGCATCGGCCTCACCCTGGCCGTCATCCACCTGGTCTCGATTCCGGTGGACTACACCTCGGTGAACCCCGCCCGCAGCCTGGCGGTTGCCTTCTATCAGGACGGCGCGGCCGGGCAGCTGTGGGTGTTCCTGGTGTTCCCGCTGATCGGCGGCGTGCTCGGCTCGCTGGTGTACAGCGCGCTCTTCGGACGCTCGCGCAATCCCCTGAGCTGAGCTGGGCTGGGCCGCCTCCCCGGGAACTCAGCGCCCGGCAGAGAGCCGTCGACCGCAGGCAACGCGTGCCTGCGGTCGTGCGCGCAACCGGTGCCGGGCGTACCCGGGGAGTTACCCCGAACCATACGAAATCAGTTGTCCCGTTCCGCAGTTCGATGGTTCGGTTCAGTGCCAGTGGTATTCGGCGCAGAGCCGGTGCGCGACCCGGTCGAAGGTCTTGCGCGGCACGATCGCGCCCTCGCGGCGAATGCCCGCCTCGGGCACGTCGAGCACCCGATCCAGGCGCACCCAGCTGTCACGGCCCTGGTTGTCCCACGGGCCCGACCCGATGCCCACCCAGTTCGAGTGGTGTTCGTGGTCCTCGTTCGAGGACAGCATCAGCCCGAGCAGCTGATCGCGCTCGCGGCCGACCACCAGCACCGGGCGGTCCTTGCCGTTGCTCGGGTCCTCCTCGTACGGCACCCAGGTCCAGACGATCTCACCGGGATCCGCGCGCCCGTCCAGCTGCGGGCTGTAGACGATGAGCCGCGCGCGCTCCGCGGACGGCACACCCGCTGAGGCCCGCGGCCGCACCCGCGGCGGCGCCGGTTTGGGCGCGACCGCCCGCATCGCCTTGTCCCACACCGATGACTTCTGTACCCGCCCGATCAACTTGGGCGCCTGCTGCCTGACGAGCTGGGAACCCTGCTCCTTGGCTACGATCCCCAACTGCTTCCCCAGAGCGTTCCACCTGCCGGCCATGTCGGGCAGCCTAGCGGCGACGAGCCAGGTTCTCATCTGCTCCCTTCTCATCGGGCCCGGATGGCGCGGCCACGCCCGGGCTGCCGCCGTCCGCGCCGGAGTGAGGCGGTGCGCAGTGGCGTACGCGACACTCGCCGGGGGCGTCGGGCGGTTGTCGGGCAAGTGAGAATACTCTACTCTCCAAAGAGAATTCGGTTCTCTTCCATGCCGCAACGCTGCGTGAGCATCCCTCGACTCCAGTCGAACTCGTTGGCGGCCATGATGATTCGTAGCGCGTCGGCGTATTCGCGGCTCGGTGGCTGTTCGGCGGTTGGCGCGGTGTGCGCGGATCCGGGTTCGTTCATGAATCACGTTGTTGCACAACGTAGTTCAACACTGATGGGTGGATTCAGTGACGACAGGGGATGTAATGACCGACACCGGCAAGGGGCTCGCATGGTCGCTCAGCGACGGGGCTCCGACCTCCATACCGATCGGCCCGGCGGGGTTGGGGCCGATCAATCTGTTCGCCACACCGATGCGAGCCTGGGTCAGCCCACGGTTCCACGGCCTGGAGAACATTCCGGCGACGGGGCCGGCGCTGCTGGTCGCGAACCACTCGCTGGTGGCGCTGGACTGCGGGCTGCTGATCCAGGAGATCGTCCGCCTGCACGGTCGCGTCATTCGCGGTCTCGGCGATCACGGACTGATGGAGTCGGCACGGCTGCGAGGTCTCGCGCAGCGGGTCGGGTCCGTGCGCGGCAGCCGCGAAAACCTCAGGGCGCTACTCGAACTCGGCGAACTCGTCCTCGTGCTTCCGGGCGGATCACGCGAGGCGTTTCGGCGCAAACATGAGCGGTACACCCTGAAATGGGAGGGCCGCAACGGCTTCGCTCGCGCGGCCATCGAGGCCGGCGTGCCGATCATTCCGGTGGCGATGGTCGGCGCCAACGATGCCTACGACGTCGTGATCGACGGCGAGCACCCGATCATGGCGCCGATGCGCTGGATCGCCAGAAGAAGGCAACGGCCGACGCTCATGCCACCGGTGTTCCGGGGTCTGGGGCCGACGTTGTTGCCCAAACCGCAGCGCTTCTACTTCTCGGTCGGCACCCCGATCGACGCCTCGGCGTGGCGAGCCGAGGACCTGGACCGCGCCGAGGAATTGCGGCAGGTCGTGCAGGTGGCATTGGAGAAGGAGTTGAATTACCTGTTCGCGGTGCGGGACCGGGATCGCGGCCGTACGCTCCGGGGTCGTCTGCGCGAGGCGATCGCCCGGTAGTCAACGGCGCTCGGGCAGCGGATGCGCATCGAAGAAATCCCACATGATTCGTGTCGCGCTGATCGAGTTCGTGGTGGGACCGACCAGAGCCGACGGGTAGAGCGATGTGCGCGAACCCGGCCAGGTATGGCCACCGCCGACCACCGTGTACAGGGCGACATCGGCGTCGCCCGCGCACGGGAATCGGCGCGCGACGATATCGCTCGGTATCCGCTCGTCGATCGGTTCGGTCCCACAGCCGTTGGCGCCGGCCCAGGCGGCCGCTATCGAGGGAATGCTCGGAAGCTCCTGGGTGAGCTCGATGCCGCGGTTCTGGATCAGGGAGCCCAGGCCGCCCTCGTAGGCGACCAGCGGATCCGCCGTGCCGTGGAACGCGAGCAGCGGCACGGGCCGGCTCGGATCACACCACGGAAACCGGCTCATTCCGGCCACGGCCGCGACGGCGGCGATGCGGTCCGAGAGCCGGCAGGCCAGCGCCGTTGCCGCGAATCCGCCCATCGACAAGCCTGTGGCATACACGCGGCGTTCGTCGATGCACACCGTCGCGCCGATATGCGTGATGAGTTCGCCCATGTAGTCGAAGAAGGTGCTCCCCTCGGCCAGATCCCAGCTCGGAAACAAGGATTCGCCGATCTGCGGAGTGACGGTGACGAATCCCCGGGTGTCACCGAGTTCCGCGAGACCGGTGGTCAGCCGCTCCAGGGCCGGCGACTCCGAGTTCCCGTGCAGATCGAGAACCAGCGGCATCGGCCGCGTGTTCGCCGCGGCGGGTATGTCCCGGATGTAGCCGCCGGTCGTGTCTTCGGCCGAGAAGCGCGCAAGTGAGGGCCCGGCGGCCGGCCGTGGCAGGGCGCAACCCGGCGATGCCACCGGGCTGTCCGCGTGTGCGCTGTCGGTACCCACTATGAGGCTGGTCACCACCGCGGCGATCACGACCAGCATCCGCGATGCCCGAAGCGCTGTTCGTGCCGAGCGCTTGCCGTTCGTGCCGCGCGAATGCCGGGTGTCCGCCGGCCGGGAATCGTCTGTGCCGATCATTGAAAAATGGTTGCACCGGCCCACTTCGCGAGTGGTCGAACAATCGCTCCGTAACCGAATGCTTTTGCAAATAAACCATATTCGTGATGGGGGCTTTCAGGGCGAGGTTCGCGCGGACCCGGAGCCGTGCCGGTATGCGCAGACCGTGGCCGGCGCGCGCCGACACGCTCCGCGGACCGGGCCCCGCGGCGCCGGCGGCGAATCGGGAGGGGATCCGACCTGGGAGCGGAGGCCGTGCGGTCGCGTGGGAATATGGAGGCCGCCGAATCCCCTTTGCGACCAGGAGCCCCGTGCCCAGCTTTGCCGACACGACGTTCACCGATCCGTCGCGGATCCGGAACTTCTGCATCATCGCCCACATCGACCACGGGAAGTCGACGCTGGCCGATCGCATGCTGCAACTCACCGGTGTGGTCGAGGAGCGGGCCATGCGCGCGCAGTACCTGGACCGCATGGATATCGAGCGCGAGCGCGGTATCACCATCAAGGCACAGAACGTGCGCCTGCCGTGGCAGGTCGACGGTGAGGACTTCGTCCTGCACATGATCGACACCCCCGGGCACGTCGACTTCACCTACGAGGTCTCGCGCGCGCTCGAAGCCTGTGAGGGCGCGATCCTGCTGGTCGACGCCGCGCAGGGCATCGAGGCGCAGACCCTGGCGAACCTGTACCTGGCCCTGGACAAGGACCTGCACATCATCCCGGTCCTGAACAAGATCGACCTCCCGGCCGCGGACCCGGATCGCTACGCCTCCGAGATCGCCCACATCATCGGCTGCGAGCCCGACGACGTGCTGCGCGTGTCGGGCAAGACCGGCGTCGGCGTGGCCGAACTGCTGAACAAGGTCGTCGCCGAGGTGCCCGCGCCGGTCGGCGAGTCGGACGCCCCGCCCCGCGCCATGATCTTCGACTCGGTGTACGACACCTACCGCGGCGTCGTCACCTACGTGCGTGTGGTCGACGGCAAGCTGACCCCGCGCACCAAGATCAAGATGATGTCCACCGGCGCGCAGCACGAACTGCTGGAGATCGGCATCGTCTCGCCCGAGCCCAAGCCCACCCGGGGTCTCGGCGTCGGCGAGGTCGGCTACCTCATCACCGGCGTGAAGGACGTGCGCCAGTCCAAGGTCGGCGACACCGTCACCATCGCGCGCGACGGCGCGACCGAAGCGCTTGCGGGATACCAGGATCCGCGGCCGATGGTCTACTCCGGCCTGTACCCGGTCGACGGCTCGGACTACCCGGACCTGCGCGACGCCCTGGACAAGCTCCAGCTCAACGACGCCGCGCTGACCTACGTCCCGGAAACCTCGGTGGCCCTGGGCTTCGGCTTCCGCTGCGGCTTCCTCGGCCTGCTGCACATGGAGATCACCCGCGAGCGCCTGCAGCGCGAGTTCGACCTGGATCTCATCTCGACCGCACCCAACGTGGTGTACCGGGTGATCCAGGAGGACAACAGCGAGAAGATCGTCACCAACCCCTCGGACTGGCCGCCGGGCAAGCTGAAGCAGATCTTCGAGCCGATCACCAAGTGCACCATCATCGCGCCCAGCGAATTCATCGGCACGATCATGGAGCTGTGCCAGGCCAAGCGTGGCGAGCTGCTCGGCATGGACTACCTGTCCGAGACCCGCGTCGAGATGCGCTACACCCTGCCCATGGCGGAGATCATCTTCGACTTCTTCGACTCGCTGAAGTCGCGCACCCGCGGCTACGCCTCACTCGATTACGAGGAGGCGGGCGAGCAGGAAGCCCAGCTGGTGAAGGTGGACATCCTGCTGCAGGGCGAGGCCGTCGACGCGTTCTCGGCGATCGTGCACAAGGACGCCGCGCAGGCGTACGGGCACAAGATGACCACCAAGCTGCGCGAGCTCATCCCGCGTCAGCAGTTCGAGGTGCCGATCCAGGCGGCCATCGGCTCGAAGGTGATCGCGCGCGAGAACATTCGCGCGATTCGCAAGGACGTGCTCGCCAAGTGCTACGGCGGTGACATCAGCCGTAAGCGCAAGCTGCTCGAGAAGCAGAAGGAGGGCAAGAAGCGCATGAAGACCATCGGCCGGGTCGAGGTGCCGCAGGAAGCCTTCGTGGCGGCGCTGTCCACCGATTCGGAGAAGCCCAAGAAGTAGGGGTGCTCGCATCCCCCGCGTGCCCCGCCGTCTCCGGATGGCGGGGCACGTTGCGTATCCAGGGCCGATGCGCACCTTTGGGGCGCGGGGGTAGTCGGATCGATAGGAAAAAGTTAGAAAACAAGCCGATTGGTACGGGAGTGAGCTGAGCAGCTGGACAGGGAAGCGGCCGGTTCGCTAGTCAGGGGAAATCAGGGGCTTCCGTCCTGATATGCAGGATGACAAGCTATGTCTCGCACCACTGGGCACTACGTCTCCTACCAGGAGGATGTGACAGACCGGTTATCCGGAAATAGGGTGTGAAACGAGTTTGAGGACGGCGGCCCGCCGCGGTGGGCCGCCGGATCATCGAGAGCGGAGCCTGTATGACGCGTGAGCTGCCCTTCGACGACGAAACCGGGGCCGGCGACGAGTACTCGGGCGACACCGCGTACCGCATTGCCACCGGTGTCGCGCGCGTGACGAGGGCAGGCGCGTATGTCACCGGTGGTGCGCTCGTGGCCGCGGCGGGCAGCCGCGGCGAACAGCCCCCGATCAACCACGACAGCCGCAACGTCGGCTGGTCGCAGGTGAACGACCCGCAACCCGACGTACCCAGCCCGACCCTCACGTTCCCCGACCTCACCCCCTCGGACATGCCGCAGGCCGACTACGGCGCCGTCTCGCCGGTGGCGCTGCCCGGCTACAAGGGCACCGACGCCGGGCTCTTCCCGCAGTCCATGGGCGAGTCCTCGGCGAGCAGCGCGGGCATGGCCGGTTTCGGCGGACTCGGCCTACCCGATTCCGACGCGGGCTTCACCCTGCCGGTCTCGAACACGAACCCGAACGCCGGCTTCACCCTGCCCGGCGTGGATTCCGACGCCGAGATGGCCCTGCCCGGCGCGGGCGCCGGGGACACCGAACTCTCGCTGCCGGGCGGCGGTCACGGCTTCACCCTGCCCGGCATGGAACCGGGCGCGGGCTTCTCGCTGCCCGGACTGAACCTGCCCGGACCCGACGGCGGCGTGCACATGCCGGGCCTCGGCAGCGGCTACCGGCCGCCGGAGCTGGGCGGCGACTTCGGCAACCCCTCACTCCCCGAGGGACTCGACCTCGATCAGCTCGGGCTCTACATCCGCACCGACTGGAGCGTTGACGCGCACGTCGGACTCGACGGGATCCGATTCCAGTCGGATCTGAAGGTCGACATCGGCTTCGGCAACGTCGGCGATCAGCTCGATCAGTTCGGACAGGAACTCGGACAGGGGATTTCGCACATCCCCGGCGGCGCCCCCGCCCCCGGTCTCGAGCAGTCCGGGCAGCCCCTGGCCTCGGGTGCGCGCGCGGCGGACGCGCCCGCGGCCGTCGGTCAGCACGCTGCGGACGGCGCGATGGGCGCCGGCGCCGCCCCGGGTGCGCAGGCCGGTGCGCCGGGTTCGGCTCCCGGCGGAGTCTCGCCCGGCGCCGCGGGCGGTGCCGCGCCCGCCCCGGGCGCCGCGCCCGCCGGTGGTTTCGGCCTGCCCGGCGCCGCGGCTCCGGCGCCCGCGCTCGCGCCCGCTCCGGTCGCACCCGTCGCTCCGGCTCCGGTCGCGCCCGCCGCGCAGATCGCGCCCGTCGCTCCCGTGGTGCCCGCCGTGGTCGCTCCGGCGGCGGTCGCCCCGGTCGCCGTGGCGCAGCCGGTGGTCACCACCCCGCTGCAGACCACCATCCAGCCCGACGCCGCCACCCAGCCGATCGCGAATCTGCTGACCATGCCGGCCCAGTCGCCGCTGACCGCGCCCGCCGCGATCGCGCCGACCCTGTTCGAGCAGAGCCGGCCTCCGGTGACCACGACCGGGCCCGGGTCGCACGACGACGCGGGCACCGTGGTCGCGAAACCGTTGCCGGTCACCGACATTCCCGGTTCCACCGTGCCCTCGATCAGCGTGCCGACCAAGGACCCGGTGCTCACCACCGCGCCGTCGGTGCCCACGATCACCAAGCCGCCGGTGGTCAGCGATCCGTCCACCACCAAGCTGCCCGGTGTCACGCTGGTCCCGCCGACCACCGCGCCGGAGGTGACCACCAAGCCCGATCTGTCCGAGGACGACGGCGTCACCACCCGCCCGAGCGTGCCGAGCCAGGACGACACCACCCCGCCGACCACCCGTCCGCACGACGTGGACACCGGGCCGTCGCAGCAGCCCTCGGTCAGCAATCCGACCAAGCCGCCGGTGGTGACCGACCCGGACGTGACGGTGCCGACCGTCGCGCCCACCGTGGACGCGCCGACCCATCAGCCGAGCGTCTCGCTGGATCAGCCCGCGCCGACGGTGCCGACGGTGAACCCCATGACCACCCAGCCCAAGCCGGTGCCGGACGTGCCCAAGCCGGTCAAACCGGTTGCCGAGGTACAGGATTCGGGTCACGGGCTGGTGCCCGTCGCGGCCGACACCGCACCGCTGTCCACCTACCTGCTGCACGATGGCGGGTTGTCGACCCACCTCATGCCCGAAACCTTCGCCGAATCGCACTACGAGGTACACGGCGCATACGACCACGCGCTGCTGTGAGCGACGCCGAACATCGAATCGCCGTGAAGAACCCCGATGCGATGGGTCCGCTGCTGGGCCTGCTCGACGAACTGCTCGAGCCGGTGCACAGCGCGGGCCGGGCCGATCTGGCCGGACGGCTCGGCGTCGCCCGGGCCAGGCTGGCCGATCCGCGCGTGCGCCTGGTCGTGGTCGGTGAGTCCAAGAGCGGGATGAGCACGCTGGTCAACAGCCTGGTCGGGACCGCCGTCAGCGCCACCGAAGGCCAGCTCAGCGTGCCCGTGGTCGCCGAATACGGTGAACAGGCCACCGCGACGCTGGTGCGGGTCGCGGCGGGCGGACGCGCCGAACGACAGGTCGTCGACGCCGAGTACGCGCTGAACGCGCTGTCCGAGGGCGTGATCCGGGCCGAGTACACCGCGCCGAGCCCGCTGCTGGCCGAGGGCTTCGTGGTGCTGGACGCGCCGGGTTCGCCCGCGGAGACCCCGGCCACCTGGTCGCTGCTCGCGGTCGCCGACGCCGTGCTCTACGTCGCCGACGCGGTGAAACCCTTCACCGCGGATCAGATCAACCAGCTCAAGCGCATTCAGCAGGTGTGCCCGACGGTGATCTGCGTGCTCAACAAGATCGACCAGTATCCGCAGTGGCCGCAGGTGCAGCAGCACGATCGCCGCCTGCTCGACGCCGCGGAACTGGCCTTCGCGGTGGCGCCGGCCTCGGCGCGCCTGCACCAGCAGGCCGTGGCCACCGGCGACCAGCAGCTGGATCTGGAATCCGGTGTGCCGCAACTGCTCGACCATCTGCGCGACTACGTGCTCGGGCGCGCCGACGTGGTGGCCGCGGAAGCCGCCGTCCGCGACATCGGGCTCATCACCGATCATCTGGCGCTCTCGCTGCGCACCGAGGCCGAGACGCTGCGCGACCCGCGCCGGTACAGCGTCATCACCGAACAGCTGCGCCGCACCCGCGAGGAGGCCGAGCAGCTGCGCCAGCGGTCGGCCAACTGGCAGGTCACCCTGGCCGATGGCGCGGGTGAGCTGATGGCGGACACCGAACACGATCTGCGCCATCGCCTGCGCAGTCTCATTCGCGACGCCGAGGCCGACATCATGCAGCGCGATCCGGCGCGGCGCTGGCCCGAGTTCGGGGCCGAGCTGGACGCGAAGATCTGCGAGGCGGTGGAGGAGAACTTCGTCATCGCCCACTACCGCTCGGTCGAACTGGCCGAACAGGTGGCGGCGAAGTTCCCGGACCGGGGCATCCCGACACCCGAACTGCGCCTGGACAATCCGGGTGAGGTCGGGGCGGTGCTGGAACCGGTCGCGCCCATCGACTCCCTGGACAGCGCGAAACCCAGTGTCACGCAACAGGCTTTGAGCGCGCTGCGCGGCTCCTACGGCGGCATCCTCATGGTCGGCCTGGCCACCAGCCTGCTGGGCATGTCGCTGGTCAACTGGTACTCCGCGGGCGCGGGCGTGCTGCTGGGCGTCAACGCGCTCTGGGACGACCGCAAGGCCCGCCGCCAGCGCCGTCAGACCGAGGCGAAGGTGGCCGTGGCGCGGCTCATGGACGACGTGATCTTCCAGGTGAGCAAGGAGTCGCGGTACCGCCTGCGCGGGGTACAGCGCAGTCTCCGTGACCATTTCACCGAGATCGCCAACGAGACGCTGCGGTCGGTGGACGCGTCGCTGCGCGCCGCCGAGGAGGCCGCCGCCGTGCATTCGGGCCAGCGCCGCGAACAGCGCCTCACCGAGATCGAGTCGTCCCTGGTCCGCCTGCGCGACCTCCGGGAGCGCGCCGACGCCCAGGGCGACGCCCGCCCGTACTGATCAACGGGCTCGACGAACCACGGAACCGGCTGCGATGCGGCCGGTTCCGTCGTTTCGAGCGGATCTCACCGGCCCGGGTGGGCCGGGTTGAACTGGCCCGCGTTGTGTGACTCCTCGGCGCGGATGACGTGCATGACGGCGTTGATCTGGGCCAGGTGGGTGAAGGCCTGGGGGAAGTTGCCCAGGTGCCTGCCGGTGCGGGTGTCGATCTCCTCGGCGTACAGCTTCAGGGGGCTGGCGTAGCCGAGCAGGCGTTCGCAGAGCTGGCGGGCGCGGTCGAGCTCGCCGATCTCCACCAGGGCCGAGACGAGCCAGAACGAGCAGATCGTGAACGAGCCCTCCTCGCCGAGCAAGCCGTCGTCGGTGGTGGCGGTCCGGTAGCGCAGCACCAGGCCGTTCTCGGTGAGTTCGTCCGCGATGGCGAGCACGGTCGCGCGCACCCGGTGGTCGGTGGGCGGCAGGAAGCGCAGCAGCGGCACCAGCAGCAGCGAGGCGTCCAGGGTGTCCCCGCCGTAGGTCTGGGTGAAGACGCCGTCGGCGTTGACGCCGTGATCGAGGATGTCCTGGTGGATCTGATCCGCGATGTCGTGCCACTTCTTCGCGTAGTCGTATTCCCCGTGCCACTCGGCCAGTTTCGCGCCGCGATCGAGCGCCACCCAGCACATGACCTTCGACGAGGTGAAGTGCTGCGGTTCCCCGCGTACCTCCCAGATGCCGCGATCGGGCTTGTCCCAGTTGCTGATCGCCGCCTGCACCTGCCGTTCCAGCATGGGCCACAACGTTTCCGGGACCTGCTGGCGTGACTTCACGTGCAGGTACACCGAATCCAGCAGCGTGCCCCAGATGTCGTGCTGATCCTGGTTGTACGCGCCGTTGCCGATCCGCACCGGCTGCGCGCCGTCGTAGCCGGTCAGGTGTGGCAGTTCGACCTCGGTGAGTTCGCGCTCCCCGCCGATGCCGTAGAGCACCTGCAGCGGCAGCGGTTCGCCGTTGCCGCCGGTGGTCACATCGTGCAGGAAGGCGAAGAAGTCGTCGGCGTCGCGATCGAGCCCGAGGGTGTACAGGCCCCACAGCGCGAACGTCGAATCGCGCACCCAGGTGTAGCGGTAGTCCCAATTGCGTTCCCCGCCGGGGGTTTCCGGCAGCGACGTGGTGGCGGCGGCCAGCAGCGCGCCGGTCGGCGCGTAGGTCAGGCCCTTGAGGGTGAGTGCGCTGCGCTGCAGGTACCCGCGCCACGGATGATCCGGGAACCGGCCCAGGGTGATCCACTGCCGCCAGGATTCGATGGTCGTCCACATCTTCTGCGCGGCGTCGGCGAAGGTGCGCGGGGGCGGCAACTCGGACCAGGACAGCGCCACGAACGCCTCGTCGCCCTCCTTCATCCGCGTGCGTACCCGGGCTTCGCGGCCCTCCAGGCCCAGGCGCAGGTCGGTGGTGAGGGTCAGGGTGGCCAGGCCCTCGATGTTGCAGGTGGCCCGGGCCTGTTCGTAGACCTCGCCGCTGTACTCCCACCGGGCCGGAGCCTGGTGGTAGTCGAAGGCGGGTTCGCAGCTCACCTCGAGTTCGACGACGCCGTTCACGCATTTCACCGTGCGCAGCAGGATGTGCTCGGCGTCCCAGTCCATAGGGGTGCGGCGGTGGGTGCGGCTGCGCTGGGTGTTGTTGTGCCAGGGGCCCAGCACCAGCGCGTCGCGCACGATGAGCCAGCCGGTCTCGGTCTGCCACGTGGTCTCCACGATCAGCCCGCCGGGCAGATAGCGCCGTGCGGCGGGCACATTGCGCCCGTACGGGCCGAGCCGGAAGTGCCCGGCGCTGCGGTCGAGCACGGCCCCGAAGATGCTGGGGGAGTCCGGGCGCGGCACGCACATCCACTCGACCGAACCGTTGCGCGCGATGAGGCAGTTGGTCTCGCAATCGGACAGGAACGCGTAGTCGTCGATCGGCGGGAACGGGGATTTGTGCGAGGTCGGGCCGACGGCGGAGGGCAGGTAGTCGTCGGTGATCGGGGTGTCGGGCCGCTCCACGGCGTCCCTGGGCGGGCCGATCGTGACGGCGTCGAGGGCGGGGTTGTCCCCGCGGCGGGGCTTGTCGTCGTACTCCGGTTCGTCGAAGGACTCCATACCCCCATCTTCTGTCCGATCAGCCCGAATCGTCCACCATGAGGTCCGCGGCCTAGGCTGATGTCGTGCATCGGATCGCAGGATGGTGGGACGGCGTCGAGTTGTGGGTCGCCGGTCTGCCCTTCGTCCCCCAGTTCGCCGTGGTGCTCGTCACCGTGGTGCCGGTCTGTTTCGTCATCGCCTACGCGCTGGACCGGGTGCTGCGTTTTGCGCTGCATGTGCTGGGCCGGGATCGCGTGGCTGTTCAGGAGGCCGCGGCGCCCGCCGCCGCGCCGCGTCGTTTGAAGAAGGAAGCCGCCTGATGCCGCGTTCACGCGTCCAGCTCGCCCTGATCGCGCTGCTCGTCCTGCTCGTGGTGGCCTGGTTCTTCACGCGCTGATTTCGCCGGCTGTTCATCGGGCGAATCGGACTTCCCTCCCTGTCGGGCGAATGCTGCGCGTACGCTGCTGCACCATGTCAACCGATGAAGGCTTGGAACTCGAGACGCTGCTGTCCGAAGAGGATTTCGAGGATGAGCCGCGCCTGATCGCCACCCACCTGTGCGGCCCCGACGAGGCCCTGGAAATGGTCAAGGCGGCGCAGCTGCTGGGCCTGGGCGTCCGGCTCGGCAACCGCATCCGCCCCGACGACGACGATGCCGAGACCGCCACCGAGGAGTGGATTCTCGACATCCTGGAGACCCCGCCGGTGGTCGAGGGCGACGAATAGTCACCCTCGACGTTCCCGGTCAGCTCACCCCTGAGCGTCCCGCCATTCGCTGAACCGTTTGCCGATCTTGGTGACGGTTTCGCCGACCTCCTGACCCACCGTGCCGACCGTGGCCGCCGCGTCGCGGCCCAGGTTGCGCACGGTGCGGATCAGCGGATCCTCCGACTGATCGAAGTTCGCCCGATACGACCGCGCCGCCTCGCGCATCTGATCGCTGACCTTCGCGGTCTTGTCCTGATCACGATGCGGGTAGCGCCCGTCCAGAATCCGGTCGTAGTCCCCGCTCGTGATCCAGCGCCGCAGCTCGGCCGCGCGCAGCACCGAGAACGGGTGCGTCTGCAGTTCCAGATTCAGCAGTTTGAGCACGCCGTCGCGCAGGTCGCCCGAGCGCGCGTAGTCGTCGGCCTGGGCCAGGAACGCCGCGTGGCTCATCTCGTCCACGCGCGAGCCGCCCGCCAGCTTCATGTGCACCCGCACCGAGGCTTCCACGTCCTGCCCGACGAGCAGTCCGGCGCGATCGCCGGACAGCTCGGACTTGCGGCTCCACTCCATGAGCGCGGCCACGATGGCCCGTAATGCCCAGCCGCCCACCGGCATCCAGCCGACGTTCGAGGCCAGCCGCATGAGATGCATGAGCATGGTCCGGTACACCGCGTGCCCGGACAGCGCGTGCCCGAGTTCGTGCCCGACCACGAAGCGCAGCTCCTCCGGATCGAGCAGATCCAGCAGGCCGGTGGTCAGCACGATGAACGGCCGGTCCATGCCGATGGTGAAGGCGTTGGCGTGCGGATCCTGCAGGACGAACATCTCCGGCGTGGTCCGCGCGTCCAGGATGCGAACGGCGTCCTGGCGCAGGTGATGCACCTGTTTGAACTGGCGTTCGTCCACCCGGACCGCGGTCGCCAGGTAGAGCAGCCGGTGCTGTCGCTCGGCCAGCAGGCCGGACAGCGTGCGCAGCACCAGGTCGAAGCCCGACAGCGAGCGCAGCATCACCAGCGCTGTCCGGTCGGCCGGGTGTTCCCAAGCGCGCGTGGATATTCCGGGAAATTCCCGGCGAAGTCGTGCGGGACTGGTCATGATCTTCCCCCGTGTGCAGGTTCACAGTGAGTCGCGACGTATCGCGTTGCTCTGCTACAGTCTGCCGCGTGTCGTCGAGTGTTGTTCCCCAGGTCCGCCATGAATTGGCGTTGATCGCTGTGGGCTGCCTCGTGGTCGCGGACATTCACTGTCGTTGATCGCTGACCGAACACCGCCGCACATCTCTGAGTAGACTGGCGCGCGCACCTCTGTGGCCTGTGTTCGAATCCCGGCGGACCCTCCCGGGTCTTCGCGTCACCGTCCCTTTGTCCGGGGACGGGTCTACGGCAGTACGAATCTTCTTCCCGTCGAGCAGCTTTCGCACGACGGGCCCCCGGAAAGGTCCACCCAGATGTCCCCCAGCTCGCGGCTCTCGCGCCGTTCCCTCGCTGTCGCCCTCACCGCGGTCGCCGCCACCGTCCTGACCGCGTGCAGCGGCGGCGCGAGCGACTCCACCGACGAGAGCGTGGCCGACGGCAGCGGCGGCACCATCAACCTCTACGCCTACGCGGTGCCGAAGCCCGGCTACGACAAGGTGGTCCCGGCCTTCAACAAGACCGACGCCGGCAAGGGTGTGCAGGTCCAGCAGTCCTACGGTGCCTCGGGCGATCAGTCCCGCAAGGTCAAGGACGGCGCCGAGGCCGATATCGTGAACTTCTCCGTCGAGCCCGACATCACCCGCCTGGTGGATGCCGGTCTGGTCGACGCGAGCTGGAATGCCGACGCCAACAAGGGAATTCCCTTCGGCTCGGTCGTGACCATCGTGGTTCGCAAGGGCAACCCCAAGGGCATCAAGGACTGGGACGACCTGCTGAAGCCGGGCGTCGAGGTCGTGACCCCGAACCCGTTCTCCTCGGGCTCGGCCAAGTGGAACCTGCTGGCCCCGTACGCGGCCAAGAGCGAGGGCGGCAAGAACCCGCAGGCCGGTCTGGACTACCTGTCCAAGCTGGTCTCCCCGGAGCACGTGAAGGTGCAGCCGAAGTCGGGCCGCGAAGCCACCGAGACCTTCCTGCAGGGCACCGGTGACGTGCTGCTGAGCTACGAGAACGAGGCCATCTTCTCCGAGCGCAACGGCGACCCGATCGAGCACATCAACCCGCCGATCACCTTCAAGATCGAGAACCCGGTCGCCGTGATCAAGAACGGCAAGAACGCCGCCAAGGCCACCGCGTTCAAGGACTTCCTGTTCACCGAGGCCGGACAGCGCGCCTGGGCCGAGGCCGGCTTCCGTCCGGTCGACCCGAAGGTCGCCGCCGAGTTCGCCAAGGACTTCCCGGCCCCGGCCAAGCTCTACACCATCGCCGACCTGGGTGGCTGGAAGACCGTCGACAAGGAACTCTTCGCGCAGGGCACCGGCAGCGTCGCCATCATCTACGACAAGGCGACCAAGTAGTCGAGTGACCTGAAGCACAAGCGATACTCGATACCGTGAGTGACAGCAGCACGAACGCCGGGACCGTGTCCGGTCCCGGCGTTTCGCTAACCAAGAAACCCGTGAAAAGCGGCCGCGATCCGCGGTCGTGGCTCCGGGTGACCGGCTCGGTCGGTCCGCTCGGCATTGCCACGGCGGTGCTCTGGCTCAGCATCATGGTGCTGCTGCCGCTGGCGGCTCTCACCGTCAATTCCTTCGAGGACGGCTGGTCCGGCTTCTGGGACGCGGTCACCGCCCCCCGGGCGATCGACTCGCTGAAGGTGACGATCTTCGTCTCGATCATCGTGGCGCTGATCAACGTCTTCATGGGCACCCTCATCGCCTGGGTGCTGGTCCGCGACGAGTTCCCCGGCAAGGGGATCGTCAACGCGCTCATCGACCTGCCGTTCGCGCTGCCCACCATCGTGGCCAGCATCGTGCTGCTGTCGCTGTACGGGCCGCAGAGCCCGGTCGGCGTCCACCTCAACGCCACCCAGCCCGGCATCATCGTGGCGCTGGCCTTCGTGACGCTGCCCTTCGTGGTGCGCTCGGTGCAGCCGGTGCTCATGGAGGTCGACAAGGAAGTGGAGCAGGCGGCCGCGTCGCTGGGCGCGGACAACTGGACCACTTTCCGCACCGTGCTGCTGCCGACGCTGGCCCCGGCCATCATCAGCGGCACCGGGCTCGCCTTCGCCCGCGCCATCGGCGAATACGGCTCGGTGGTGCTCATCGGCGGCAACATCCCGGGCGAGACGCAGATGACCTCGCAGTACATCCAGCAGCAGATCGAGGTCGACCGGCCGGTCAACGCCGCGGCGGTCTCGGTTGTGCTGCTGGCGATTTCCTTCCTGACCCTGCTGGTGCTGCGCATCTTCGCCGATCGCACGGCGCGAAAGGAGCAGGAGGCGCGATGAAACTCGCTCCCTGGGCCCGTATCTCGCTGCGCACGGTCGCGCTGAGCTACCTGGCCGTACTGCTGGTGCTGCCGCTGGTGATCATCCTGTGGCGCACCTTCGAACGTGGGATCGGCGCGTTCTTCGACTCGATCACCACACCCGCCGCGCAGTCGGCGTTCCAGCTCTCGCTGATCATCGTGGCCATCGTGGTGCCGGTGAACGTGATCTTCGGCGTGCTCACCGCCATCGCGCTGGTGCGTGGAAAGTTCCCCGGCCGCAACCTCGTTCAGGGTCTGGTCGATCTGCCGTTCGCGGTGTCGCCGGTCGTGGTCGGTGTGTCGCTGATCCTGCTGTGGGGTGTGCACGGCTGGTTCGGCGGTATCGAGAACCACGGCATCAAGGTGATCTTCGGTCTGCCGGGCATGGTGCTGGCCACCATCTTCGTCACGCTGCCGTTCGTGGTGCGCGAGGTCGAGCCGGTGCTGCACGAGATCGGCGACGACCAGGAACAGGCCGCGGCCACCCTGGGCGCGTCGCGGTGGCAGACCTTCTGGCGTATCACCCTGCCCGCCATCCGCTGGGGCCTGACCTACGGCGTGGTGCTCACCGTGGCGCGTTCGCTCGGTGAATTCGGCGCGGTCATCATGGTGTCCACCGGCCTGCCCGGTGTGTCGCAGACCCTGACGCTGCTGGTGCACGGCCGCTACATCGACGACCACAACACATTCGGCGCATATAGCGCGGCGACCCTGCTCATGGCCATCGCCATCGTTGTCCTTCTCCTGATGACCCTCCTCGAACGCAAGCGGGGCACTGCCAAATGATCACCGTGACCAATGCGAACAAGAACTACGGTTCCTTCGCCGCTCTCGACGACGTCAGCCTGGAGATCCCCTCCGGTGAGCTGACCGCGCTGCTGGGCCCGTCCGGTTCGGGCAAGTCGACGCTGCTGCGCTCGATCGCCGGCCTGGAATCGCTGGACAGCGGCGTGGTGGTGATCGCGGGCAAGGACGTGACCCGGGTGTCGCCGCAGAAGCGCGACATCGGGTTCGTGTTCCAGCACTACGCGGCGTTCAAGCACATGACCGTGCGCGACAACGTGGCCTTCGGCCTCAAGATCCGCAAGCGGCCCAAGCCGGAGATCAAGAAGAAGGTCGACGACCTGCTCGAGATCGTCGGCCTGGACGGTTTCCAGCACCGGTACCCGGCGCAGCTGTCCGGCGGTCAGCGTCAGCGCATGGCCCTGGCCCGCGCGCTCGCGGTGGACCCGCAGGTGCTGCTGCTGGACGAGCCGTTCGGCGCGCTCGATGCGAAGGTGCGCGCGGATCTGCGGCAGTGGCTGCGCCGACTGCACGAGGAAGTGCACGTCACCACGGTGCTGGTCACGCACGACCAGGAAGAGGCGCTGGACGTGGCCGACCGGATCGCGGTCATGAACAAGGGCCGCATAGAACAGGTCGGCACGCCCGAGGACGTGTACGACCGTCCGGCCAACGATTTCGTCATGTCGTTCCTGGGCGCGGTGGCCAAGCTCAACGGCCACCTGGTCCGCCCGCACGACATTCGCGTGGGCCGCGACCCCAGCATGGCCCTGGCCGCGCACGAGGGCACCGCGCAGTCGGCGGGCGTCACCCGCGCGACGGTGGAGCGCGTGGTGCACCTGGGCTTCGAGGTCCGCGTGGAGTTGCGCAACGCCGCCACCGGTGACCTGTTCACCGCCCAGGTGACCCGCGGTGACGCCGAGGCCCTGCACCTGGCCGACGGTGAGACGGTGTACGCCCGCGCGACCCGGATCCCGGAGCTCCCGGTTTCCTGAGACATGTCCCGAAGGCCCGGCCGTGACTGAACCGTCGCGGCCGGGCCTTTCGCTACCGGTTCGACTGCGGCCGGGGCAGGCGGCAGGTCCGCCGCGGCGGATGAAGTGGGTCGCCGGCGTGGCCGAGGCGGTGCTGATTCTCGCGCAATCATCGGGTCGGCTCGTTGGTGTCCATGGACCGGGACGCGCATGCCCGCCGAACTCGACCGCTGTCTGGTCCGTCCGCAGATGCTCTGCCGCAGAGCCGATCCCATGTCTTGCCGGAAATCCACCCCACACGGCGGGTAGCTGCCGCAGGGTCGGAGCACGTCTCGGGCCGCACACGACGTCGCCAAGCATGCTGCCTGTGTCGACGCGACGACGGTCATCCGGGTGCCGGGACGCTGGGCCGCAGCGCGCGGTTCGCGTCCGTGCGCATCGCTGCCGCCCGCGGACATCGAGGCCCTGGATCACTTCGGCGAGACGGTGTACCCCTATCGCCCGGCCGAACGGTCGGCCGCGTCTCGACCGGTCGGGAGGTCAGCGCCCGTGGTGGGGCACGGGAATCGGGCGAGATGTGTTCCGCAGGGCGGGGACTCAGCTGTCGGCTGACTCCAGGTCGGTGGGGGCGTAGCGCCACAGGGGGAGGAGGGCGTTCTCGTCCAGGGGGGTGGGGTCGGTGTGGACGGTGGACTCCAGGCGCGAGGTCGCGTCGGCGGAGTTCAGGGTCGTGCCGATCAGGACGAGGTCGGTGGTCGGGGGTTCGTGGCGGGGGCGGGGGGTCGGGGTAATCGTGATGTGGCGGCCGACCATGTGCAGGACGAACTTTCGGGGGTCCTCGGGGACGGCGAAGGACAGGACGCCCTTCGCCCGGAACAGGCCGGCGGGCGGGTCTTCCAGGAAGGCGACGAGGGAGCGGGGGTTCAGGGGAGTGGCGGAGGTGAACGAGACGCTGGTGTAGTCGTCGTGCAGGTGGCGGTGTCCGGGGTGGGAGTGGGTACCGGTGCACGAGTGGCCTTCGGCGCCATGGGATTCCGTGTCGTGACAGTCGGCCGAATCGAGGGCGGATTCTTGATCGTGGCCGTGACTGTCGCGGTCGGTGTCACCGTCGGCGGCGAAGAGCAGTTCGTCGAAGCTGAGTTGCTCGCCGACGCGGGGCTCGCGGGCGTCGCGGGCGGGGATGTCGAAGAGCAGGCCGGGCTCGAGGTGGCCGCGAGTGGTGGCGTAGACGGGCACCTGGCCGACCAGGTCGGTGATCTCGGTGCGCAGCGCGTGCAGGGCCTCGGGGGTGACGCGATCGGACTTGTTGAGGACCACCAGATCGGCCATGCGCAGGTGGGTGGCGAGTTCGGGATGGCGGGCGCGGGACTCGGCGAAGTGCTCGGCGTCGACGACCTCGACGAGCCCGCCGTAGCGGATGCGCGGGTTCTCGCTGTTGATCACCATGCGGATGAGGTTGCGCGGTTCGGCCAGGCCGCTCGCCTCCACGACGATGACGTCGATCTTCTGTTTCGGATGCGAGAGCTTGGTGAACAGGTCGTCGAGTTCGGTGACGTCCACCGCGCAGCACACGCAGCCGTTGCCGAGCGAGACCATGGCGTCGACCTGGCCCGCGACCAGCATGGCGTCGATGTTCACCGCGCCGAAGTCGTTGACCACCACGCCTATTCGCAGGTCGCGCCGGCGCAGCAGGCGGTTGAGCAGGGTGGTCTTCCCGGCACCGAGGAATCCGGCCACGATCAGGACAGGGATGCGCCGACTCACTCGGCCACCCTACCGAGGGGCTGTGCGGCGCCCGCAGCATGGCGGAAACGGGGCGGAAATACGGGCGTCCTAGCGTGTCGGACATTCGACCGAATCGGAGGTGCGCCGTGCGGGTGCGGGACATTCTCGACGCGCCGCAGCTGGGCATGCGGCTGCTGCACGGGGACGAGGCCGCCCTCGAACGGCCGGTCGCCCGCGTGTGCACGACCGACATGCCCGATCCGCGGCCGTTCGTGACGCCGGGCGCGCTGGTGTGCACCGGGCTGGTGTGGCGGCACGCGCCGGGCGACTCGGACCGCTACATCGCGATGCTCGACGCGGCGGGCGTGGCCGGGGTGGTCGCGGGCCGCGCGCTGCACGGGCACGTGCCCGAGGACGTGGTGGCCGCGTGCGAGCGGCGCGGCCTGCCGCTGCTGGCTTCCCCGCAGAGCGTGCCCTTCAGCCGGGTCGTCGAACATCTGGCGGAGCAGGCCGCCGAGGCGCGCTGGGGGCGCGTGCGATCGGACGCCGAACAGCAGCGCAGGCTGCTCGCCGCGGTGGCGGGCGGCAGCGAGGTCGGTGAGCTCCTCGCGGATGTCGCCGCCGCCCAGCGGATCTCGGCCTGGCTCGTCACGGCCACCGGCCGCGTCGTCGCCGGCACCGCGCCCCTGACCGACGACGAACTCGACCCCGTGGTCGCCACCGCCCTCGGCGCCCCCCGCCTCCCCGCCGTCACCGCCGGGGCGATGCGAGTACTCCAGGTCGGCACCGGCGACCGAATGACCGCCTGGTACCTGGTGGTTCGCCCCTCGACCCCCGACCCCGCTCCCGTGGCCGCGGATCTGGCCGCCGTCGCCGAGCTCTATCGCCGCCGCGCCGCCGACCGCCTGCACCTGGACTGGGAACTGACCGACCGCTTCCCCGCCCCGCATGCGGATCGACCCGCCGCGTCGACGGTCGCGCTGGTCTGCGAGGTCCAGCTGCCCGGCGTCCATTCCGCCGCCGCCCATCCGTTCCCCTTCGGGGTCGCCTCGGTCCTCTCCGATGGTGATCCGAGGAATGCTCCGGGTCGCGCGCCCGACAGCGCGGAAATCTCGCTCGGCCACGCTCCGGTTCGCACACGCGGTAGCGGAGGGACCGTGCCCGGTGGTGATTCAGGAGGTCCCCACTCCAATGATCCGGGCCACATGGTCGAGGCGGGCCGAGGCAGCGCATGCGAGCGCGCCGATGCGGTAGCCGTCGTCCGCGCCGCGCTGCACGATGCACTCCCTGGGGTCACGACGAGCGTCGACCACGAGGGCCGCCTCGTAGGTGTGTGCGCCGGAGCGCAGGACGAGGTCGTCCGGGACCTGCGCCGCCGCCTCGGGCGATTGACCCCCGCGCTCAACGGGATTCGGCTGACCCTCGGTGTCAGCGCCAGGCAGCCCGGCGAATCGATGTCGGGCGCCGTGGCCGCCGCGGCGGCCGCCGCCACCGTCCGCGACGACGAGCGCCCGATCACCGTCCGCGCGGCCGACCTCGACACGGCCGCCGATCTCTTCACCGCGGTCCCCGGCGGCCTGCGCCGCCGCTTCGCCGAACGCGTGCTCGGCCCCGTGCTCGACTACGACCGCAAGAACAACGCCGGCCTGCTCGACACCCTCGAGGTGTTCCTGGCCTGCGAAGGCTCCTGGCGCGAGTCCGCCGCCCGAATGCACCTGCACCTGAACACGGTTCGCTACCGGATCGGCCGCGTAGCGGACCTGACCGGCCGCGACCCGAACCGCCTCGACGACCGCCTCGACCTCTACCTGGCCGTCCGGACCCTCTCGGGCCGGGCAGCCCTCGCCGAGAAGTGAAGTCCGCAACTCGGCGGGTCGCTAGAGAGCGAAGCATGCGGCCGGTGCGGGCGCGGTGGCCGGTCACCTGCGGACCTCATTCGCGGCTCGGCCAACCGAATGCCTCTGCACCGCATATGAATTACGGTTCGATCGGGCGCGATTGCCCGGGCGGCGGGCGAGCCCTGCCGCCGTCGGCCGCCGGCTCGTGGGTCGCGTTCGTCGGGGCGGATTCAGGCCAGGCCGGTGTACGGGTTCCAGGCGGTGCCCGCGTCGGGGGCGTCGGCGCGCAGGACGCTCGCGTGGATCAGGCCGTAGGGGCGGTCGTCGGCGTAGAAGACCTCGCCGTTGTTCTCCGCGCCGAAGCGGGCTATGTCGAAGGACCAGTGGTGTTTGTTGGGGGCCGACAGGCGGATCTCGGCGAGGCAGGGGTGGGACTCGAGGGCCGCGCTGCCCATGTCGAACAGGGTCTGCTGCAGGGCTTTCGAGTGGCGGGTGGCGAACGTGGTGATCATCGTCGAGCGGATGCCGGCGTAGGTGGCGTCCCAGTCGGCCGGGTCGGCGGCGAAACGCCAGCGGGCGGTCAGGGAGGTGGCGAGCACGCGGTCGGCGGCGGGCTGCAGCACGGTGAACTCGTCGGTCAGGAAGCCGGTGAACTCCGAACCGGTCGACTTCAGGATCACCAGGTCCTTGAAACCGCCGATCACCCACTCCCGCTGCGCGCTTCCGGCACCGCTCACCGTCACCGCGGCGGTGCGCACCTCCGGGCCCAGCCGGGTCCAGGTGTGGTCGTGGCCCACACCGTCGACCGGAACCCGTTGCCACGCAAACTCTTCGATCTCGATGCGCGCGGACTCCACCGGCTCGACGTCGTTCACGAAATGCCGGGCCAGCGCCCGCCCGTACTCCTCGACGCTGCCGTCACCGTGCGTCTTGGCGTAGGTGAAGATGGTCTGCTTCTGCGAGTCGGTCGGCAGCACCGCGCCCTGATCGCCCACCGTGTGCGCGTCGTCGAAAGCCCCACGCAGGCAGGACGATACGTTCAAGTCGCGAATACGATGCCGGGCGGTGTCGCGGTAGATGCGCACCACCCGGTTCTCGGCCTTGCCGTACTGGTGCGGGCCGAGCACGATCTTGCCGGACAGTTCGGACATGGTCGCCTCCCGTGGTCGATGATCACCTTGCCCCACTGTGGCCCATCCCCGCCGCCGCACACGCTGGTTCCGAGCACAAAACGCCGCGTCCGCCGGGCCCGGTATCAGTGCTTTTCGACAAACCGCCGTCCCGTCGCCGCTGCCTAGCCTGACCGGAACCGACGCGCCGCAAGGAGGCACCATGACCGCGCCCCACCCCGTCGACACCCGGTTGCCCTGGCATCGGCTGCTGGCCTTCGGCATCCAGCACGTGCTGATCATGTACACCGGCTGCGTCACGGTCCCGCTGGTGTTCGGCGCCGCCGTCGGCCTGGACAAGTCGACGATCGCCATGCTGATCAGCGCGGATCTACTGGTCGCGGGCATCATCACGCTGGTGCAGAGCCTCGGGCTCGGACGTTTCGCGGGCGCGCGGCTGCCGATCGTCACCGGCGCGACCTTCGTCGCCATGAGCCCGATGATCCTCATCGCCAAGGAATACGGACTCCCGGCGGTGTACGGCTCCATGCTCGTCGGCGGAGTGCTCGGCGTCGCCCTGGCCTGGCCGTTCGCCAAGGTGGTGCGGTTCTTCCCGCCGCTGGTCAGCGGCACGGTGCTCACGGTCGTCGGGATCTCGCTCATCGGCGTCGCGGGCGGGCTGATCGTCGGTAGTGATCCGAAGTCGGCGACCTACGGCGCGCCGTCGAACATCGCCCTGGCCGCGGTGGTGCTGCTCATCGCGCTCGCGTGCACCACGCTCGGGCGCGGGGTGTGGTCGCAGCTCGGGGTGCTCATCGCGCTGGTCGCCGGTGTGCTGATCGCCGTTCCGATGGGACTCGTGCGGCTCGACGGCGTCTCGGACGCGGCGTGGCTGGGCGTCCCGCACCCGTTCTACTTCGGTGCGCCGGAGTTCCCGCTGACCGCCGTCGTGGCCATGAGCATCGTGGTGGCCGTGGTCTTCGCCGAGTCCACCGCGAGCATGCTGGCGATCGGCGAGATCACCGGAAAACCCCTGCGGCACGCGGATATCGCGCGCGGCCTGGTCGGCGACGGGCTCTCCGCGATCCTGGCGGGCGTGTTCAACTCCTTCATCGACACCGTCTTCAACCAGAACGTCGGCGCGGTCGCCGGCACCCGCGTGTACAGCCGCTACGTGACGGCGGTCAGCGGCGCGATCCTGGTGCTGCTCGGGGCGGTTCCGCGCATCGGCGCCGTCGTGGCGGCGGTGCCGAAACCCGTGGTGGGCGGGGTGGGTTTGATGCTCTTCGCCACGATCGCGGTCATCGGCATCGGCATCCTGCGCCGGGCCGATCTCACCGATCGGGTGAACCTCGGCATCGTCGCGGTCGCCGTAGGCGTCGGGCTGGTGCCGGTCCTGACCAAGGGCATGTTCGACCGGTTCCCGAGCGCGGCGGAGATTCTGCTCAACAGCGGCATCACCCTCGCGGCCGTCACCGTGTTCGGCCTGAACCTGCTCTTCAATCACACCAAGCTGGGTGAGATTGCCCGCGGCACAACCGATCCGGAACCGGTAGATCCGGTGCCGCCGGACCCGGTCGCCGCCTGAAGCCCCGCCTTCTCATCGGGGACGAGGCCGCGGGTTCCCGCGCCGTGCGCTCTCACCTCGGCGCCGCCGGAACCCGCGGCCTCGGCTGTCTTCTGCCGCAGGGTCCGTGCGTCCGACAGCCGCTCTACCCGCAGGCGTTCACCCATTCGGACATGCCGTCGGCGAAGAGCTGCCGCTTCCAGATGGGCACTTCGTGTTTGATGCGATCCACCAGATCGGCGCAGACGGTGAACGCCTCGCGGCGATGCGGGGCCGCGACCGCCACGGCGATCGCGATATCGCCGATGGTGAGCGCGCCGATCCGGTGCAGCGCGGCCACGGGCAGGCCCGACTCGGCCGCCACCTCGGCGCAGACCCGGGCCAGGAACTTCTCGGCGTCGGGGTGCGCGGAGTACTCCAGCGCCGAAACCGCCTGCCCGCCATCATGATTGCGAACCTTGCCGGTGAACACCACGACCGCCCCGTGCTCGGGGCCGGTCACCGACTTCTCCACCTCGTCCGGATTCAGCGGCTGATCGCTGATGCGCGCGAGCAGCGCGTGGCCCTCACTCATGACTGCCTCCTCCGGCCACCTGGGCCAGCAGATGATCGAGCAGCGGTTCCAGTACCGCGATGCCGTCCTTCACCCCGCCCGGTGAGCCGGGCAGGTTCACCACCACGGTGTTCCCGGCCAGGCCCGCGACGCCCCGGCTCAGGGCCGCGAGCGGGAATTTCGCGGTGCCGCGCTGCCGGATCGACTCCGCCACGCCCGGCAGCTCTCGATTCAGCACGGCCAGTGTCGCTTCCGGGGTGCCGTCGGTGGGGGAGGCGCCGGTGCCGCCGGTGCTGATCACCAGCGCCGGTTCGCCCGACAGCGCCTCGGCCAGGCCGAAGGCGATGTCGGCGTCGGCGTAGACCAGGGGCCCGCGCACCAAGAAGCCCAGTCCGCCCAGCCATTCGGCGAGCACAGGGCCGGTGGTGTCCACGCGCGTACCGGCCGCCGTGCCGGTCGAAGCGACCAGCACCACGGCCGGACGTCCCGCGCCGAAGCCCGACTCGTCCAGCGGCGCCGTGCCGGAATCAGTCTGCGCCACGGCACTTTTCACGTCAGTTCGGGCACCGGAAACATCGCCGTGCCGCCGCGCGTGCTCGCCCGCCCGCCCGGCAGGCGCTTCCGAGTCTCGCGTGCCGCCCGAGTCCGCCCCGGCGTCGTGCGGCGGGGTGTTCGCGTCGGACAGCGGCGCGACGTCGCTGTCCGGCGCGCCGGACGTCGCCGCCGACCTTTCCCAATGTCCGCGCTTGCCACCGTCTTTGGTGAGCAGCCGCACCCCGTTGAGGGTCGCGGCCGGATCCACCGCCTTGATCATGTCGTGCAGGGTGAGCCCGGCCACCGCGACCGCGGTGAGCGCCTCCATCTCCACGCCGGTCGGGCCCTTGGTCTTGGCCACGGCCTCGATGGTGATGGTGTCCGCGGTGAATCCGAAGCTCACGTTCACCGAGGACAGCGCCAGCTGATGGCACAGCGGGATCAGCTCGGAGGTCTTCTTGGCCCCGTTGATCCCGGCCAGGCGCGCGGTGGTCAGCACGTCGGCCTTGGGCATGTCGTCCGCGCGGACCAGCGCGACGACCGCCGCGGTGGTGTGCAGCTCGCCGGCCGCGACCGCGACGCGCGCGGTGTCGGCCTTCGCGCTCACATCGACCATGCGCGCGCGACCTTCCTGGTCGACATGCGACAACTCACTCATACCCGCAAGCGTAGGCACTGTCCCGCGCCCGGGTCGCACGGGGCGGCCCGGGGTTCGGCCTCACCGCGGGCGGATCGAGCTGGTGAGTGCGAATGCCGTCGGCGCCGAAGTCCGCGCCGCAGCACCGGGGTCTGCACAGCCGGTCGGGATACTCGCCGGGGCGCAGCGCGTAGGGCGCACCGGAACCCCGGGCTCGCCGGGGCGGGATGTCAGGCCGGGCGGACCGGGGTGATGTGGCTGTGGACGCAGAACCAGCAGTCGTCGCGCCGCCGGAAGACGTCGGTCGTCCACTCGTCGGCGTCGAAGCGCCTGCCCTCGTAGTGGGCGGTGTTGGTGACGCGGGCGGTGACGATCGCGGTGTCGCCGTACACCCGGATGTGCGGCTCGCCGACCCGGTCCATGGCCGAATGGGTGAGCCGGCCGGACAGGATCTCGTCGAGGAACTCGCGTTTGGTGGACACGCCCGTCTCCGAGACGATCACCCATTCCTCGGCCATGAAGACCGAGATCAGTTCCGCGTCGTTGGCGACGATGGCCGCCGCCCAGTCGTCGGCGATCCCGCGCAGTTCGGCGGTGGTGGCGTCCTCGGTGGTCACGGCTACAGCTCCCAGGTGGTGACGGGTGTTCCGGCGGGCACGTCGGTGACGTCGCCCGGAATCTCGACGAGCACATCGGCCTGGGCCATGGTGGCGATCAGATGGGATCCGGGGCCCGCCACCAATCGCACGCCGTCCCCGGTGCGCAGCCCGCGCAGGAACTGCCGCTTGCCGGCGGGGGAGCGCACCGAATCCCGCAGGGGCAGTTCGACACCGGGGATCGCGGGCAGTCCGGCCAGCTCCCGCAGCAGCGGCCGGGCGAAGACCTCGAACGACACCATGGTGCTGACCGGATTGCCCGGGAAGCTCAGCACGGGCACCCCGTCCACCACGCTCAGGCCCTGCGGCCCGCCGGGCTGGATCGCCACGGCGCCGAATTCGCCGCCCAACGGGGCGAGTACGTCCTTCACCACCTCGAAGTCCCCCATGGAGACCCCGCCGGAGGTGAACACCACGTCCGCGGTCGCGGTCGCCTCGCCGAGCCGCCGGGTGAACTCGCGCGGATCGTCGGTGGCGTGCGCGAGCGACACCACCTCGGCCCCGTTGTCCGCCAGCGCCGCCGCCAGCGCGATGCCGTTGGAGTTGTAGATCTGCCCGGGCAGCAGGCTCAGTCCGGCCTGCACGAGTTCGTCACCGGTGGTGATGATCGCCGCCCGCACCCGCCGCCACACCGGCAGGTCGACCAGTCCCACCGCCGCCAGCGCGGCGATGTGCCGCGGTTTGAGTACCGTGCCCGCGGCCACCAGCAATTGCCCGGTGCGCACATCGGTTCCGGCCTCGCGGATGAAATCCCCCGCCGAGCGGCTCTTCTCGATGGTGACAGTGCCGTCCGTCCCGGTGGTGTGCTCGACCGGCACCACGCAGTCCGCGCCGACCGGAATGGGCGCGCCGGTCATCACTTTCAGCGCCGCGCCCTCGGGCAACGTTGGCGCACCGGTGTTTCCGGCCGCCACCACGCCCGCGAGCGGCAGGGTCACGGGCACGGTAGCGATCGAGTCCGCCCGCACCGCGTAGCCGTCCATCGCCGAGTTGCGGAAGACCGGCAGATCCAGGGGGGAGAACACGTCGGTCGTGAGTCGCCGGCCCAGCGCGCGGGCCATCGGAACCGCCTCACCGCCGCGGTCGGCGAGCGGTGCGAACAAATTTACGATGCGTTGCCGATGGTCTTCGACGGAGCGGGCCGGGACCGTGGCGTGCCGGGAACTCATGCGGCTGAGCCTATACGCGGCTGATTTGCGGCCTTTCCGCGCGACACTGTGACCAATCCCCGGCGCTCGAACGGCGCCGGGCGGTATCGGTAGCGACATAATGGTCGAATGACCGTGGTCGCGATGGGCATGCCCGCCATACGAGCCGGGCAGCCCAGTGTCGACGGCCGCCCGGATACCCCGTATCTCGTCGACCGTTTCGGCCGTACCGCGCGTGATCTGCGGGTTTCCATCACCGAGAAGTGTTCGCTGCGCTGTACGTACTGCATGCCCGAGGAGGGCCTGCCCGCGATTCCGGCGGACGAACTGCTCTCCACCGCCGAACTGGTGCGCCTGGTGGTGCTCGCGGTGCGCGAACTCGGCGTGCACGAGGTGCGCTTCACCGGCGGCGAACCGCTCATGCGCCGCGACCTCGAGCAGATCATCGCGGGGTGCCGGGCCGAGCTCCCGGATACGCCACTGTCCATGACCTCCAACGGGGTCGGGCTCGAACATCGCGCCCGCAAACTCGTCGAGGCCGGGCTGAATCGGATCAACATCTCCCTCGACACCGTCGATCGCGAGGGCTTCGCGCGCCTGACCCGGCGCGATCGGCTGGATTCGGTCCTGGCCGGAATTCGCGCCGCGCGCGCGGCGGGGCTCGCGCCGGTCAAGGTCAACGCCGTGCTCATGCGCCAAACCCTGAGCGGCGCAGCCGATCTGCTGGCCTGGTGCATCGCCGAGGGCGCCGAACTGCGCTTCATCGAAGAGATGCCGCTGGACGCCGATCACGAGTGGGCCCGGGCGAACATGATCACCGCCGCCGAATTGCTCGAGGTGCTCGGGGAGCGGTTCACCCTCACCCCGATCGGGCGCGACGATCCCTCCGCGCCCGCCGAGCAGTGGCAGGTCGACGCCGGTCCCGCGACCGTCGGCATCATCGCCTCGGTGACCCGCAGCTTCTGCGGTGACTGCGACCGGACCCGGCTCACCGCCGACGGCCGCATCCGCTCCTGCCTGTTCAGCGATCAGGAATACGATGTGCGCGCGGCCCTGCGCGCGCACGCCGGCGATGCCGAGATCGCCGATCTGTGGCGCGGGGCCATGTGGAACAAGTCCGCCGGGCACGGCATCGATGCCGCCGGTTTCGTCCCGCCCGAACGAACGATGGGAGCAATCGGTGGTTGAGGTGCGCTACTTCGCGGCGATCGCCGACGTGATCGGCAAGCCCGGCGAGCTGCTGGACCTGCCCGCCGGTTCGACCGTCGCCGACCTGCGCACGACCCTGACCACCGCGTACGGCCCGAAGCTGGACCCCATGCTGGCGGTGTGCGCCTACCTGATCGGCGACGAGCTGACGCGGGACGCGAGTGCCGCGCTGACGCCGCGCGTGGACGTCCTGCCGCCTTTCGCGGGCGGCTGAACCGGCCGTAGCGGGCCGGAAAGTCAGGGCTCAGGAGTTGTGGCGCGCTCGTCCGAGGGCCCGCCGCGCTCGCGTCATCGCCGGAGAGTCGTCGCGGTCGTCTCGTAAGCGATTCGGGACCTCGCGACGGGGTTCGATCACGGTTCGGCTGAGGTCCGTATTTCGCCACCGCGCGTGGCCCCCGTCGCGAGGTAGCCGAATACCTCGCTGAGCGGCGTCTCGCCATCGGATGCAAACGCTTGACCAGCAATATCTGGTCGATCGACCAGATATTTAATCGGTAACGGAACGTTCGCCACGCCGATAATGGGACTGTCCGGTCCGCCTATTCGGGAGGTGGCGCCATGGCGCGACTCGTACCCGCTCTACTCCTCGGCGCCGTTGTGGTCGCCTTCGCCGTCTCAGCGCTCATGAACGGCGTATCTCTCAAATCCCTGCACTGTCAGCAGGCCACGACCGTCGAATACCAGACGGTCGCCCCCGGACTCGATCCCCTCCGAATCTGATTCCTGCCGCAGGCTTTCCCCATCGCCCCCGGTCTCGTGGACAGGGCTTGGTGCGGCCCTGACGTAGACCCGTGCGGGAGCGCCCATGTCGCGAAGGCAGGAGCGTGGGGCTCGCCGAACCTGAAGGCACGACGGCTCTTCCGTACTACGACAGCGCCCGCCGCACCCGAGGTGCGGCGGGCGCGAGACCCGAGTGGCGGTTACTTCCACCAGGTGTCGTGCGGGGTGACCGGGACGGTCCGCTTGTGGCGGGTGTTCCGGAAGATCGACTCCACGCGGGCGGCCACCTCGTCGCTGACGGGCTTGCCCTCGAGGTAGTCGTCGATCTGGGCGTACTTCAGGCCGAGGGCCTCCTCGTCCGGCAGGGCCGGGCGGTCGTCCTCGAGATCGGCGGTGGGGACCTTCTGCCACACGCTGGGCGGGGCGCCCAGCTCCTGCAGCAGCGCCGCGCCCTGGCGCTTGGTGAGGCCGGTGAGGGGCGTGATGTCCACGCCGCCGTCGCCGAACTTGGTGAAGAAGCCGGTGACCGCCTCGGCCGCGTGATCGGTGCCGACCACCAGCAGGTTCAGCTGGCCGGCGATCGCGTACTGCAGCACCATGCGCTCGCGGGCCTTGATGTTGCCGCGCACGAAGTCGCGCAGGCGCGTCTCGCCGCCCAGCAGCTCGGCCACCCCGGCCGCCACCTCGGCGCCCGCGGCGTCGGCGCTGGGCTTGACGTTCACCGACACCGAGCGATCGGGCGCGATGAACTCCAGCGCGATCTGCGCGTCGTGCTCGTCGGCCTGCACGCCGTACGGCAGCCGCACGGCCACGAACTCGGCCTCGGCGCCCTCGGCGCGCAGTTCCTCGACCGCGAGCTGGCAGAGCTTGCCGGTCAGCGAGGAATCCTGGCCGCCGCTGATGCCGAGCACGAAACCCTTCGCGGGCGTGGCGCGCAGGTAGTCCTTGAGGAAGTCGATGCGCCGCCGCACTTCGGTTTTGGGCTCGATGACGGGCAGCACGCCCAGCTCGGCAATGATCTCTTCGCGCAGGTTCCCCATGCCGCTCACTCTACTGCGCGGCGTCCGGAACGACGCGCCGGACGAGCGCCTCCCAGTTGTCGCCGACCTGCTCGCGGGTGAAGCCGAGCACCCGCATCTGATGCAGGACGAGCGTGGCGTCCAGCGGGGCGAGCAGGCTGTCGGCCAGCAGCGAGATCTCCCCGCGTGTTCCGGCCTGGCGCAACAGCATCGAGACGTGGGTCTTGGTGACCGCGTAGGGCGCGCCCTCGAACTTGCGGGGCTGGTCGGTGGCGGCGCGCAGCACGTCGCCCTCGATCTCGGTGAACGACAGCCGCGCCCGGCCGTAGGCGATCAGCCGGTCCAGCGGCGGTGCGCCCGGGCCGAGTGGGGGCGGGCCGAACATGTAGGCGGCCTGCAGCTTTCGATCCGACTCGTCGAGCAGGGCGTACATCAGCCCGGCGCGATTGCCGAAGCGGCGGAAGACCGTGCCCTTGCCGACGCCGGCGTGTTTGGCGAGCGCGTCCATCGTGAGCGCGTCCGCGCCGTGCAGCTGGACGAGTTCGGCCGCGGCGTCCAGCAGGAGTCGGCGATTGCGCGCGGCGTCGGCGCGCTCGACGGGTTCGCCGTCCGCGAGCGGCAGCACCAGCGGAATGTCCCAAGTCACGGCTTCGACCCCTTTGTCGTTATCTGCAATCGGACCATGGTCCGTTTCCAGTCTAGCGCACGGTTCGGCGCTCCCGCCGCTGCGGCTCGGCGCGGTCCGCGCGGGCTCGCCATTGGATTCTGCTCGAGTGAAAGCGGTGCTCGAGCGGGGGTGCGGCGGCCATTGTTGGCTGTGGCGCGGGTCACGGCACGCGATAGCCACCCCCCGGGAATGTAATCGGACCATGGTCCGGTTACTGTCTTCAGAATCCCGCCACTGGATCAGCATCGTAGGAGTAGTCACCATGTCGCAGACCCGTCTTCTCGCTCTGGTCGGCAGCCTTCGCGCCGCCTCGATCAACCGCCGCATCGCCGAGGCCGCCGTGCAGGCCGCGCCCGAGGGCGTCGAGGTCGTGCTGTACGAGGGCCTGGCCGACATTCCCTTCTACAACGAGGATCTCGATGTAGCGGGTCAGGTTCCGGCCGCCGCCGCGGCGCTGCGCGAGGCCGTCGCCGCCGCCGACGGTCTGCTCGTGCTCACCCCCGAATACAACGGCACGCTGCCCGCGGTGCTCAAGAACGCCATCGACTGGGCCTCGCGCCCGTACGGCGCGGGCTCGCTCAAGGGCCGCCCGGTCGGCGTGATCAGCGCGTCCATCAGTGCCAACGCCGCCAAGTGGTCGCACGCGGACGCGGTGAAGTCGCTCGGCGTCGCCGGTGCGGCAGTGCTCGAGGACGCGTCGCTGAACTTCGGCGGCATCGGCCAGCGCTTCGGTGAGACGCATCCGGCCGAGGATGCCGAGGCGCTCACCCAGCTCGCCGCCACCGTGCGCTCGGTCGCCGCGGCCGCGAATGTGACTGCAACTATCTAGTAATTGGCGGACGAACCGCTGAATCCGGCACGATGCCACGATCTTTCGGTCGTGGCATCGCCCGTTTTCGGAGTCGTTGCGCTAGCTTCTCCGCATGAAGCAATCTCCTAGCTACACATGGGTGTCCGGTCGGGCTCCGCCGCCGCCGAGGGTGCGCGTCATCCGGGACCGGCGGCGGCCGAGACGGTTTCGCCGCGACCCGCGACGGACGCCGGCCGGACTACCTGCGCGATTCGTCGAATCGCCCGGTGAGGTCGCATGATCGAGGGGCGCGTTCGCTCACCGGCTACCGCGATGTGCTGACACCGACACACCGGCGGCGGCACCCCGTCGCACACGACACGCCGAGGCGGACAGGGATGTCGGATGCGCGTCGGTGCACTCTCGAACCCGTTGGAACTCGCTCGGCAGGTGCGCGTGTGACTCGCGTGAAGGGTGTTGATCAGCGGGAACGATGTGTTTGCTGAGAATGTGCTCAATCTCGAAACTGTGACCTGCGCCTCAGTTGCTCCGGGTGGCGAATCGAGCGTGCTGGCACTTCGCCGATCCGAATCCCATCTTTGTTAGTCGCAACATGTCGTGTCGTGTGTATCTGTCGGCCACTAGGTGTAGTGTCTTGGGAGCTGGAAGGGCACGCGGCGAGACCCTCGAAGGGAGCCGCGCGACCAGGGACTTCGGTCTCGCATCCAGGGGTTTGCGCACTTACTACATGGTTCTTGTTTCAGCCGTGCACTGCATACGGATCGAAGGCAAGGAGAAGGGGAGATACCAATGACCATCACCGTTTACACCAAGCCCGCTTGTGTCCAGTGCAATGCCACGTACCGCGCCCTCGACAAGGCCGGCGTCGCATATGACGTCATCGATATCTCGGAGAACCCGGAGGCCCGCGATTACGTGATGGCGCTGGGCTACCTGCAGGCTCCCGTCGTGGTCGCCGGTGAGGATCACTGGTCCGGGTTCCGTCCCGATCGCATCAAGGCGCTCGCCGAGGCCGTCGCCGTCGCCTAGCGGACAGCACCCGCTGATCGAGAGTCAGCGGGTATCCCGAAGGCGGAAGGAGTCGAAAATGACCGAGTTGTCCACGCGGACACCGAATCTGGTCTACTTCTCCAGCGCTTCGGAGAACACGCACCGCTTCGTGGAGCGGCTGGGCGTGCCCGCGGTCCGCATACCGCTTCATACCGCCGACAGTCTGCGAGTCGACGAACCCTACGTGCTCATCGTCCCCACCTACGGGGGCGGTAAGCACGTGCTGGGTGGTGAGCGATCGGAGAAGGAATTCGTGCCGCGGCAGGTGGCCAAGTTCCTCAACGATCCACACAACCGCGCCCTGCTGCGCGGCGTCATCGCGGCCGGCAACACGAACTTCGGCGATACGTACTGCTATGCGGGCGAAGTCATTTCGCGCAAGTGCGGAGTCGAGTATCTGTATCGCTTCGAACTCATGGGAACAGCCGAGGACGTCGAGCGCGTCCGAGAGGGATTGGGATTGTTTTGGCAACGACAACCGCACCGGTCGGAAAGACTGCCCGCGTAGAGCGCCCCGTCAGCGGCGAGTCCACCGACGGGATGGACTACCACGCGCTCAACGCCATGCTGAACCTGTACGGCCCCAACGGTGAGATCCAGTTCGACAAGGATCGCGAGGCCGCGCACCAGTACTTCCTGCAGCATGTCAACCAGAACACCGTCTTCTTCCACAATCTGCGGGAGAAGCTGGACTACCTGGTCAAGGAAAACTATTACGAGACCGAGGTGCTCGACCAGTACAGCTTCGACTTCACCAAGAAGCTGTTCAAGCAGGCGTACGCCAAGAAGTTCCGGTTCCCGACGTTCCTCGGCGCGTTCAAGTACTACACCTCGTACACCCTCAAGACCTTCGACGGTAAGCGCTACCTGGAGCGTTTCGAGGACCGCGTGTGCATGGTCGCCATGACCCTGGCCGCCGGTAACGAGACCCTGGCCTCGGAACTGGTCGAGGAGATCATGGAGGGCCGCTTCCAGCCGGCCACCCCGACCTTCCTGAACTCGGGCAAGAAGCAGCGCGGCGAGCCGGTGTCGTGCTTCCTGCTGCGCATCGAGGACAACATGGAGTCCATCGGGCGCTCCATCAACTCCGCGCTGCAGCTGTCCAAGCGCGGCGGCGGTGTGGCGTTGCTGCTGAGCAACATTCGCGAGACCGGCGCGCCGATCAAGAAGATCGAGAACCAGTCCTCGGGCGTCATTCCGATCATGAAGCTGCTGGAGGACTCGTTCTCCTACGCGAACCAGCTGGGCGCGCGCCAGGGTGCGGGCGCGGTGTACCTGCAGGCCCACCACCCGGACATCTACCGGTTCCTGGACACCAAGCGGGAGAACGCGGACGAGAAGATCCGCATCAAGACGCTGTCCCTCGGCGTCGTCATCCCGGACATCACGTTCGAGCTGGCCAAGAAGAACGAGGACATGTACCTGTTCTCGCCGTACGACGTGGAGCGCATCTACGGCGTGCCGTTCGCGGACATCAACGTGACCGAGAAGTACTACGAGATGGTCGACGACAAGCGAATTCGCAAGTCCAAGATCAAGGCTCGCGAGTTCTTCCAGACCATCGCCGAGCTGCAGTTCGAGTCCGGCTACCCGTACATCATGTACGAGGACACCGTGAACCGGGCGAACCCCATCAAGGGCAAGATCACCCACTCGAACCTGTGCTCGGAGATCCTGCAGGTCTCCACGCCGTCGCTGTACAACGACGATCTGTCCTACTCCCATGTGGGCAAGGACATCTCGTGCAACCTGGGTTCGCTGAACATCGCCAAGACCATGGATTCGGTGGATCTGGCCAAGACGGTCGAGACCTCGATTCGCGCGCTCACCGCGGTGTCGGATCAGACGCACATCCACTCGGTGCCCTCGATCGAGCAGGGCAACAACGAGTCCCACGCCATCGGCCTGGGGCAGATGAACCTGCACGGCTACCTGGCTCGTGAGCGCGTGCACTACGGCTCCGACGAGGGCATCGATTTCACGAACATCTACTTCTACACGATCGCGTACCACGCGGTCCGGGCCTCGAACCTGATCGCCAAGGAGCGCGGGCAGTACTTCGGCGGGTTCCCCGAGTCCAAGTACGCCTCGGGCGAGTACTTCGACAAGTACACCGAGCAGGAGTGGGTGCCGCAGACCGAGCGGGTGCGCGAGATCTTCGCCGACGCGAACGTGCACATCCCGACCCAGGACGATTGGCGCGAGCTCAAGGCGTCGGTCATGGAGCACGGCATCTACAACCAGAACCTGCAGGCGGTCCCGCCGACCGGTTCGATCTCGTACATCAACCACTCCACGAGCTCGATCCACCCGATCGCCTCGAAGATCGAGATCCGCAAGGAAGGCAAGATCGGCCGCGTCTACTACCCGGCCCCCTACCTGACGAACGACAATCTCGACTACTTCCAGGACGCCTACGACATCGGCTACGAGAAGGTGATCGACACCTACGCCGCCGCGACCCAGCACGTGGACCAGGGCCTGTCCCTGACCCTGTTCTTCAAGGACAGCGCCACGACCCGCGACGTGAACCGCGCCCAGATCTACGCCTGGCGCAAGGGGATCAAGACCCTGTACTACATCCGCATCCGCCAGATGGCGCTGGAAGGCACCGAGGTCGAGGGCTGCGTGAGCTGCATGCTGTAGTGACCTACCTGCTGTAGGTCTCGGAACCCCAAGGGCGCTCCCGGTATTCACCGGGAGCGCCCTTGCCGTTTCGTGCGGTGAGCTGATCCGGGAGCGGATACCGTGGCAGTGGATCCGTGGGTGGGCATCGGGGAGATCGGGGGTGGGTATGCGGACTTCGGAGCGGTATTCGCGATTCGCGGAGCTCGAGGTGCGGGGGTATTCGGACTGCTACACGCGGTGGGCGAGTGGGGTGGCTTCGGACGCGGGAGTTCTCGAGCTGATCGAGGGGCTGCCGGTGGCGAAACGGCAGCCGCAGTTGGTGTTCGGGGCGGTGCGGTACCTGGGGGCGGAGACGGCCTCGTACGCGGAATTCCGGGAGTTCCTGCGGGGGAACTGGGACGCGGTGCGGGAGATCGTCATGACGCATCGGACGCAGACCAACGAGGCGGGGCGGGCGGCCGCGTTGTTGCCGGTGCTCGGGAAGTTCGCGGGGGAGCCGGTCGCGCTGATCGAGTACGGAGCGTCGGCCGGATTGTGTTTGTACCCGGACAGGTACAGCTACCGGTACGACGACGGGCCGGTGCTGGATCCGGTGGACGGGCGATCCGGGGTCGTCCTGTCGTGCGCGACGTCGGGGCGGCCGCCGATTCCGGAGAGGTTGCCCGAGGTGGTGTATCGGGCGGGCGTGGACATCAATCCGCTGAACGTGGCCGACCCGGCGGACACGCGGTGGCTGGAGATGCTGATCTGGCCGGAACAGCGGGATCGGCTCGAGCGCCTGCGCGGCGCGGTGGAGATCGTGCGGAGGGACCCGCCACACCTGGTGGCGGAGGATCTGGTCGAGTCGATCGCCGCACTGGTGGACGCCGCGCCGCGGGATGTTCCGGTGCTGGTGTTCGGCAGCGCGGTGCTGACCTATCTGGAGCCCGGGCGGCGCGCGGAGTTCCGGGAACTCGTGCGTTCGCTGCCGTGTCACTGGATCACCAACGAGGGCGCGGGGGTGCTGGAATTCGGCGGTGGCGCACCGCCGGTCGCGCGGGCGGGGGCGACGATGGTGCTGGCGCTGGACGACCGGGCGATGGGATACGCGGGGCCGCACGGGCAGTGGGTGGAGTGGTTTGCCTAGGTCAGGGATTCGTTGTGATGGAGAACAGGGGGACGGGGGTTCGGTAGGTCAAGGGTCCAGGGAATGGGGAATGTGAAGTACTGGCGGGTAGCAAGGGCCTAGTTTGGCCGCATGATTCGACGGGTGGCGGTGGGCTTGGCCGTGGTGCTGGCGGCTGTGGCGGGTGCGCCGGCGGACCGTTCGGGGGCGGAGGAGGTGCGAATCGCCGTGCGGGGGGAGCCTATTCGGGTCGAAGTGCACAGCCCGGGGTGGGAACGGGTGTGGATCGAGTCCGAGTCCATGACACGGGTGATGGCGGTCGACGTCCTGCACGGGGCCGGCACGGGACCCAAACCGACGCTGTACCTGCTGGACGGGGTCGACGGGAAGCTGGTGTCGGACTGGCTGACCAAGGGGCGGGCCGCGGAGTTCTTCGCGGACAAGGCGATCAACGTGGTGCTGCCCGCGGGCGGCGCGGGCAGCATGTACAGCGACTGGCTGCGCCCGGACGGCGTGCTCGGCTGGAACCGGTGGGAAACCTTCCTGACCGAGGAACTGCCCGCGGTGGTCGAGCCGTACCTCGGCGGTGACGGGCGGCGCGCGATCGGCGGGGTGTCCATGGGCGCCCAGGCCGCCATGATGCTCGCGCACCGCCACCCCGGCCACTATCGCGCGGTCGCGGGGATCAGCGGCTGCTACTCCACCACCGACGCCCCCGGCCGCGCCGTGACCACCATGACCGTCGGCTCGCGCGGCGGCAACGTCGAAAACCTCTGGGGCCCCTGGGGTTCGCCGGAATGGCGGGCGCACGATTCCATGGTGAACGCGGAGGGCCTGCGCGGCACCGCCGTGCACATCTCGGCCGCCACCGGCGTGCCCGGGGTGCTCAACATCGCCGAGGCCCTCACCGCCCGCGACGCCGTCGAGGCCATGGGCGTCGCGGGCGGCGGGGTCAGCCTGGAAGCCGGCGCGCACTACTGCACGGTGCGATTCGCCCAGCGGCTGAACGAGTTACATATTCCGGTCACCGCGCTCTACCTGCCGACCGGCATCCACTCCTGGCTGGACTTCGCGGTGCAGCTGGAACCCGCGTGGCGCAGCATCGCCGCCGCCCTCGACCTCCCGCCGGGCAAGTGAGGCGGCCCGAACCCCGTGCCTCAGAAGCACTGCCGGGGGCTCGGTAGCCGGCGCAGACCCGGCCGCACCTTGCCGTCCACGGTGACGAGCATGCCGGAATGCACAGCGGTGACTATGTATTCGTAGGCCTCGACCCGGGTCGCCGCGTACTCCATGACGAGTTCGGCGGCGGCGCCCGGTGTGCCGACGTACACCGTGACCCGGTGGGTGAGGGCATCGCCCGCGGCCTGCCGGCGAGTGGGTTGATCGACGATATCTGTCATTGCGTGGTCCCCTCCACGAGAAACTGCTGCGGATGCGGTCCGGTACGGAGAAGCTTCCGTCCCGCACCCTCGACGCTAGTGGGATCCCAAGGCCCGGAACGTGTTTCACTTTCGCGCTGTACTATTCACAGGGCGCCGCCGCATCCTCTTGGTAACTGTGTCAAACGGTATCGTTCAACTCCACAAGTCACCCGCGCGGCCCGTTGTGACTTGTCGGGAAATCCGCTCCGCCCGTTCGCAATCGGCGCGCGGCTCCATACCCTTCTCGCAGGCTCCGGACCGTGTGCACTGCGGCCGGAAATCGCTTCGGAGGGAACGATATTCATGCATCGTCCGGAATCGATCAGCAGGCCGCGCGGGGGCGCCCGGCACCGATGGTGGCGAGCGAGCGCGGGGGTGCTCGGCGCGGTGGCCGCGCTGATCCTGTCCTGCGCCGTCGCGATCGCCGAACCGCGCTATCCCACCCCCGATCCCGACCCGTTCTTCGCGGTGCCCGCCGATATCGCCGACAAACGACCGGGCGAAACCCTCGGCACCCGGGCCATGCCGCCGCTGCCGCTGTTCCCCGGCATCGACATCACCCTGGTCAAGTTCCGCTCCACCGATTCCACCGGACACCCCATCCTCGCGACCACGACGGTGCTCTCGCCTCGCAACCGGCAGCCCGACACCCCGCTGCTGTCGCTGCAGCACATCATCAACGCGCTGGGCTCGCAGTGCTCGGTCTCACGGGTGCTCTACACCACCGACCAGAACCTGGTGGTGCGCGAGGCGCCGGCCTGGAACCTGCTGCTGCAGCGCGGCTGGAGCATCGCGCTGCCGGACCACCTGGGCCCCCGATCCGCCTACGGTGCGGCCAAACTCGGCGGGCAGATCACCCTCGACGGCATCCGCGCGGTCCAGCAGGTGCCGGAGCTGCGGGTCCAGCACAGCCCGGTCGGCCTGATCGGCTACTCCGGCGGCGGCATGGCCACGGCCTGGGCCGCCGCCCTGGCCTCGACCTACGCCCCGGAGCTGACACTCGCCGGGGCGGCCATGGGCGGCGTGCCCATGAACCTGGTGACCATGCTGGAAACCCTGGGCCTGGGCCGGCATCCGGTCTTCGGCCTGGCGCTGGCCGCCGGTCTCGGCCTCGAGCGCGAGTACCCCGATCGCTTCCCGATCAGCAGTCAGCTCAACTCCCAGGGTCTCGAGATCCGGGATCGCCTGGTGGACAGCTGTACCAACGACATCATCGCCGCCGGCGCGGGCCGCGGCGCCCTCGATATCGCCGAGACGACGGTGATGACGGAGGATCCGGTGGCGCGCGCGGTGGTGGAGGAGAACAGTCTCGAGCTGTACGACGGCGTGCCGAACATGCCCGTCTTCGAATGGCATTCACCCATCGACGGCCTCATTCCCATCGACGCGGTGCGAAACACCGTGCGCCGCTACTGCGCCGCGGGCGCCCGCGTGCGGACCGAGGAGGTCCCGGTGCCCGATCATCTGACCGCCGCCGTGCTCGGCATCCCGTCCGCCCTGGGCTGGCTCGACGCCCGCTTCCGCGGCGAACCCGCGCCGAGCAACTGCTGACCATCGGTGCGAAGGGAACATCCAGAACGTGCGTGGCCGGGTTCCAACGCCCCTGAGTCGCCCGGCCCCGCATTCTCCGCCGTACGGAATCGAGTCGATCGGCTCCAATCCTCGCTGAGGTCGGCCCGCCGCGGCGGCGGAGAGGCGCCTGCCGGGTGGCATGCAACCACCACCCGGCAGGCGCCGCCCCGAGGGTCAGCGCGCCGGATAGGTCCGGGCCACCAGCGCCGACCGCAGCTGCCACAGACCCGCGGCCTGGGTCGGGTCGAAGCCCGTCAGCTGGCCGACGCGTTTGAGCCGGTAGTCGATGGTGTTGGTGTGCACGTGCAGGAATCGGGCGGTGCGCTGGCGATTCATGTTGTTGCTGATGTGCGTGCGCAGGGTCTCCAGCAGTTCGGGATGCCCGTCCAGGGGGTCCAGCAGCGAGCCGAGGTGGTCGCGGCCGGGGCCGGGGCGGGTCAGCTGGTACTCCAGCGCGAGCTCGTCGAAGCGGTACAGCCCGGCCTCGAGGGTGAGCCGCTGCACGATGTCGAGCAGGTCGTGCGCGCGGTCGGCGGCGTGCGGAATCTGTTGCGGCTCGGCCGAGACCACGGTGGCGGTGATCGGCACGCGGGCGGCCTGCGAGAGCTGTTCGATCAGGGCGCCGAGCTCCTCCTCGGGGATGTCGGTGGTGGGCACCAGCACGGTCCCGCCGTCCACGCTGAGCAGCGCCAGCGGCTTGTTCGCGGTGCGGGTGGCGAGTTCGGCCTGTACCCGCCGCAGTTTGCGGCGCGCGACCACCTGCGAGTTCAGCGCCGGCGCGTGCTCGTCGGAGTGGGCCGGAAACGCCAGTGCCAGTACGTGATACGAGCCCGCGATCTCGATGCCGCACTCGCGGGCCATGGTCGAGGTCGAGTGCCCGCCCAGCAGCGCCGAGGTGAGCGTGTGCACCGCGGTGTGGTGCTCGCTGACCACCGCGCGCAACTCGCGTACGTAGGCCATCGAGACCGCGGCCGTCATCCGGTCCAGGATGTCCACCACCCGGCGCACGCCGTCGGTGATGCTGTCGTAGTCGCGCACGCTCAGCACCAGGACCGCGTCCGGTCCTTCCGCCGCCCGGCGCTGCTCGGCGACGGTGTTGGTCGTCACCAGATCGAGGCCGATCTTGAAGCCCTCGTGGATGGCGTGGTGGATGGTGTCGATGGGAATGCCCTCGCGGGCCCACTGCGCCGCAGCGTCCTGCAGGCGCTGGGTCTTGCCCGGGATGTCCCGGCCGTCGAGCATGGCGACCGCGAGTTCGAGGCAGATGCGCGTGATGGTGGTGACGTCACCGTGAATGGCGTCGCCGGGCAGCGTTCCGCAGGGCGCGACCGTCTCCACGAAATGGCCGACCATCTGGCGGGCCAGGTTCCGTACGTCCCGCAGTGGTGAGGACATCGGCATTCCGGACACGGTGAGTTCGGCGCTGATCGTGCTGTCGGTGGACACAGGCGACTCCTTCCACCCCCTTGTGATTACGAAAAGGTAACGCACGCGGGGCGGGCGTACATTACCTTCCAGTAACCCTTGTGACGGAGCCCAATTCGCACAATGAGACGCTGTGGGTGGTCACAAATACGGCGTGGTCAGCTGGACAGATGACCTATCGATCCGTAGAGCACCGGCTTCCACTCCGTGTCGCCCCGCTCCCAGCGGGAAATCGAGGCGTTGGGCAGCTGGGTGCTCTCGATCCGCAGCACCGCGGGCTCGTCGAGCCGCTCCAGGATGTACCGGGTGAGGACCACCACGTTGTCGTGGGCGAAAACCAGGACGTCCCCGTCCATTTCGCGCAGCACCGAGCGCAGCCGCAGCGCCACGTCGGTCCACGCCTCGCCGCCCGGCGGGCGATAGTAGAAGCGGCCCATACGTTCTCGCTCACGATGCTCGAGCGGATAGCGGCGGCGGATGCCGAGCGCGGTGAGCCCCCACATGATCCCGACATCGCGATCGCGCAGCCGCTCGTCGTACCGCACCGGCGGCGTCCGGATGGACCGCAACGCGATATCGGCGGTTTCCCGCGCCCGCAGGTACGGCGAGCACAGCACCGAGGTGGGCGGCCGATCCTGCTCGGCCAGCCAATCACCCACCGCCGCCGCCTGTTTGCGCCCGAGTTCGGTGAGCGCGATGTCGGGGTCGCGCGGACCCTTGTCGTATTCCTCGGCGCCCGCGCGGCTCGCGGCCGCCGCCTCCGCGTTCGCGGTGCTCTCCCCGTGCCGGACCATCGTCAACGATTGCAAAGCCACGCGTCGTAGCCCAGCACACCCGGGCCGCCCCGCGCTACCGAATCACCCGCCCACGCCGGATGATCGCCGCCCCGAGTCGGCTCGGAACCGCCCGGCCCCGCTCTGGAGTGTCGTCGAAGAATGCCCGGAGTGTCGTGGAACAACGCCCGGGGTGTCGCACACCACGCGGGCGCGATTTGCCGCCGGCCGGTATCCTGCACGAGGATGCTCTGTGTGTCGTACGAGGGTTGACGATCGATCGCCCCGCACGACCTCCCCCGAGTGAGCTTCGGGATTGACGATATCGGTGCACGACGGCTTCGAGGAGGTGGGTCGCATGCGTAGCGAGCCCCCCAGTCGAAGGCCGCGCGGCACCACCCCCTCTTCTTCTCGCCCGTAGTTCTCTGCGGCGTGCGTTCGGGCGGGTTCGGTGCCCCGCGGTGTGACCCGGTGCTGCCAACCGTTCACCCCTGACTCGCCACTCGGCTGAGGTTCCGCCATGACGCAGACCGATCTGCCCGTCGTTTCGACGCTGCCCGCTGCCCGTCCGCTGCCCGCGACCGGCACCGCCGTACTCACCGGCCCCCGGGAGCCGCACGCGCGCACCCGCGCCGCCGATGCGCTCCCCGGCGCCCGGGACCCGCTCCCCGGCGCCCGGGATTCGCTCGCCCCCGGGCGTGAAACCCTGTGCGCGGAAGGCGATTCGCTCCGCGACATCGTCGACCGCCATCACCTGGGCGCCACCCTGGAATGGCTGGACAACCACCCGCCGCACGTCATCGCCGACGAGCTCGCGCGCATGGACGCGCTCTCGGCCGGTATGGCGTTCCGCCTGCTCGACAAGGATCGCGCCCTCGACGTCTTCGAGGAGCTCGAGCCGGTCGATCAGCAGCAGATCCTCACCGGACTGCGCGATCAGAGCTTCCGCGAACTCGTCGAGGAGATGGACCCCGACGATCGCGCCCGCATGCTGCGCGAGGCCCCGGCCAAGGTCGCCAAGAAGGTCCTCGCCGGACTCAGCCCGCACGAGCGCCGCATGACCGCGATCCTGCTGGGCTATCCGGAGGGCTCGGTCGGTTTCTACATGACGCCGGAAGTCGTTGCGCTGCCGCGTAATCTGCCCGTCGCGCAGGCGCTGCAGATGGTGCGGACCGAGGGCGGCAACGCCGAGACCGTCTACACCCTGCCGGTGGTCGACGCCGGCCGCCGTCTCATCGGCATCGTGGAACTGCGCGAGCTGGTGCTCAGCTCGCCGGACGCCATGATCGCCGATCTGGTGGAGTCCGAGCCCGCGTTCGTGCGCGCGACGGATTCCGCGGAGAAGGCGGCCCGGCTCATGCAGGGCGCCAACCTCATCAACCTGCCCGTGGTCGACAGTGAGGACCGCCTCGTCGGCCTGCTCACCATCGACGACGCGATCGAGGTCATCGAGGCCGCGGACAGCGAGGACATGGCCCGCCAGGCCGGCACCGCGCCGTGGGAGGGCCACTACATGGCCGCCACGGTCTTCCAGCTCGCCCGCTATCGCGCGCTGTGGCTCATGCTCCTGCTGCTGGCGGCGATCTTCACGGTCAGCGTCACGGACATGTTCGCCGCGACCCTGGAACAGGCCGCGCACCTGGCCCTGTTCATCCCCCTGATCATCGGCGCGGGCGGCAACGCGGGCGCGCAGGCGGCCACGTCCTGCGTGCGCGCGCTGGCCGTCGGCGAGGTCCGGGTATCGGACCTGCTGAAAGTCGTGTGGCGTGAATGCCGGGTCGGGCTGGTGCTCGGCGCTATGCTCGCTGCGGCCGGGCTCGTGATCGGCGGACTTTTCGTCGGTGCGAAAATCGGTGCGGTGGTGGGCATTACGCTGGTGCTCATCTGCGGCTGGGCGGCCACCATCGGCGGCACCATGCCGCTGCTGGCCAAGAAGCTGCGGATCGACCCGGCGGTGATCTCGGCGCCCATGGTGACCACGCTGGTCGACGCGACCGGTCTGATCATCTACTTCACGACCGCGAAACTGGTGCTCGGCATCTGACCCGCAAACCGGTGCCCCGGGGCGGTCGCGCAGACCGCCCCGCTCCGCTGTGACCGATTGCACCGCTGTAGATTTCCGATCGCTGGCGTGTGTTTCCACACCCTCTCTTGCAGTCATGCTGGATAGTCCGCAACACAAGGGGTTGTGTTGGGTGTTGATGTCACCCACCAGTAGTAGTGTTCAGGTTAAGAACGTCCGCAACGGGCCGGTGGGCAGGGAAGGGTGAGTAACCAGCGTGAAAACGATCGATCGAGCATCCGCGATCAACTGGAACCGCGTAATCGACGAGAAGGACGCGGAGGTCTGGGATCGGCTCACGGGCAACTTCTGGCTGCCGGAAAAGGTGCCGGTCTCCAATGACATTCCCTCGTGGGCCACGCTCACCGCGAGCGAGAAGCAACTCACGATGCGGGTCTTCACCGGGCTCACCCTGCTGGACACCATCCAGGGCACGGTCGGCGCCGTCAGCCTCATCCCGGACTCGCTGACCCCGCACGAGGAAGCGGTGTACACCAACATCGCCTTCATGGAGTCGGTGCACGCCAAGAGCTACAGCCAGATCTTCTCGACCCTGTGCTCCACCAAGGAGATCGACGAAGCCTTCCGCTGGTCCGAGGAGAACCGGAACCTGCAGCGCAAGGCCGAGATCGTCCTGAGCTACTACAACGGCGAGGACCCGCTCAAGCGCAAGGTGGCCTCCACCCTGCTCGAGTCCTTCCTGTTCTACTCCGGCTTCTACCTGCCGATGCACTGGTCCTCGCGGGCCAAGCTCACCAACACCGCCGACATGATCCGCCTGATCATCCGCGACGAGGCCGTGCACGGCTACTACATCGGCTACAAGTACCAGAAGGGTCTGGAGCTGGTCTCCGAGGCCGAGCGCGAGGAGCTCAAGGCATACACCTTCGAGCTGCTGTTCGAGCTGTACGAGAACGAGGTCGAGTACACCCAGGACCTGTACGACGAGGTCGGCCTGACCGAGGACGTCAAGAAGTTCCTGCGCTACAACGCCAACAAGGCGCTGATGAACCTGGGCTACGAGGGCCTGTTCCCCAAGGACGAGTGCGAGGTCAACCCGGCCATCCTCTCGGCGCTCTCGCCCAACGCCGACGAGAACCACGACTTCTTCTCCGGCTCGGGCTCGAGCTACGTGATCGGCAAGGCCGTCAACACCGAGGACGAGGACTGGGAGTTCTGAGTCCGCGCTGACGCGCACGGCGGAAAACACAAGCCCGGCTCTCGAATTCACGAGGCCGGGCTTTTTCGCGGGCGAGCTCGTCGCAGGCGCGGCCGGGTCAGTCGATGACGTAGCCGTTGAGCGAGTTGCGCATGTCCTCGAGCAGCGCCTTGGCCGCGGTCACCCCGGACCCGTGCCAGATCGTGTCGGCCACCGCGAAGTCGCGCTTGTCGCTCACCGCGCTCAGCGACTTCCAGTCGTCCCCGCGCATCACCGACTCGCCGTACTCCTGGCCGTCCTCGCCGTCGAACATCAGGTAGATGATGTCGCCCTCGGCCCGGTTGCGGTCCTGCTCGGTGTCGAGGCCCGGCAGGTCGAAGGACGCGCCGCGCTGGGACGCCGGCCGCTGCACCCCGGCGTCGCCGAGGACCTGACCGGCGAAACTGTCGTTGCCCTGGACGCGAATGCCCTTGGCGTCGAAGCGCAGTATCGACGCCTGGCTCAGGGTCGCGTTCACCGCGGCGCCGCTCTCGCGGGCCACGACGCGGTAGTCCTCGAGCGCCTTGTCGGCCGCGCCCGCGCGGCCCATCGCCTCGGCCAGTGCGCTGAACTCGGCCTGCCAGCCCCGGTCGGTCCCGACCAGCACGGTCGGCGCGACGGCGCGCAGGGCGTCGTACTCGGGCTTGTCGCTCGCCGCCCCCAGGATCAGATCCGGTTTCAGCCCAGCCACTTTCGCCGGATCCGGATCGGCGACCGCGCCGACGGCCGGGATCTCGGAGATGCCCGTGCCCAGGTAGGCGGGTTGCGGGGTGGGGCCGGAAATCGTTGCCGCGCCGACCACCCGCTCCCACAGCCCGAGCGCGCAGGCCGCGTCCAGGGCCGCGGTGGACAGCACCACGATCCGCTTGGGATCGGCGGGCACCTCGGACTCGCCCGCGGTGTGGGTGATCGAGCGCGTCGCGCCGGCGGCCGCGTCGGCCGGACTCGGTAGCGCGCACGCGGTCCGGGTGTCGCGCTCGACCCCGACCACACCCGCCCCCGCGATATTGGTGGTGGTGCGCACGATCGAGCTCATGGCGTCGTCGTCGGACCCCTTGGAGCAGCCCGACAGCAATCCCGCGGATAGCAGCGCCGCGGCGGTCGTCACCGCGCCCCAGGTGCGCAAACGTCGCGCGGGGGCGGGGGTGGAGGCGAACGTGATTCGGGTGGAAGCGGACTCGCGCACCGGCATGGCTGGCAGCGTACAGCCGTGCACCGCGACGCCCAATTACGACACAGAGTAGGACCAGCCCGCGACCCCTGTGGGAGCACGGTTTACGATCCTTGGAGCGCTACGCCCGCCGCCGTTCGTCATGCTCGAACCGGATGCCGGTAGCACCGCGTGCGAACGACCAGAAGGCACACGTTCAGGAGGAAGAGTGACTGCCGTAGAGCCACAGCCAGTCCGTCAAGTGGAAGCGGCTCGGCCATACCCGCAACGTGTGGGTCCGAAGGGTTCGTTTATCTACAAGATGGTCACCACGACGGACCCGAAGGTTCTCGGCGTCATGTACCTGGTGACGGCGCTGTCCTTCTTCATGATCGGCGGCCTGATGGCGCTGCTCATGCGCGCCGAGCTGGCCCGCCCGGGCATGCAGTTCCTCTCGCCCGAGCAGTTCAACCAGCTGTTCACCATGCACGGCACGATCATGCTGCTGTTCTACGCGACGGCGATCGTGTTCGGCTTCGCCAACATCATCCTGCCGCTGCAGATCGGCGCGCCCGACGTGGCGTTCCCGCGTCTGAACGCGTTCAGCTACTGGCTGTACCTGTTCGGCGGCACCATGGCGACCGCGGGTTTCATCACCCCCGGCGGCGCGGCCGACTTCGGCTGGACCGCGTACACCCCGCTCTCGGACATCGTGCACTCGCCCGGCGTCGGCGCGGACCTGTGGATCCTGGGCCTGGCCGTCTCCGGCCTGGGCACCATCCTCGGCGGCGTCAACATGATCACCACCGTGGTCTGCCTGCGCTGCCCGGGTATGACGCTGTTCCGCATGCCGATCTTCACCTGGAACATCCTGGTGACCTCGGTGCTCGTGCTGCTCGCGTTCCCGCTGCTGACCGCCGCGCTCTTCGGCCTGGCCTACGACCGTCATCTGGGTGGTCACATCTACGACCCGGCCAACGGTGGTGCACTGCTCTACCAGCACTTGTTCTGGTACTTCGGCCATCCCGAGGTGTACATCATCGCGCTGCCGTTCTTCGGCATCGTCTCGGAGATCTACCCGGTCTTCTCGCGTAAGCCGATCTTCGGTTACACCACGCTCGTGTATGCCACGCTGGGTATCGCCGCGCTGTCCATCGCGGTGTGGGCGCACCACATGTACGCCACCGGCGCCGTGCTGCTGCCGTACTTCTCGTTCATGACGTTCCTCATCGCCGTTCCGACGGGCGTGAAGTTCTTCAACTGGATCGGCACGATGTGGCGAGGTCAATTGACCTTCGAGACACCGATGCTGTGGTCCATCGGCTTCCTGGTGACCTTCCTCTTCGGTGGTCTGTCGGGCGTCATCCTGGCCTCGCCGCCGATCGACTTCCACGTCTCGGACACCTACTTCGTCGTCGCGCACTTCCACTACGTGCTCTTCGGCACCATCGTGTTCGCGACCTTCGCCGGCATCTACTTCTGGTTCCCGAAGATGACCGGCCGCATGATGGACGAGCGCCTGGGCAAGTGGCACTTCTGGGCCACCTTCGTCGGCTTCCACACCACGTTCCTGGTGCAGCACTGGCTGGGCAACGAGGGCATGCCGCGTCGCTACGCGGACTACCTGCCCACCGACGGCTTCACCGCGCTGAACACCATCTCCACGATCGGCGCCTTCATCCTGGGCTCGTCGATGCTCCCGTTCATCTGGAACGTCTTCAAGTCCTACCGCTACGGCGAGGTCGTGACCGTGGACGATCCGTGGGGCTACGGCAACTCCCTCGAGTGGGCCACCTCGTGCCCGCCGCCGCGCCACAACTTCTACGAGTTGCCGCGCATCCGCTCCGAGCGCCCCGCGTTCGAGCTGCACTACCCGCACATGGTCGAGCGCATGCGCGCCGAAGCCCATGTCGGCTGGGGCTCGAAGTCCCACACCGTGAAGGAGCTGGAGAAGGTCTCCAAGTAATCGGAGTTCTCCACCACTGAATCGACAGCGGCGCCCGTCCCGAGAGGACGGGCGCCGCTGCCGTTGTAAGACCGCCCCTGCGTTGGTCTTTCACCGCACCGGGGTGATCCCCGCCACCGGGGGATCGGGCGGCGCGGGCGGGCCGGGGCCGACCTGACAGAATGAGCAGCGCCTCGCACGTCACGCGGGGGATGGCGCGAGAACGGAGTTTCGATTGAGCACGTCTGATACGACGGTTCTGGTCACGGTTACCGGACCCGACAAGCCGGGCGTGACATCGGTGCTACTCGCGGCCCTGGCCAACAACGCGGTCAGCCTGCTGGACGTGGAGCAGGTCGTGATTCGCGGGCGGCTGACCCTCGGCGTGCTGGTGTCGTGTCCCACCGATCCCGAAGCGCTGCAGGATCAGCTCGAGGACGCCATGGCCACCGTCGGCATGCAGGTCGACGTCTCCATCGGTGAGAACGCGGCGGGCGCGCGCCTGTCCACGCACGCGGTCGTCGTGCTCGGCAGCCCGGTCACCGCCCGGGCCTTCTCCAACATCTCGCGCAAGCTCGCCGAGCAGGGCGTGAACATCGACTCGATTCGCGGCATCGCCCAGTACCCGGTGACCGGCCTCGAACTCATGGTCACCGTCGCGAACCACACGGCCGAGACCGAGACCGCGCTGCGCACGGCGCTGGCCGTGGTCGCCGCCAAGCAGTCGGTCGACATCGCGGTCGAGCGCGCGGGCCTGGCGCGCCGGGCCAAGCGGCTCGTCGTGTTCGACGTGGACTCCACCCTCATCCAGGGCGAGGTCATCGAGATGCTGGCCGCACACGCGGGCGTCGAGGACGAGGTCCGCGCGGTCACCGAGGCCGCCATGCGCGGTGAGATCGACTTCGCCGAGTCGCTGCGCCAGCGCGTGGCCACCCTGGCCGGCCTCGACTCCAAGGTCATCGACGAGGTGGCCGATCAGATCGAGCTGACCCCGGGCGCGCGCACCACCATTCGCACCCTGCGCCGGCTCGGCTTCCGCTGCGGCGTGGTCTCCGGCGGCTTCCGCCAGGTCATCGAACCCCTGGCGCACGAACTGGAATTGGACTTCGTCCAGGCCAACACCCTCGAGGTCATCGACGGCAAACTCACCGGCCACGTGGTCGGCGAGATCGTCGACCGGGCCGCCAAGGCCGTGGCGCTGCGCCGCTTCGCCGCCGAGACCGGGGTGTCCATGGAGCAGACCGTGGCGGTCGGCGACGGCGCCAACGACATCGACATGCTCAACGCCGCCGGCCTCGGCATCGCCTTCAACGCCAAGCCCGCGCTGCGCGAGGTGGCCGACGCGGCGCTGTCGCATCCGTTCCTGGACGCCGTGCTGTTCATCCTCGGCGTCACCCGCGAGGAAGTGGAAGCCGCGGACGCGAGAGACGGCGGCGTGCGCCGGGTTCCGCTGACCCGCTGACGGTTCCGCGACACGGCCGTTTCACCTGCCGCACGGCAGTGAATCCCCTGGGTAGCGTGGCCCCGTACCAACGGTCCGGAGTGCTCACGGTTCACCGGGACCTGGCCGCGGCCGCGTTCGGATGGCCGCCCCCGTCAGCTCCCCTCGGCGATGGGAGACGGTTGTGCGGGTACGGACGACGGCGGCGGTGTTGCTGATCGGGGTGGCCGTGGCGGGCTGCGCCGACAACCGCAATCCGAACGAGGTGATCCCCTCGACCACGGGCGGTGTGGTAACCACTTCGGCCGCAAGCACTTCCGAGGCCGATGTGACGACCTCCGCGGCGGTCACCACCGGCCCCGCGCCGGTACCGGAGACGCTGAAGCTGGGCCCGGACGCCAACGGCCAGGTGGTCCGCCTGGCGATCGGGCAGTCGCTCACGGTGTGGCTCGCGAGCAATCCGAGCACCGGCTACGCCTGGGACCTGGCCATGCTGGACCAGAACATCGTGAAGCAGGACGGCGGCGCGGAATACGAACAGGACCCGAGCCCCGACGGCATGGTCGGGGTCGGCGGCAAGGCGCTGTGGAAGTTCACCGCCGTCGCACCCGGCGCGACCCGGCTGCAACTGCAGTACCGCCGCGCCTGGGAACAGGGCGTCCCGCCCGCGGAAACCTTCACCCTGGACCTGTCCGTCGCTTGAGCGGGCTCGTTCGCCCGGCGTGGCTAAGCTGGCCGAAAGTCGTTGTCCAGGACAGGAGTGATGCCGGTGTCGAGCGTCGGATCCACGATCGATGCCGGATTCGCGGCCAGGCACGCGGAGCTCGCGCGCGGCTACGGCGGCGGTGGCGACCCGCAGGACCCGGCGCTGGTGCAGGCCATGCAAATGGTGCTGCACATCCCCAAGGACGTGCCGCCCGCGCGCAACGCGCTACTGGCCGCGGCCGCCGCCGCGGTGGTGGCGCTGTGCCTGGACGAGCGGGTGGGCCCCGGCGGGGAGTGGGAGGAGCGCTACCTCACCTGGAAGCGGTCGCGTATTCGCAAGGTGGCGCGGCGGGCGCGCGGTGCGCAGTGGCTCGCCGCGCAGGAGGTCGACGGGGTGACCGTCGAAGTCGACGGCGCGCAGGCGCGGGCCCTGGTCCCGGGCCCGGTCGGGAACATCGATCCGCGGATCCGGCGCCTGCAGATCGGCGGCACCGAATTACCTTCGGATGAACCCGGATTGATCGTTCCCGAGTATCCAGGGCTATGGGTGGATTCAGAATTGGGTATGTCAGTGGGTAAAGCCGCCGCGCAGGTCGGGCACGCGAGCATGCTGCTCGCGGGCGCTCTGCCGGTGCGGGCGGCCAAGGACTGGGCCGACAGCGGATTCCGCTGCGGCGTGGCCGAAGCCGATCCCGTCCGCTGGAGGCAGCTGCGGCAACGGGTGACCGAGGGGACCGCGGTGGCGGTCCGCGACGCCGGCTTCACCGAGGTGGCTCCGGGCTCGATGACCGTCATCGCGGTGCCGGGCGGGCGATGAGGAGTTTCCGCAGGAGGAAACACGGATATGACGACACTGCTGGTGATACTCGCCGCATGGGTTGTGCTCTCGATTCCGGTGGCACTGCTCCTGGCACGAATGTTCCGATCCACGCGCGATGACGCGCGCCGTCGCGACGATTCCGGGGCCGAGCTATCGCGGCGCCCGGAAATCGAGCGCGCCGCCGGTGAATTCGCATCCGGAATCGCCGTGGAAGAAGGTGACACGCATCGAGTTTTCCCACCGCGTTGAGCATCACCGGCACGGGTGAGCCAAGATGGACCCCGTGCCGCAACCGGATCTCGATCTGCTCATCGATTTCAACGATGTCACCGTCCGCCGCTCGGGCCATACGCTCGTCGGGCCAGTCACCTGGCAGGTGGAGCTCGATGAACGCTGGGTAGTGCTCGGCCCCAACGGCGCCGGCAAGACATCGCTCCTGCGTATGGCCGCCGCGGAGATGTATCCGACCTCCGGCAGCGCCGTGTTGCTCGGCGAGACACTCGGCAAGGTGGACCTCAACGAGCTGCGTCCCCGTATCGGCCTGTCCTCGGCCGCGGTCGCCAGCCGGGTGCCGCGCGATGAGAAGGTCGGCGATCTCGTGGTCTCGGCCGGCTACGCGGTCATGGGCCGCTGGCGCGAACGCTACGACGAGGTCGACAACGACCGGGCCGTGGACATTCTGGAAAGTCTGGGGGCGGAACATCTTTCCGACCGCGCCTACGGGACGCTGTCCGAGGGCGAGCGCAAGCGGGTGCTCATCGCCCGCGCGCTCATGACCGATCCGGAGCTGCTGCTGCTGGACGAGCCCGCCGCCGGCCTGGATCTGGGCGGGCGCGAGGAACTGGTGGAGCGGCTGGGGGACCTGGCCGCGGATCCGGACGCCCCGGCCACCGTGCTCGTCACCCATCACGTGGAGGAGATCCCGCCGGGCTTCACCCACGCGATGCTGCTCAACGAGGGCAGCGTGGTGTCGCAGGGTCTGCTCGAAGACGTGCTGACCGCCGAGAATCTCAGTGCGGCCTTCCGTCAGTCGATCGCGCTGGATCGTATCGACGGCCGCTATTTCGCGCGCCGCGCGCAGCGCTTCGGGCGGCACAGAACTCGGTGAGCGCGGCGGGCCGCGGGCGTATCGCGGTCCGGTCCCGCGACTTCGGCGCGCTGCCATTGCATCTCCCGTCGCCGACGGGCAAACTGTCGGCAACAATATGCCAACGCGTTGTTCGGTGAATTGAGCTGTTACACCTAGGCACTCGTGGATGATTTGTCACTACTGGCAAATATTCGGCATGGAGCGGTGACGTATTCCGCCGCCGCTGACGGAGGGAGCTGGGGTTGGGTCGCAGACTCGGTGCGGTGGCGCTCGGAGCCATCGCATGCGCCGCCGTGGGGTGTGCCGCCGATCCGGCGCCGCCGCACAAGGTTTCGGCCTCCGAAGCCGCCCAGGGCGTACCACCGGCCGACCTGCCCGCGAATCTGCGCGGCAAGACCGTGCAGCTCACCTACGACAGCGGCTCGGGCGGCACCGCCACCTATTCCGACGAGGGCGACACCCTCACCTACGTCGCCGCCGACACCGGGCGCAGAACCACCGCGCCGGTCGCCATCGCGCCCATCGACTCCGGGATCTTCCTGGTGACCTGGGCCGAGGACGGCACCGGCGCCGTGATCAGCCAGGTGCAGGACTACCGCACCGGCAAGGTGCGGGCCACCTGGGCGCGACGCCCGGATCCGGCGGCCCCCTTCACCTTCGAAATCCGCAGCGGGGCGGTGCATCTCACCGATTGACCCGGCGCACCTCACCGAACGGCAACCCGCGGCCGCGGGCGTGACCGAACCAGGTTCTGTCACGGTCACCCGGCAGGGGTTAGGGTGCGAATTGTGAGTGAGACAGTTGCCCAGCCCGAATCCCAGCCCGCCACCGCGCCCGTGAAGGACGCGTCCACGGTGGTGCTGGTGCGCGACGGTGCGCGCGGGCCCGAGGTGTTCCTGCAGCGCCGAGTGGCCGCGATGGCCTTCGCCGCCGGTATGACGGTCTTCCCGGGCGGTGGTGTCGACCCCTCCGACGCCGCGCTGTCCCTGGACTGGGCCGGGCCCGACGCGCAGTGGTGGGCCGCTCGTTTCGGCACCGACGTCGCCCGCGCCCAGACCCTGATCTGCGCCGCGGTCCGCGAAACCTTCGAAGAGTGCGGCGTGCTGCTGGCCGGACCGACCGCCGACACCGTCGTCTCCGACACCTCGATCTACGCCGAGGCGCGCGGCAAACTCGAACGCCGCGAGCTGTCCTTCGCCGAATTCCTCACCGGTGAGAACCTGGTGCTGCGCGCGGATCTGCTGCGCCCCTGGGACAACTGGATCACCCCCGTCGTGGAGCCCCGCCGGTACGACACCCGCTTCTTCGTCGCGGTGCTGCCCGAGGGGCAGCTGGCCGACGGCGCCACCACCGAGGCGGACGTGGTCACCTGGTGCACCCCGGCCGAGGCCATCGAGCGCTGGCAGCAGGGCCTGGACGTCCTGCTCCCGCCGACCTGGACGCAGCTGGTGGATCTGGCCGAATTCGCCACCACCGCCGACATTCTCGCCGCCGCCCGCACCATCGAGGCGATCATGCCGGTCTACGACCCCGATGCCAGCCCGGCGCTGGCCTTCCCGCGCGCCGAGCAGTACTTCGCGGCCATGCCGAAGTCGGCTCGCATTCGCGGCTCGCAGCGCCCCGACTAGGCGATCGGCGGCGCCCCCGATGGCCGGGGCGCGAAGTCCGGACCAGCGGCCCGTGGCGTCCCGTACGAAAGGGCCACGGGCGGTGTCGGGGTGCGTGGCCCGGCGGCAGTAGGGTGAGGCGCTGTGGCCGAATTTGTGACCGTGGACCGGGGTGTCGCGCAGGGCGTTGCCGTCCTCCGGATCGCCCGCCCGCCGATGAATCTGATCGATCTGCAGGTGGCCCTGGAGGTCGCGGGCGCGGTCGAGGAGATCGCGGCCGACGCGAGCATCTCGGCCGTGGTCGTCTACGGCGACGAACGGGTGTTCTCCGCCGGGGACGAGATGGCCGAACTGGCCGCCTTCACGCCCGCGCAGGCCGAGGCCGTGGTCAAGGATTTCCAGGCGGGGCTGAACAGCCTCGCCCGGCTGCCGCAGCCGACCGTGGCGGCCATCAGCGGCTACGCGCTGGGCGCCGGTCTCGAACTCGCGCTGGGCGCGGATCACCGCATCATCGGCGACAACGTGAAGCTGGGCCTGCCGCAGATCAAGGCCGGCCTGATCCCGCTCGCGGGCATCCGCCGCTTGAGCCTGCTCATCGGGCCGTCGCACGCCAAGGACCTGGTCTACAGCGGCCGGTTCGTCGACGCGAAGGAAGCCGCCGCGCTGGGACTGGTCGACGAGGTCGTCGCACCCGACGACGTGTTCGCCGCCGCGCTGCGCTGGGCCGATCGCTACACCGGCGGCCCGGCCCTGGCCGTCGCCGCGGCCAAGCGCGTCTTCGAAGCCGGAACGCACGGCCACGATCGCGCCCGCACCGAGTGGGTCGCGCTGTTCGGCACCGAAGATCAGCAGGTTGGAACACGTTCTTATGCGGAATCCGGCCCGGGAGCGGCCGGATTCGTGGGCCGATAGGCACCCCCACCGGGGCGTTCATTAGGCTGCCCTGTTATGACCGTTCGTCCTGAAGACCCCGCGCCGAACCCGCACGCCACCGAGGCGGAGGTCCAGGCCGCGTATTCCGACAACAAGCTCGCGCAGGTCCTCTACCACGACTGGGAGGCCGAGACCTACGACGAGAAGTGGTCCATCTCCTACGACGAGCGTTGTATCGAGTACGCGCGCGGGCGTTTCGACGCGGTGGTCCCGAATGCGCCCCTGCCCTACGACCACGCCCTCGAACTGGGCTGCGGCACCGGCTTCTTCCTGCTGAACCTGATGCAGGGCGGCGTGGCCAAGCGGGGATCGGTCACCGACCTTTCCCCCGGCATGGTCAAGGTCGCCACCCGCAACGGCCAGAACCTGGGCCTGGACGTGGACGGCCGCGTCGCCGACGCCGAGACCATCCCGTACGACGACGACACCTTCGACCTGGTCGTCGGCCACGCGGTGCTGCACCACATCCCGGACGTGGAGCTGGCGCTCAAGGAGTGCCTGCGCGTGCTCAAGCCCGGTGGGCGCTTCGTGTTCGCGGGTGAGCCGACCACCATCGGCAACATCTACGCGCGCCGCCTGGGCCAGGTCACCTGGAAGGTGACCACCGAGATCACCAAGCTGCCGTTCCTGTCCGGCTGGCGGCGCCCGCAGTCCGAGCTGGACGAGTCCTCGCGCGCCGCCGCGCTCGAGGCCGTCGTGGACCTGCACACCTTCGATCCCTCCGATCTCGAGGCCATGGCGCGCAGCGCCGGCGCGGTCGAGGTCAAGGCCGAGACCGAAGAGTTCGCCGCCGCCCTGTGGGGCTGGCCGGTGCGCACCTTCGAAGCCGCCGTGCCCGAGGAGAAGCTGACCGTCGGCTACCGCATGGCCCAGTACCGGGCGTGGCTCGGCTTCAGCTGGCTGGACGACAAGGTGCTGCGGCACGTGGTCCCGCGCCAGTTCTTCTACAACGCCATGATCACCGGCGTGAAGCCCGGCGCCTCCGCCAAGTAGTCACCGAGAACCGGTGGGCTCCAGCGGGTTCGCTTTCACGCGCGACGACGTCGCCTACCTCGCGAGCGCGGCCGCCACGGCCGCGCTGAGCGAGGTGGCGGCCTTCGCGCTCACCCCCGCCACCCTGCTGCGGGACATCGAACGGCTGCGGCGCGAGCACGGCGAGCACACCGCGGCCCTGGTGGAAACGGTCCGGCTGCGCCGCCGGGCCGTCGCCAAACTCGACGGGGCGCGGGACTGGCTCTTCACCGACGACGCCCTGCAGCAGGCCACGCCGACCGCGGTGGCCCGCCACCGCGCGCAGCGGCTCGCGGGGCGCACGGTGCACGACGTAACCTGTTCCATCGGTGCGGAATTGGCCGAACTCGCCCGCGTCTGCCCCGCTGTCATCGGCAGCGATCTGGACGAGGTCCGGCTGGCCATCGCCGCGCACAATCTCGGTGTGCCGGGCGTGGTCGGCGGTTCACACCCGGACCTCGCCCGGCGCCATTCCGGCACGGCCGCCGAGATCCGCGGTGAGCGAACACCTTCCGATACGGCGCGCACCGGAGCGGACGGCCGGGCGCCGGGGGCCGCGCTTACGAATGTGTTGCTGGCCAAGGCCGATGCGCTCGTACCGTGTAGCACCGCCGAGGTGGTGATCGCCGATCCCGCCCGCCGGGCCGACGGCCGCCGCACCCACGACCCCGCCAAGCTGCAACCCCCGCTGCCGGATCTGCTCACCGCCTACGCCGGGCGCGATCTGGCCGTGAAATGCGCTCCGGGACTGGATTTCGACGCACTCGACTGGGCGGGCGAGATCGAGGTGGCCTCGCTGGACGGCTCGGTGCGCGAAGCGTGCCTGTGGTCGCAGGGGCTGGCCGCGCCCGGGGTGACCCGTCGTGCGACCGTGCTGTCCTCGTCCCGGGACCCCGAGGTGCTCACCGACGCCGACCCGGACGAGATACCCGAGCGGGCGCCGGGGGAGTGGATCGTCGACCCCGACGGGGCGATCGTGCGCGCCGGGCTGGTGCGGCACTACGCGGCCAAACACGGCCTGTGGCAACTGGATCCGCGCATCGCGTATCTCACCGGCGACAAGGTGCCCGAGGGCGTGCGCGGGTTCCGGATCCTGGACCGCATGGACTTCCGGGAGAAGCCGCTGCGCGCCGAACTGCACCGGCGGGACTGCGGCCCGCTCGAGATCCTCACCCGCGGGGTGGACATCGATCCGGATCAGCTGCGTGCCCGCATCAAACCCAAAGGCTCCCAGCCGCATACGCTGGTCGTCACCCGTATCGGTAAGACCGCCACGGTATTCCTCTGCGCCACGTCGTAAACGGCACCGCGCAAGTACCTTTCGAACGGCACGGTGGCCCGTGCCGCCCGCCATGCCGGCGGGTGATCAGAGCCCGTCGACGGCGACGACGCGGAACGGGCCCACGGGGGTGCCTTCGCCCATCGGGCCACCGCGATCGAATTGGGAGACGACCACCAGCGCGCGGTCGCCGGCGTGCGCGATCGTGGTGGGAATGCTCAGGGATTCGTCGGTGAACCGATTCCGCAGGTCGGCGCTCGTGCCGTCGGCCGACAGCTGCCAGCGGCTCACCGAATCGTCCTTGTTGTGCACGGCCCACAGGGTGTCGCCGCGCAGTTCGAGGCCGTCGCCGTTCACCATGGCGCCCCCGTGCAGCGCGACCTTGCCGACGCGGGGCTCGCCCTGCAGCGCGACCCGGTACAGGTTGCCGGTGGCCATGCAGACCGTGAGCAGGTACCGGCCCGCCGGATCGGAGACGATGCCGTTGAGCAGCGGGGTGGTGGCGGGATCCGCGGCGGCGCTCAGGTCGGTGAAGACCGTGAGGGCGGCGCGCCCGCCCGCGGCGACCGCGGCCTCGAGCTCGGCGGGGGTCACCCGGTAGATCACCGGCCGCACGCTGTCGGTCAGGTAGACCGCGCCGTCGGGCGTGACGGTCAGATCGTTGATGAACGGCTCGTTCGTGGCGGCGTCGAAACGTGCTATCGGCGCGCGGGTTTCGAGGTCGTAGACCGTGACGCCCGTCGTGTGATCGGTGACCCAGAGCCGGCCGGCGGCGTCCACGCGCAGGCCGTTGGCGGTCTGCCGCCCGTCGGCGCCGGCGGGCAGGAATACCTCGGCCCGCGGAGTGCCCGGCGTTCCCCGGTAGACCGCGCCGGTGGTGAAGGAGCCGACGTAGACGTCCCCGGTGCGGGCGTCGACCGCGATGCCCTCGGGGTACACGCGTTCGCCGGGCAGCTCGTAGGCGGTGCTGATCACCGGCGCGGGGCTCGGCCCGGAGTCCGAAGCGGAGTCCGCGGTATTCGAACAGGCCGCCAGGGTCAGCAACAGCGCTGCGGCGGGAAGAGCAAGGCGTAGATGATGCGAGCGGGACATGGGAGACCTTCCGGTGGAGCCGCACTTATTCGTGGACGAACCTAGATTAGAGTTCTAATGATCGTCAAGACACGAATGCTCGGAAGGGTCTAATAGGATGGCTCCCGTGACGTCGATGCCTGCCGGGGAGCGCCTGGGTTCGTACATCAAGCGCGCCGAACAAGCCCTGCAGGGCGCGAAGAACCCGGCAGTGAAACCCGCCGGGGTGACCGTGCCCCAGTACGCGGCCCTGCTCGTGCTGAACGGCAACCCGGGGATCTCCGCGGCGGCCCTGGCCCGCGAGTGCGGTGTCACCCCGCCGACCATGAACACCGTCCTGGCCAACCTGCGCGAGCGCGGCCTGATCGAGCGCACCCCGCACGCCTGGCACCGGAACATCCTCGAAACCAGCCTGACCCCCGCCGGTGCGGCAGTCCTCGCGGACGCCGACGCCCGCGCCATCCACGTCGAACGCACCCTCGCAACGGAATTCACCGCCGAGGAACGGGAAACCCTGATGGCGCTGCTGGACCGAGCCTCCGCTCGCCTGGATTCGATCCGCCCGGAATAGTCACCGCCGCAAGGGCTTCGCCTGCGCTACGGAACGAAGTCGGCCGCCCCGAGTTTTTGGGGGCGGCCGAATCGATTCATCGACAGCGCTTGTCGCGGGGCCCGGTCCGCCGGATCGGCGCCGGGTCCGCCGCGGATCCGCTAGTTCTCTTCCGGCTTGTAGACGAACAGCTCGCCGATCCGGGTGGCCACCACGACCTCGCCCTCCGCGCCGATCGACGTGCCGGACGTGCCGCCCTGCGCGCCGGGCAGATCGTCGGAGTCGACGGTCTCGCCGGTGCGGCTGTCGAAGGTCACCAGGGTGAGTCCGTCGCCGATGGGGGCCACGGTGTAGCCGGTGCCGCCGTCGGTCTGGACGGGCCGACCGCGTAGGGCCAGATCCTTACGCTCCCAGGCGATCTCGGCGCTGTCGCCCTTGTCGCGAATGGCCAGCAGATGGCCTTCGTCACCGGCGGGGATGAGCAGGCCGTCCGCGGCCGAGATGGCGCCGCGGGCCGGGAAGCCGAGATCCTGCGCCCATTTGGTGCGACCGTCGGCGGTGTCCACCGCGAGCAGGCGATTGTTGTTGTCGCCCACGTACACCGTGGAGCCGTCGGCGGACAGGGTCGGGCTGGTGGCGCTGCCGCCGGCCAGCATCTGCGCGCTCCAGTCCTGGCGAATCTGCTTGCCGTCGTAGGTCATCGCGACCAGATCGGCGGTACCCGCGCCGGGCCGCCACACCGTGACGAAGAACCGGCCCGACTCCTCGTCCACCGCGGACACATTGGCGACCGGGCAGGCCGGGCCGCCGGTCGCGCAATCCTCGAGACCTTCGCCGTCCGGCGGCCGATTCAGGTTGGGGTACTTCATGAAATCGGGCTCGCCGAGCAACTGCGTGGTGGATACCCGGCGCTCGCCGGTCTGCCGGCTGAGCACGTCGATCTGCCCGGACTGGGTCACCGACAGCACATTTCCGTCCCCGGTGAACTGCACCGAGATCGGCACCCCGGCCTGCGGTGTGCGCCAGCGCGGCTGGCCCAGCGCGTTGAACGAGTAGGTCCCGCCGTCGTCGCCGACGTAGATGTTGGTGGTGCCGTCCACGGCGGTGCCGCCGTAGATCGCGCTGGGGCCCATGGGATTGCAGAACCGCTTGCGCCCGGTCGGCATGAGGAAGGAGAAGATGTTGCAGGAGGAGGTGCGGGTGGTGACGAAGATCTGCCCCTCCGGCCCGATCGTCACCGGCGCCCCGATCGGCCCGCCCACGGGCCGCGCCCAGCTCAGTGTCAGTGCCCGCGAACCGGTGACCGGACTCGCCGCGCTGTTGCGCGCGTCGTGGAACGCCAGCGGCCAGCCGTCACCCGGACCGACCCGGATGTCGTCGACCGTCGTACTGCCGCAGGCGCCGAGCGTCAGCACGCTCACCGCCGCCAGCGCGAGCGGACCCGTCCGGCGCCAGGTCGGTGTGCCGCGATCGGGGACGCGAAGTCCGGAATACGATCGCCGCTCGTCACGCCCGGTCTGCCGCCTGCCGTTTCGCACCTGCTGGTGTCCCTTCTGCCAGTACGGGGTCTCTGGTTTCTCGTGGGGCTGATGCAACCGGAGCACAGCCTACTTTCGGTACCGACCGCCGGGATCGATACCCCTTGCGGAGGGCCTAGCGCGGTGGTGTGCGGGCGGTTCGGAAGGCGTACACCGCCAGTCGCACGCGATTGTCGCAGCCGGTCTTGTCCATCAGATTGGCGACATGGGTCTTGACGGTGGTCACACCCAGATGCAGCGCGTCCGCTATCTCCTGATTGCTGTGCCCCGCCCCGACCAGGGTCAGCACCTCGCGTTCGCGCGGGGTCAGATCCGCCTGCGCGGGAACGGGTTCGGCGGGCTCGCGGGCGGTGACCACCCGCTCGACCAGGCGGCGCAGCAGCGGCGGGGAGAACAGCATGTCGCCCTCGGCGGTGCGGCGGATGGCGGCCAGCAGGTCGCCGGGTTCGGTGTCCTTCACCAGGTATCCGGTGGCCCCGGCGGCGAGCGCCGGGTACAGGTGCTCGTCGTCGTCGAAGGTGGTGAGCACCAGGATCTTCGCCCGCGCGCCACTCGCGGTGATGCGTTCGGTGGCGGCCACGCCGTCGAGTCCGGGCATGCGCAGATCCATGAGGACGAGATCGGGGGAGAGCTCGGCCGTGAGCCGAATCGCCTCCACGCCGTTGGCCGCCTCGCCGACCACGCGCAGATCTACGGTGGATTCGATGAGCATGCGCAGCCCGGCGCGCACCAGGCGCTGGTCGTCCACCAGCAGCACGGTGATCATCGGCTCGCCTCGCGCACCGGGAGCCGGCCGTTCGCGAGAGCCACGGTGATCATCGGCCGGCCTCGCGGGTCGTTCAGCTGCGGCACGGTCGTCATCGGCCCGCCTCCTGTGTCGGAATGTTCGGCAGCCACGCGCGGACTGTCCATTCGGCCTCGACGGGGAATCGGTGCTCGCGTCCACCGTGGTCGGCCTTCGCCGAGTCCACGTCGTCGATGGCGAGCCGCCCGCCCGCGAGTTCCACCCGTTCGCGCATGCCGATGATGCCGTGCCCGGCGGCGGTATTCACCTGGCGCTCGGGACGGCCGCTGCGCACGGTGAGCGCGATACCCCCGTCGGCGTCGTCGACCGTGAGCAGCACCGGCCGAGCGGGATCGGCGTGCTTCATGACGTTGGTGAGAGATTCCTGGACCAGCCGCAGCAGGGTGAGCCGCCCGATGGCGTCCAATCCCGCCACGTTCGCGCGGATCTCGGCGCGCACGTCGAAGCCGGCGGCTCGCACCCGCTCGGCCGCGGCCTCGACCTCGGTCCGCACCGCCTCGGCATCCACCAGCGCGACCTCGCCCAGCGCCGGATCGCGCAGGGCGGTCAGCAGCCGGCGGATGTCGGCGAGCGCGGCGGCGGCGGTGCCGTGCACATCGTCGAGCACGGCGGGCAATCCGGACCCGGGGCGACTCCGGTCGGAGGCGCTCGGCCCCGCGCTCGAATGCGGTTCGACCGCTTCGGATTCGGGCATCACGAGCTCGGCCGCGCCATGGGCTTGCGTGGAGCCGTCCGGGTGCGTCCGCGAATCCGGCGTGTTCGCCCCCGCGTCGGCGAGCACGTGCCGCGCGACTCCGATGCGCAGCACGATCGAGGCCATGTGATGGGCGACGAGGTCGTGCAGTTCGCGGGCGAGGGCCTCGCGTTCGGCCGAGCGCGTGCGCTGCTCGGCGTCGGCGCGGCGCATCTCGGCCTCGGCGGCGCGTAATCGCAGGGTGGCGGCCAACTCTCGTTGCCCGCGCAGATAAAGCCCGAGCAGCACCGGCAGCCCGACGTAGGTGCCGACCTCGAGCAGGAGGGTGGCGCGCGAGACGCCCGGATCATGGGTGGCGCCGCGCCCGATCACCACCGCCGTCGTCCAGCCCGCGATCGCGAGCAGCACCGGGCCGTTGCGCGGGGTCCGGCGAATCACGTCGACCAGCGCGACCGCGCCCAGGAACGGCACCAGTCCCGACAGCCCCCACGCCGGAATCCGGAACATCGGCACGGCCAGCGCCGCCAGCAGCAGCGACACCGCCAAGGGCCACCGCGCGCCGAGCGCGAATAGCACGCTCGCGGCCATGGACAACACCCAGTAAACCCACGGCACCCGGTACTGCCCGGGGAACGTGCTCGCCGCCAGCAGCAGTGGGACCAGCACCACCGGCAGCCAGCGCACGGCTGTCTCCGGGTGCCATCGGGACCACATCTCGCTCACGCCCCCACCGTAGGGGACCGGGTGCGGTGGCATGCGGCCGAGGCTCGGGGGAAACGCCGTCGAAAGCGCTGGTTAGCACGTTTGCGCGACCGCCACAAGGGTCGTGGGGAGGAGGCGTGCGCGGGAGGGATCCGGCCTCGCGCAGGAGTCGCGGTTACCCCCGGGCAATCGATGCTGGAGGCAGCTCGGCGACAGTCGATCGCCGGTGGACGAGTAGGAGTTGGTCGTGGTCTCGAGACGAGGCTTTCTCACCGGATTCGCCGTGGCCTCGATGGCCCTGACGGCCGGGTGCGCCGGTCGCGATGGATCGTCCGGTGCGGCGGGCCCGGCGGGTTCGACCCGCCCGCTGCCCGTCCCGCCGCTGGCGGATTCGGCCGTCGGCCCCGACGGAGTCCGCCGCTTCACCCTGCGCGCCGCGCCGGGCACGACCGAGATGCTGCCCGGAAAGTCCACGCCCACCTGGGGATACAACGGCTCGGTGCTGGGGCCGACGCTGCGTGCGCGCCGCGGGGAGACCGTCGCCTTCGATATCCGCAACGAGCTGCCGGAGCCGACCACCGTGCACTGGCACGGTATGCACGTCCCGGCGAGCTGCGACGGCGGGCCGCACCAGACGATCGCCGCGGGCGGTACCTGGCAGCCGAGCTGGACCGTGGATCAGCCGGCCGCCACGCTCTGGTACCACCCGCATCCGCACGGCTCCACCGAGAAGCACGTCTATCGCGGGTTGTCCGGGTTCTTCTTCCTCGACGACGCGGCCGAGATTCCCGGACTGCCGAAAGACTATGGGGTGGACGATATTCCGCTGGTCATCCAGGATCGTCGCTTCACCGCCGACGGCGCGCTGGACGAATCCGATTCCGGTGACGCGGGTCTGCTCGGGAACGTCATCGTCACCAACGGCATCGCGGGAGCGCACCTGGACGTGACCACCCGGCGCCTGCGCCTGCGCGTGCTGAACGGTTCGTCGGGGCGGATCTATCGCCTCGCCCTGTCCGATGATCGTGAGTTCCGGCTCGTCGCCACCGACGGCGGCCTGCTCGCCGCGCCGGTGCCGCTGCGCTCGGTGCAGATCAGTCCGGGCGAACGCGTGGAGTTGCTCGTCGAGTTCACCGGCGGCGATCCGGTCACCCTGCGCTCGCTCCCGATCCAGCAGCGCGCCGGGGTGGACCGTCCCGCCGCCTTCGGCTTCGACGACACCTTCGACATCCTGCGCCTGCGCCCGATCGGTGTGCCGAAGTCCGTACCGGCGCTGCCCGATTCGCTGGCCGTGATCGCGCCGCTCGTTCCCGCGGGCAGCGCGGCCACCCGCCATTTCGAACTGAAATGGTTCATGATCAACAACCAGCGGATGGACATGAACCGCATCGATATGACCATCCCGGTGGACTCCACCGAAGTCTGGACCGTGGTCAACAATGACAATTGGCCGCACAATTTCCACGTCCACGACGTGCAATTCCAGATCACCGATATCGACGGCCGCACCCCGCCGCCGGAACTGTCCGGCTGGAAGGACACCGTCTACACCACCCCCGGCGTCACCTACACCCTGGCCATGCGCTTCACCGGCCACAGCGACCCCGTCTATCCGTACATGTTCCACTGCCACCTGCTCATGCACGAGGACAAAGGCATGATGGGCCAATTCCTGGTCCTGGCCCCGGGGCAGCGACCCGCACCCCTGGTAATGGACGACATGCCTGGAATGGCGGATATGCCCGGCATGGGCGCGCCGGGCGCGGGCCACGGCGGTCACGGCTGATCCGGACGACCCGCGAGACAGCCGTCCGGCGGCTTGTAAGGTGTGAGGTCAGAATGCCCGGCCAAGCCGTGGACCCGCCCAGAGACACAGGGAGCAGTTCGTGACGAGCATGTGGGGCGCACCGTTGCGCACGCGTTGGGCCGGGTCGCGGCGGCGCGATCCCGAGCAGGCCCGATTCCTGACGGTGGCCTCGTTCAAGTGGATGCTCGCCAATCGCGCCTACACCCCCTGGTACCTGGTGCGGTACTACCGGCTCTTCAAGTTCAAGGCCGCCAACCCGCACATCATCCTGCGCGGCATGGTGTTCCTGGGCCGCAATATCGAGGTGCACGCCACCCCCGAACTCGCCCGCCTGGAAATCGGCAAATGGGTGCACATCGGTGACGGCAACGCCATTCGCTGCCACGAGGGTTCGCTGCGCATCGGCGACAAGGTGGTGTTCGGCAAGGACAATGTCGTCAACACCTACCTCGATATCGAGATCGGCGAATCCACCCTCGTCGCGGACTGGTGCTACATCTGCGACTTCGACCATGTCGTCGACGACATCAACATGCCGATCAAGGATCAGGGCATCGTGAAGTCCCCGGTGCGCATCGGCCCCGACACCTGGATCGCCGCCAAGGTGACCGTGCTGCGCAGTACGCGCGTCGGCCGCGGCTGTGTGCTCGGCGCGCACGCGGTGGTCAAAGGCGACATCCCGGACTTCGGCATCGCCGTCGGCGCACCCGCCCGGGTCGTGAAGAACCGCAAGGACGCCTGGGACGCGGCCGCCGAGGCGCGCGCGGCGCACATGGCCGCGCTGGCCGACATCGAGCGCAAGAAGAACGGCGTCACCGCGTCCTGACCGCGACTCGCGACGAACACGCGGCGGTGGCCGGGCCCGGTGGCCCGGCCACTGTCGTATCCAGTGGGTAGGTTCGGGCCATGAATCGCTACGCCGCGTTCCTGCGCGGGATCATGCCCACCAACCCGAACATGAAGAACGAGAGGCTGCGCGGCGTATTCGAGGGCCTGGGTTTCGAGCGGGTGGGCTCGCTGCTGACCAGCGGCAACGTGTACTTCGACAGCCCCGAGACCGATGTTCCGGCCCTCGAGGACCGCATCCAGCACGCGCTGCAGGCCCAGCTCGGGATCGGCGGCGGCACGCTGATCCGCAGTCGCGAACAACTCCGCGAGCTGGTGGACACCGATCCCTTCCCCGGCCTGACCCACTGCCGCGAAACGTATCTGACGGTCACCTTCGTCAAGGACCCCGAGGCGGGCCCGCCCGCGCAGCCGTCGGACACCCTGGCCGAGGCCGTGACCGTGGTCCGCTACGACAGGCCCGCCGCCGCGATCCTCACGATCGTCGACAACAGCGACCCCCGCACCACCACCTTCATGGCGTGGCTGGAGAAGACCTACGGCAAGGACATCACCACCCGCACCTTCCTGACGGTCGAGCGCACCCTGAAGAAACTCGAATCCTGAGCGCGCCGCGCCGGGTTCGCCGCGACCCGTTGCACGGCACTCACCTCGGACGATGCGTGTAGGGAGATCGATTCCGACACGAGGGGGTTCGTTCGGTGACAGTCGAGACAGCATTGGCCCGCGCCGCCGCACCGGCTCTGGGCGCGGGCGTCCGCGGCGTGTACCTCCGTATCCGTCCCGACGTCTCGCTACCGGCGCTGCGGGCGCACGCGGAAGAACTCGCCGAAGGGGTGCGGCGCCGGGAACGTTCCCGCCTCGACCACCTGGGCGTGACAGCGGGCGAGGAGATTCCCCGCACCCTGCGAATCACCGCCCGGCACGGCGACCTCTCCGGCCCGGACCGGATCACCGACCTGGGCGGATATCTCGCGGAGTCGCCGGCGGGGCGGCTGCTGGTCCTGGGTGATCCCGGTTCCGGAAAGACGGTCGCCGCGGCCCATCTGGTCCTGCAGCTCCTGGCCCGGCGGACCGCCGACGCCGACCGGACCGCCCCCGTGCCGGTGCGGGTGGACGCCTCGAGCTGGGATCCCGAGCATGAGTCGCTCACCTGGTTCCTGGTCCGCCGCCTGGTCGCCGATCACCGGCTGCACGGCCGGGTCGCCGCCGAGCTGCTGGCCGCCGACCTGATCCTGCCCGTCCTCGACGGGTTGGACGAGATCCCGGCCGCGCCAACACCTTTCGCCGCGCCGAAATCCGCCGGATCCATCGCCACCGATCCCGACGCCGAGGGAGGTGCGGGCGCCGTAAGCGCGGAGAGCGCGGCGGGCGGGCCGGAATCCGTTGCCGCCACGGGGGCGTCGGACGCGGCGGGAACTCCAGGCGCGGCGGACCATATGGGCGGTGCGGGTGCCCTCGACGCCGCGGGCGGTGCGGGGCGCTTGGACGATCCGGGGCGGGTCCGAGGCGGGCCGGCGCGGGCGCTGGAGCGGATCAACGAACCGCGGTGGCGGGGAAGGCCACTGGTGGTGTTGTGCCGGCGCGCGGAGTATCGGGCCGGCGGCGGATCGGCGTTCGCCATGCCGGTGGCGGAGCTGCGGGAATTGCGAGTCGTCGAGATCGAGGCGCAACTGCGGCGGTGCTGTGCGCTGACCAACGGTGATCCGGCGCAGTGGGATCCGGTCTTCGAGCAGCTGGCGGGGCGGCCGCGCGGCGTGCTCGCCGGGGCGCTGGGTTCACCCGGGCGGCTCACGCCGGCGGTGCACCTGCTGCGCGTGGGCGGGCGCGCCGCGGCCGAGCTGCTGGCCGGGTGCGCGGACGCCGACGCGGTGGACGCGCTGTTGTTCGCGTCGCTCATCGACACGGCGGTGGCGGGTGAGCCGCCGACCCGCAGGGCGGGCAAGCCCAGGTATTCCTCAGCGCAGGTGCACGCCTGGCTGCGCACCCTCGCGCGGCACGGTACACCGGGACACGCCGCCGGGACCATCGCGCTGGGGGAGATCTGGCGCATGGCGGGCGCACGGTGCCGGGTGCTGCACGCGATCGTGTTCGCGATGCTGGGTGTGCTTGTGCTCCAGGGCTATTCGCTGCTCACCGGCCCGCTGGTGCGGGTGGTCCTGGGCGGGGAGAGCTACGCCGCCACCACGATGTTCCTGCGGGCGCAGGAACCATGGTCCATCGGAGCGTGGTGGGGTATCGCCGCGGTGGGCGGCATGATCGCGGCCGTGCGGCCGTGGTCGGCCGAGCCGCGCTACCGCACCGTGCTACCGGCCCGCTGGGCCGAGATCGGCCTGGCGGCTGGTCTGGTGGGCGCGACGGTGTCCCTCGGTCTGCTGGCCTTGATTCCGCCGTCGGCCGCCGCGGGGGCGCAGGGTTTCGAGCTGCCGTTCGTGCTCACGCTGGTGATCGCCAGCGTCCTCGCCTGCTGGCAGGCCGTCGCGCGCCGTGCACCGGGACCTTCCGCCGCGCAGACAATATCGGCGCAGGTGGCGGCAGCGGGGCTGGTGTTCGGTGCGTTCGTGCTCTGCGAACGGCTGCTGCCGATACTGCAGATCGTCGATGTCAACGAACGCCGCGCTCTGCTCTGGGCTCCGTTGCAAGGTGCTCGAATCTGGTGTCCCACAGCGTTCCTGTGCGCAGCCCTGACCCTGCTGGTGGTCGCGCTGGGGAAGTGGGCACCCGGTCACCGGCCCGACGAACTGCGCCTGCGCCGTTCGGGAATTCGGTACTGGACCCCGTTCCTCGCGGTCGGATTGTGGCTCGTCGCAACCGTTCCGACGCATACCGACCCCGGCGCGCTGGCCGTCCTCGAGGTGGGCTGGTTCCTGCTCGTCGCGTGGGTCGTCACCGGCGGCGGTCCCTGGACCGCGGCGCTGCTGCGTTACGGCTGCGCGCGGCTGATATTCGCCCGCGGCTCCGAGTTCACCGCCCATCCCGCCGCGTTCCTGGATTGGTGCCGCCGAACGGGCCTGCTCCGAGTCACCGGCACTACCTTCACGTTTCGCCAGGATTCCTTTCGCCGCCGGCTCCTGGATGCCCCGCCGCCGTCCGATCGTGGATGACGCCCGGGACCATTCGGCAGGCCGGTCGAATCTCCGGCCCTGCCACGCGCCGGGAACCCGCCGACCTATCCCGGAAGCTGGTGGGATGCCATGCGTATCAACAGCTTCGGGAGGCGGCGCACACCTCGCCCGGGTGGCCGCGTGTGCCCGTCACAGTGCCGCGTACACCGCCTCGACGAGGTTGTACGCGCGGCGGTCGCCCGCCATCCAGTCGCGGCGGAGATTGGGGATGAAGGCGAAGCTCAGCCGGTTGCCGGGATCGGCGAAGGCCAGCCCACCACCCGCCCCGGGATGGCCGAATATGCCCTCGGGCACCGAGTTCGGGAGGATGAGGTTCTCGCAGGGGAGCATGTAACCCAGGGCGAAAGCGCTCTCCGACAGCAGCACCGCGTCCGGGCCGCGCACCTGCTCGGCGGTCACCTCGCGGCGGTAGGACGGGCTCAGATATCTGCCCTGCACCAGGGTTCGATAGAACCTGGCCAGGGTGTCGGAGGTGGTCACCAGGCCCGCACCGGGCCATCCGCCCGCCAGGACCTCGGGATCATTGAAGCGGCCGAGGGGATTGGTGGTGGCGCGCACGGTCAGCGAGGCGGGATCGCGGAAGGCGGCGGCCATGCGGGCCGCGGTGCCCGCGTCGATGGGATAGGGGTCGTTCCAGGCCATCTCGTCGGCGGGCGGGAACTCGGTGCGGGCCGCCGCGGTGCGGACGGCTTCGTCCGCGCCGATGTACAGCCCGGCCTTCAGACGGCGCAGAGCGTAGTCGCCGACCGTCGAACCCGTATGCCGCCGAACCAGTTCGCCCGCGAGCCAGCCGAAGGTCTGCGCGTGGTAACCGTGCCGGGTGCCCGGCTCCCACTCCGGGGTCTGCGCGGCGAGCAACCCCGCCATGTGGACGGGGTCGGCCGCCTCCGCCGCCGAGATCGGGCGGTCGAACGCGGGCAGCCCCGCCCGGTGCGAGAGCAGGTCCGCCGTGGTGGTGGCTTCCTTTCCGGCACAGCCGTATTCGGGCCACCAGCTCGTCACCGGCGCGTACAGATCGACCCCGTGCTGCGCCGCGACCTGCAGTGCGGCGGTCGCGGTCACGGCCTTCGTGCACGAGAAGGTCGGGCACGGGGTGTGCTGCTCCCACGCGCGTCCCGTGCGCGAATCGGCGACGCCGCCCCAAAGATCCACCACCAGCCGCGCGTCCGCGTACACCGTGAGGCCCGCGCCCAGGTTCTGCCCGTCCGCGAAACTCTCCTCGAAGATCTCGCGCACGGCCCGGAATCTCGGATCCGCGAAGCCGCTGACGTTTCCACCCATGAGTGAATTAGAACACGTTCTAGTTCACGGCAGAAGGGTCTCCCGCGAACCCGCACGAACCAGCCGCGCTCAGTACGGCTGGTTCGGATCCCGTTCCGGCAGTGGCCGTTCGGAGATCTCCGGCCGCCCGAGCGGGTTGCGGACGCCGCGCTTGGCCGACTGGTACACCAGCGCGGTCTCCTGCGCGACCACGTCCCACGCGAAATCGGCGGTGAGGCGTTCGCGCGCGGCCCAGGCCCGATCCTGCGCGGCGGCAGGGTCGTCCAGCACCGAGCACACCGCGTCCACGACGCCGTTGACATCTGCGGGCTCGAAGGACGCGCCGGTGACGCCGTCGGTCACCAGATCGCCGAGTCCACCGGCGGTCGAGGTCACCAGCGGGGTGCCCGCGGCGGCGGCCTCGAGCGCCACGATGCCGAACGGCTCGTAGCGGCTGGGCAGCACGATGGCGTCGGCCCCGTGCAGCCAGCCCAGCAGATCCGCGTGATCGAGGCGGCCGACAAAGTTCACCGCGCGCGCGACCCGCGCGGCGCGGGCGCGCTCACGCAGCCAGTCGAACTGGGTGCCGATGCCGGCGATGGTCAGGGTGGTGCCCGGGTACTGCTTGCGGATGCGCGGCAGCGCCGCGATCGCGTCCTGCACGCCCTTCTCGTATTCGAGCCGGCCCACGTACAGCAGGCGCGGCGGTCCCGACCGCGGCGCGCGTTCGCGGAAGGTCCAGGAGCTCACGTCGATGCCGTTGCGGATCACCGTGACCGGTGCGCGCTCGGGCCGGTACAGCCGCTCGACCTCGTCCTTCATCGATTCCGAACAGGTGATGAGCGCGTCGGAGTCGTGCGCGAGCCACCACTCGACCGAGTGCACCTGCTTGTTGACCCGGCCCGAGACCCAGCCGCTGTGCCGGCCCGCCTCGGTGGCGTGAATCGTGGAAACCAGTGGCACGTCGTAGTGTTCGGCCAGCGTGATGCCCGGGTGCGCGACGAGCCAGTCGTGCGCGTGCACCACATCGGGGGTCCAGCCCTCGCCGATGCCGGGCTTGTTGAGCGCGATCCCGGCCCGCACCATGGCGTGTCCCATGGCCAGGGTCCAGGCCAGCATGTCGTCGCCGAAGTCGAAGCAGGGCGGGTCCTCGGCCACGGCCACCACCAGCACGCCGTCCTCGATGAACGTGTGGGTGGGGTGGGTGGAGGCGTCGGTGCCCATCGGGCGACGAGCCAGCACCACGACCTCGTGCCCGGCGGCGGCCAGCTCGGTGGCCAGGTGATGGACGTGACGGCCCAGCCCGCCGACAACGACGGGTGGGTACTCCCACGACACCATCAAAATCTTCATTGGGGTCCTTCTGAGGAGGGGCCGAGCCGGCGCGCGTCCAGCGCTGGGAAGAATCCGTCGGCCGCGTACCATCCTGCCGCCAATTGCTCCGCTTTGGCGAGTTGCCCGCCGGAAACTGCGGCCGCGATCTCGCGCACCGCGTGTGCGTGTTCATGGGCTCGGTCACGCGCGTACCCCGCGGCGGAGTCCTTGGACACCATGAACGCCCAGTCGCTCGAGACCGCCAGGATCGCCTCCCGCAGGAGTTGATCGGCGACCGGGTTCCGCAGTCCCTGCAGGCCGGTTTCGCCCGTTTCCGGGGCGCTCGCGCCGGTTTCCACCCGCATCTTGTCGAGGGTGTCCAGCGCCAGCTGCACCACCTCCGCGTTGAGGTCGACCAGATCCTGGACCTGATCCCCGGCCCACACCCGCCAGTCCTTGCCCGAACCCCACGAGGAGTCGCTGAGCTGCACCGATTCTCCGACGAAACCCTTGGCCCGGGCGTCGGCGAGGGTGCCGACCTCGATGCCGGCCTCGGGCAGCGCGCGCAGGACCTGCTCGAGCCACTGCGGTCCCTCGTGCCACCAGTGGCCGAAGAGTTCGGTGTCGAAGGCGGCCACCACGAGCGCCGGGCGGCCGATGCGCGCGGACTCGGAGATCAATCGTTCACGCACCGTTTCCACGAAGTCCGCGACGTGTTCGCGGACCGCCGCGGCGGCGAGTTCGGGATCGTAGGGAGCCTTGTCCGCACCCGCGACCGTCTTGCCGGTGACGCGGGACGGTTTGAGACCGGTGGCGTGATCGTAGTGATGGAAATCACGGTAGGCGGCGTGGCCCGGGTAGCCGGATTTCGGCGACCAGACGCGATAGCTGACGTGCAGATCGCGTCCGAAGGCGACCACGTCCGAGTCCCACACCGGGCGGCCGAGGGTGGTGTCGCCGCGCAGCGCGGGCCCGTCCACCATGAAGTGCGTCACACCGGCGCGGTCGTATCCGCGTTCCATGCCGGGGGTGAATCCGCACTCGGGCGCCCAGATGCCCGCGGGCGTGTGACCCCAGCGCTGTCGCGCGTCGGCGAGCCCTTCGGAGAGCTGGTACGCCCGCAGCCGCTCGTCCAGCAGCGGCTGGAACGGGTGGGCCAGCGGTCCGCCCAGCAACTCGATGGCCTCGGCGTCGATCAGCTCGCGCCACACCGGCGAGGCGCCGTGCCGCCAGCGGGTTTCGAAGTCGGCCAGCGCGGCGGTGGCCAGGCGATGTTCGTGCGCGCCGAGCGCGACGTTGCCCGACATGGACGCCTCGTCGGCACGCAGCCGCCAGTTGCCCAGCCAGTGATGCATGCCCAGCAGCGAATGCGGGTCGTCGAGCTGCGCGGCGAGCACCGGGGTGATGCCCAGGCTCAGCAGATGCGAACGGCCCTCGGCCGCAAGCTTTCCCAGCACCTCGGCCACGGGCAGGTAGGAAGCCGCCCAGGACTGGTACAGCCACTCCTCGCCGACGGGCCAGCGCCCGTGGTGCGCCAGCCACGGCAGATGCGAGTGCAGGACCAGGGTGAACTGGCCTGGCACGGAGCTTGCGGAGTGCCCGTTCGACACGGCCCGGCCTTCCGTTGAACTCACGGCTTCACCGCGATGGCGACCAGGTCGAGGCTGGCATCGATATCACTTTCGGTATCGGCGAGCAGGTCGAAGTCGTCGGTGCGCACGGCCGCGACATCCGCGGTCAGGTCGGCGGGCCAGGGCTCGCCGGCGAGGGCGCGCTCGATCTGCGCGTCGATGATCGACCCGCCCCACTTCTCGTCGAGGGCGACCAGCGGCGCGCCGTGGAAGACGCCCGCCATCAGCTCGAGCCGGAAACCGGCCTCGACGCAGAGTTCGGTGAGTTCGGCGGCGTTGAGTTCGCGGGTGTGGAAGGGGTTGAGCGGGGTGTCGCGGCCGGGGGAGAAGGTGATCCGGTTGGGCGTGCTGATCAGCAGCTTGCCGCCGGGCTTGAGCACCCGCAGGCATTCGCGAACGAATTGTGACTGATCCCAAAGATGTTCGATGACTTGAAAATTCACCACGATGTCGACCGACTCGTCCTCGAGCGGCAGGTCGGCCAGGTTGCCCTGGATCATCTCCACCGCCGGGTACTTGGCGCGCACGTGCGCGACCGCCTGGTCGTCGTAGTCGAGGCCGATCACACGCTCGGCAACCCCGGCGATCATATTGGCGCCGTAGCCTTCTCCCGAGCCGGCCTCGAGCACGGTCTTGCCCGCGCAACGCTCGAGCAAACGCACGTAGGCGATCTCGTGGCGGCGGAACCAGTAGTTTTCCTCGGCGATGCCGGGCACCGTCCGCTCACCGGTCAAAGGCAGGGGATCGGTGTGGTTTTCGGTGGGTATCACGGCCTCGCTCATGGGTCCGACGTTAGCGGTTGTCCATATCACAGCGGCACCCGGATCCGGTGGTGGAGAAACATCACAGCCTAAGTTACCCGCGAGTAACTTAACGTAGGGTAATCTCCTGGCCGAGCTACCTGTGGACGTACGGACAACCAGATCGTGCGACCGCCACACCCGTGCCACCCAGAACAGGAGGTCGACGAAGACCCATGCCAAACATCGTCGTACTGATCAAGCAGGTTCCTGACACCTGGTCCGAGCGCAAGCTGACCGACGGTGACTACACCCTCGATCGCGAAGCCGCCGACGCCATCCTCGATGAGATCAACGAGCGCGCCGTCGAAGAGGCGCTGCTGATCAAGGAGGCCCAGGGCGGCGAGGTCACCGTGCTGGCCATGGGCCCGGCCCGTGCCACCGATGCCATCCGCAAGGCGCTGTCCATGGGCGCCGACAAGGCCATCCATATTCAGGATGACGCCATCCACGGCTCGGACGCCGTGCAGACCTCCTACGTCCTGGCCGCCGCTCTCGGCCAGATCGAGGGCGTCGAGCTGGTCATCGCCGGCAACGAGGCGACCGACGGCCGCGCCGGTGCGGTCCCCGCGATCATCGCCGAGTACCTCGGCCTGCCGCAGCTGACCCACCTGCGCAAGCTCACCGTCGACGGCGACCGCATCTCCGGCGAGCGCGAGACCGACGAGGGCGTGTTCAAGCTCGAGGCCGGTCTCCCGGCCATCGTCTCGGTCACCGAGAAGATCAACGAGCCCCGCTTCCCCTCCTTCAAGGGCATCATGGCCGCGAAGAAGAAGGAAGTTCAGACCTTCACCCTGGCCGATCTGGGCGTTGACCCGGAGACCGTGGGCGTTGCGAACGCCGGCACCCAGGTGACCGGTGTGACCCCGAAGCCGGCGCGCACGGCGGGCGAGAAGATCGTCGACGAGGGTGAGGGCGGCCAGCAGATCGCCACCTACCTCGTTGGTCAGAAGATCATCTAAAGCCCCCCGAGCCGAACCAACTTCAGGAGAAAGACAAATGGCAGAAGTACTCGTGCTCGTGGAGCACGCCGAAGGTGCGCCCAAGAAGGTCACCTCCGAGCTCATCACCGCCGCCCGCACCCTGGGCACCCCGGCCGCCGTCGTCGTCGCCGCCCCCGGCACCGCCGACAAGCTGGCCGACGCCCTGATTGCCGCGGGCGCCGAGAAGATCTACGTCGCCGAGTCCGAGGATGCCGACGGCTTCCTGGTGACCCCGAAGGTCGACGTGCTCGCCGGTCTGTCCGAGTCGGCCGCCCCGGCCGCGATCCTGGTCGCCGCCACCGCGGACGGCAAGGAGATCTCGGGCCGTCTGGCCGCGCGCATCGGCTCCGGCCTGCTCGTGGACGTCATCTCGGTCGACGCCGACGGCACCGCCGTGCACTCGATCTTCGGTGGCGCGTTCACCGTGACCGCCAAGGCCACCGGTGACGTCCCGGTCATCTCGATCCGCCCGGGCGCCGTCGAGGCCGCTCCGCAGGCCGGCGCCGGCGAGAAGGTCGCCGTCGAGATCCCCGCCCAGGAAGAGGGCGTCACCAAGGTCGTCTCGCGGGAGCCGGTCGCCGGTGGCGATCGTCCCGAGCTGACCGAGGCCGCGATCGTGGTCTCCGGTGGTCGTGGCGTCGGCTCGGCCGACAACTTCGGCAAGGTCGTCGAGCCGCTGGCCGATTCCCTCGGTGCCGCCGTCGGCGCTTCCCGCGCCGCGGTCGACTCCGGCTACTACCCGGGCCAGTTCCAGGTCGGTCAGACCGGTAAGACGGTCTCCCCGCAGCTGTACATCGCCCTGGGTATCTCCGGCGCGATCCAGCACCGCGCGGGCATGCAGACCTCGAAGACCATCGTCGCTGTCAACAAGGACGAGGAAGCTCCGATCTTCGAGATCAGCGACTACGGCATCGTCGGCGACCTGTTCAACGTGGCGCCGCAGCTCACCGAGGCTGTGAAGGCTCACAAGGGCTGACGCTGACGCGGTAGCTGATGCCCCTTCGGGCACAAGCTGATTCGATGACCCCCGGCCGGAAACGGTCGGGGGTCATCGTCGTTGAAGGGGAGGCTGCCCCGGGCAAAGGGCGTGGAAGCCGCCGTCGACTGGGCGGCGGGGGAGGGATGTGTCTCGGCCGGCGGAGGCCGTTGCGCGCCAGGCGCTTCCGGGGCGGCGGTGCCCCAGGAATTGGGGGCGCGAGGCGCGGAGAATGCTACAGCATATTGAAATAGCTGCATTTGTAAGTTGTCGCGGGTTCGCGGCCCTGTTGTTTCCGTGCTCGAAAGGTGTTCTGCCATGCGTTCTCTCATTGCCGCCGTCGGTGTGTCCGGTCTCCTCGTCGCCGGGGTGGGGCAGGCCGCGGCTGAGCCCCTGACCCTGACCGAACCGTCGACGACGCAGGTCGCCCAGGACCAGCCGGAGCTGTCCGGCTCGGCGAGCACCGCCTACGCGGTGCTGTTCCTGCTGGGCTCGTCCGCCGTCACCGCGTGCGCCGTGATCAGCGGCTGCGGTATTCCCGGAACCAACTGACCCGCCGCGCGCGGGTGCGGGCAGGAGCCGGCGCGCGGGCGGATTCGATGGTTCCCGGCCGGAAACGGCCGGGAACCATCGGCTTTCGAGGCGGGCGAGGCCGTCATGTGTCGCAGCCCGTATGGTGCGCGAGGCGGAGCCGTGTGAGGATCGGAGGTCTTCGAGTCGGGCGGGGGGGATCAGGATATGGGGAGACGATCGAGGGAGCCCGAGCCATCCGGTGTGCCAGAGCATGCCGGCGGCGACGGGGACGAACTCACGCGGGTCGTGGCCGCGCTGCACTGGGATCTGGCCGAGGTGCTCGGAACCGATTGCGCGCCCAAGGTTTTCGACCGCATCGCGGCGGCGCTCGACGAGCAGTTCACCTCCGTGGTGACCACCGGCCAGACCGTGGACCGGGAAACCCTGCTGGCGGGGGTGTGGTCCGCGCGAAACACCCAGCCGGGCATGGCGATCGAGGTTTCCGACGTGCGGGAGATCGCGCGCAGCGGCAATCTCGTGATCGTGCGGTTCGCGGCGGCGAACCGGATCGGCGAGGTGCGGACGCGGCGGGTGGCGACCGCGGTTCTGGTGACCGACGGGCGCACGCATCTGTGGAGGTCGGTCCACGAGACGAGTACGCCCGTCACCGAGTGACTAGTCCTCCGCCTCGGCGGATTCGGCCTCGAAGAAGCCCACGCAGGTCAGGGTGAAGAAGTCGAACGGGCTGGGGAAGCGCCAGGAGTCGTGCGCGACGTGCTCGGGCGAGGTGAAGCCGAAGCGGCGCAGGAAGTGCACGGTCAGCTCGGCGACCTCGATCAGGGAGGCCCGGTCGTCGGGGAGCTGGCGCACCTGGACGCCGTCCTGGCCGGGGTTGAACGCCTTGGCCTTGAGCTCGGCTCGCCATTCCGGGCGTTCGCTGACGGCGAGGGTCACCGAGTCCGGGTACAGCGCGATCTGCACCTTCAGTTCCGGATCGACCGTGGTCCAGTCCTCGTCGTCGGGATCGTCCTGATCGTCCGGACCCCGGTACGCGTCCGGGTTGCCCTGCAGGGTGATCACGAGGCGATCCGGTCCGGCGACCGAATCGTCGTCCTCGGTGCCCAGGGCCAGCATGGCCAGGTGCACGTCCTGCAGGGTGTCCGCCAGCGCGTCGGTGACGTCGTCCCACTGCGAGAGCACCTTCTCGCCGTAGGTGAAATCGTCCATGCCCGGGCCGTCCATGTCGGCCATCCAGGTGAACGGCACTTCGTTCAGGTCGTCCTCGAGCTCCCAGGCGCGCTCGTACCACCGCTCGAAGGCGAGCGTGGAGCCCGCGCGCACGCCGAGCTTGCCGGCGCGGTCCAGCGACAGCTCGCGGAAGGTCCGCGCGTCGCGCCAGCGCGCGAACACGTTCCGGCAGCCGCCGAACCAGGACGGCTCGCCCCACACGTCGATCGCGGTATCGAGGAATTCGTGGAACTCCTCGGGATCGGCCTTGGTGACCTGCACCCCGATCGCCTCCATCTCGGGCGCGCCCGAGCGCCCCGGAATCGAGTTCTCCGCGATCCAGCCGGGGTGGTCGAGCCCCGGGATGTCGATGCCGTCGGCCGTCACGACCCAGCCCGCGCCGGCGCACGCCGCGGTCACCTCCGCCCGGCTCCAGCTCCCGAAATCCCCGGCCAGCGCGGTGAGCGCGGCGCGAAACTGTTCCTCAGTCATCCCTTGCACACCGCGACGCTACCGGTCCCGTTTCCCGGCCCGGGCACACCCGCCCGCGCGGCGGGCCGGGCGGTTAACCGATGGCCGCGCAGGGTGGGATCTGAGAGGCTGGCGCCATGCCGATCACGCTGCCGCCCGATGTCGCCGAGAACATCGCCGAGGTCTTCGACGAGCGCGGGCGGCGGTGGCTGGCGGAGTTGCCGGACGCGGTCGCGGCGCGGTGCGCGGCGTGGGATCTGGAGATCACGGGCGCGGCCTTCGGCGGTGGCACGCATTCCTTCGTGGCCCCGGTGAAACGGGCGGACGGTTCCGAGGCGGTGCTGAAGATCCCGGTGGTGGACGAGGAGAATGTGGGCGAGCCGGCGGGATTGTTCGCGTACGCGGGCGACGGTGCGGTGCGGCTGTACGAATTCGATCCCGTCACGGGGGCCATGTTGCTCGAATGGGCCCGGCCCGGAACGGAATTGGTGTTCCAGCCCGGATTTCCGAGTAACGAGGGCCTGCCGGAGAACATCGGCAGGGTGGAGCTGGCGTGCGGTCTGTATCGGCGTTTGCGCCGCCCCGCCGTGGCGATTCCGGACGATTACCCGGCCATTCCGGCGGCGGCCGACATGGTGGCGGAGTGGAAAGAACTGTTCCTGGACCCCGAGCCCGATATCGCGCAATTGATTCCGGCCCCGCTGCTCGAGCACGCCGCGGGATGGTGCGAGAAACTTTCGGTACCGGACGGCCCGCTGCTCATCGTCAATCGCGATACCCATCTGGGCAATATCGTTGCCGCGCAGCGGGAACCGTGGCTCATGATCGACCCCAAGCCCTATGTCGGTGAGGCGGCGTTCGATGCCGGATTCCTGGTCATGATCCAGGTGCAGAGCGCGCCGACCCCGGAACACGCACGCGCGGTGGTGGATCGGACCGCGGCGGCGCTGGAGATCGACGCGGAGCGGGCGCGGGGGTGGGCGTTCATGCGGGCGATGGAGGAGATCGTCTGGGCGGACGAGGACGAGGAACCCGAGGATCTGCGCCTGCATCTGGCGGTGGCGACCGCGCTGCGCCGCTAGCGCCCGCGGGCGCGGGATGTGCGGGCGCTCAGCGCTTGTGCGGACCCTTGGCCTGCCCGTTGTCGCGGTTGGTGAGGATCCCGATGAAGGTCGGAATCAGATAGGCCGCGCCCCACGGCCCGATCACCCACCCCGGCCAGAAGTACCCGAGTCCGGTCGCCAGCCAGATCCCGATCACCAGCAGTCCGACCGCGACCCACGGGATCCACATGATCACCACCCACTGCGGCACCGCGTCCCCGCCGAGCTTGCCCGCGCGCGAATTCCGTTGGGCGGGCAGGTCGGCCAGGATCGGTTCCAGCTCACCGTAGGTCTTGGCCGCGTACACGTCCTTGAGCCGGGCGTCGTATTCGTAGATGGTGAGCCGGCCTTCGTCCATCGCTGCCTGGAGCCGGTCGACAATCTGTTCGCGGTCGGCGTCGGAGGCCCGCATGTTCTCCTGGGTCACGACCACAGACTAGGTCGGTCGCGGTCTCCCGCGCTACGAATCGGTGCACCCGCCGAGCGGGGCGGGAATCACGCGCAGTGCAGGGCCGCGAGCAGCGTGGTCAGGATGGGCGATTGGCGAATATCGCTGCGCACCACCGCCGATACCGGCACCCGCAGCGGATGGCCGTTGAGCCGCAGGGTCGCGATGCCCTCGGTCTGCGAGTCCGCGTAGAGGATCGTCCAGGCGTCGGGCCGATTGATGAGCTCCATGGTGGCGGTGTGGTCCGGCGGAATGGGCGGGCCGTAGGCCGGACCGGTGGGCAGATCGGCGAAGGCCGCACGCACCACGTTGTGTAACAGCACCTGATCGAGTTCCGGCGGCAGCAGTAGCGGGTAGGCCCCGAGTTCGGTGAGGGTCACGTCGCGGCGGCCCGCCAGGGGGTGCGCGGTGGAGGTGGCGATGACCAGATCCTCGACCCAGAGCTTCTCGACGGTCAGTCCGGGCTGATCGACGCTGCCCCGGATCAGGGCCAGATCGCAGTCCCCGTCGGCCACCGCCTGGATGCGCTGGCGGAACGGTTTGATGACGAATTCGATCTCGGCGCCGGGATGCGCTTCGCGTGCTCCGGCAATGGCCGAGAGCGATCTTGTTGCGAAGCTCATATTCGCCGCGAGGCGAATGCGCGGGCCGGATGCCCTTACAGCTGCACGAATGGCGGATTCCAGGCTCAGCATTTGCTTCGCAAGAGGAAGTAGCCGAGTGGTCGCGTCGGTGGGTACGACCGATCTTGTCGAGCGTTCGAACAGCGGCACCCCGAGGTCCCGTTCGAGCCGTGCGATCTGGTGGCTGATGGCCGATTGCGAAATGAAGCACCGGGTCGCCGCCCGGCTGAAGCTGAGTTCTTCGCAAACGGCGACAAAGTAGGCCAGCTGTCGCAGTTCCACGGCACTTCTCCAATTCATGATCAATCTAGATAAGAGTCATATTGATTATGCGCCCTGACCCCTGGAACATTCGCACTTCGAATCACGGTTAGTCATGAGAGAAGGAGGCTGTCATGCAGATCGCGGGTGCGGGTGTCGAGTCCGTAGAGGTTGTCATCGTTGGTTCGGGCTTCGGCGGGCTCAGTGCCGCCAAGCAGCTCAATAAGTCGGGAGTGCCCTACGTGCTGATCTCGAGCACACCCGAGCACCTCTTCCAGCCCCTGCTCTATCAAGTTGCGACGGGTGTGCTGGCCTCCGATGAGATCGCCCCGCCCATCAAGAACATCCTGCGGCACCACCGCAACGGCGAGACGCGGGTCGGCAGGGTCGTCGCCCTGGACGCCCCGAACGCGATCCTGACCTACGAGACCCCCGAGGGCCCGCGCAAGATCCGCTACGGATCGCTGATCGCCGCCACCGGCGCGAGCCAGTCCTATTTCGGCCGTGACGATTTCGCGCACAAGACCTACTCGCTCAAGACGATCGACGACGCCAAGGCGCTGCGCGCGCAGATCGATCGCGTGTTCACCGAGGCCAAGGACGCCGACCCCGAGACCCGCCGCCGGCTGCTCAGCTTCGTGGTGGTCGGCGCGGGCGCGACCGGCGTCGAGGTGGCCGGCCAACTCAAGGAACTGGCCAAGCGGTACTACAACACCGAGGACTCGGTGACCCTGGTCGAGGGCGCGGGCGTGGTGCTGCCGCCGTTCGGCGGCGGGCTCTCCGAATACGCGAAGGACTCGCTGGTCAAGAGCGGTATCGAGGTGCTGACCGATACCTTCGTGACCGATATCGACGAGGGCAAGGTGACCGTCAAGAGCAAGGACGGGGTCGAGCGCCGGATCGCCGCGGAGACCGTGGTGTGGTCGGCGGGCGTGCAGGCGGGCGGGTTCGCCGAGATCCTGGCCGAGGCCACGGGCTGCGAGACCGACCGCGCCGGGCGACTGCTGATCAACCCGGACTGCACGGTGGGCGGGCACGCCGACATCTACGCCATCGGCGACATGACCTCGCTCAAGGGCTACCCGGGGCAGTCGCCGGTCGCGATGCAGGAGGGCCGTCACGTCGCGGACATCATTCGCGGCAAGAAGCAGACGGCCACCGAGTTCACCTACTGGGACAAGGGCAGCATGGCGGTGATCAGCCGCTTCAGCGCGGTCACCAAGCTGAACGACTCGATCAAGTTCACCGGCACGATCGCCTGGTTCACCTGGTTGGCCGTGCACCTGTTCTACCTGGTCGGCTTCCGGAACCGGTTCGCCGCGGTGTTCTCGTGGCTCGTGGCGTTCATAGGCACCGGGCGGCCCGGGTTCGCCGAGGTCGAGAAGACTTCCGCCACTAAGGGTTTGGAGCCGCCGCGGGCCGCGTGACGCGCGCGGCGTGAGAGATCGGACGAGCCGCCCAGGGTTTACCCCGGGCGGCTCTGTCGTGCACGGGTCGGGCGTGGTCAGGCGGCTCGTTCCACCTCCGTGTCGGTGGTGGCCATCAGGTACAGCTCATCGGCCAGTTCGTCGGGGTGCACGCGGGGGAACTGTTCGCGGGTGATCTCGTCGAAGTGACCGGACTCGACCAGGCGGGCGGCGGCGCTGCGCTCGATCAGGCGGCCGATCAGGAGGCCGCCCACGCGGACGCCGCGGGGGCGGACCTCCTCGCTCACCGTGTGCAGGTAGGTGAGCAGGCCCGACTGGGGGACGTTCACGCTCGCGAGGGCCGACTGGGGTTGGCGCGCACCGGAACCCAGGGCGATCAGCGCGGCGCCGGAGCCGCGTTCGGTCATCGCGGGGAGCAAGGTGTGCAGCAGGTGGACGGGGGTCAGCAGGTGCAGGGGGAGCCAGGTGCGCAGGGTGGGCAGGTCCAGGTCGGACGCGGCGACGGGCAGGCGGGTGACGTCGCCGGGGCTGTAGACGACCACGTCGGGGACGCCGTGCCGGGCGCGGAGGTGGTCGAGGGCGGTGGTGACGGCATCGATGTCGGTGAGGTCCGCGACCAGGTGATCGGCGGCGACGCCGTCCGCGGTGAGTTGCTTACCCAGTTCCCCGAGTACCTCGGTGTTGCGCGCGATGAGGGTGACCGAGTATCCGGCGCGGCCGAAGCGCTGCGCCGTGGAGAGTCCGAGCGCGGGACCCGCGCCGAAGAGGGCCAGATGCGGCATTGCTGACTCCTTGGAATCGATTGACTCTAAGTTGAGAGGGCACTCAAATTTGAGTGCCCTCTCAACTTAGCGCATAAATCGAGGGGGTGCTCGAGTTGTTAGGATCGGCCGTATGAGCGAGGTACGGGCGGTGGCGGACCGGCAGCGGCGGCGCGACGCCCGCGACAATCGCGATCGCGTGCTCACCGCGGCCCGGCGGCACTTCGCGGCCGAAGGACTGGACGCCTCGCTCTCCGCCATCGCGCGGGCGGCCGGGGTCAGCATCGGCACTCTCTACAACCATTTCCCCACCCGTGATCTGCTGATCGACGCCGCCCTGCGGGATCTGGTACTCGATTCGGTGCGCCACGCCGAACGCTCGCTCGCGGCCCCCGATCCCTGGACCGGCCTGGTGGATCACCTGACGGCCCTGGCGCAGTGGCAGGCCGCCGATCGCGGTTTCACCGACATCTGCGTCCGCTCCCTCCCCGCCGACACCCCCATCGAGCTGGCCAAAGTCGAAGGCCACCACCTCTTTCAGCGACTGCTGCAGCGGGCGTGGGACAGCGGCCAGCTCCGCCCCGACGTGGATCCGGCCGACGTCGGCCTCCTGCTCTGGTCGGTGGTACGCGCGACCGAGTCGGTGCGCCCCCTGGCCCCCGACGCCTGGCGCCGCCACGTGGCGATCCTGCTCGACGGCCTGCGCGCCGGCGCCGCCCACCCCCTCCCCGGCGAGCCCCTCGATCCCCACACCGTCCGTGCCGCCATGACCCCGGAAACCCCTGCCCCGCAGCGCAACCGGTCCGGCGGCGCCGACGGGTAATCCGGCCCGGCCTCGGCTGCGGTCGAGCGGACAGTGGTGAACTCTCACTTATGCTGTGCGACAGGGGTATACCGGCGAACCGGAACGCGATCGAGGTCGCCGTATACCCCGGCCGTACCCGAATCCTTATCGGGCGCAGCCGTTTCGCCAGCTACCCCCCCGGAGGTTGTACCCGTGCGTGTCCTCGTGACCGGAGCCAATCGCGGCATCGGAGCCGCCATCGCCAGTCGTCTCGTCGCCGAAGGACATACGGTGTGGGGCACCCATCGCGGCGCGCCGGTTCCGGACGGGGTGCGCGGGGTCGAATGCGATGTCACCGACGACGAATCGGTGGACCGGGCGTTCACGCTCGTCGAGACCGAGGACGGGCCGATCGAGGCGGTCATCGCCAACGCGGGCATCACCGAGGACGGCCTCGTCATGCGCATGAGCACCGCGCAGTTCGGCCGGGTGATCGACACCAACCTCACCGGCGTCTTCCGGGTCGTGCAGCGCGCCACCCGCAACATGCTCAAGCAGCGTGCCGGGCGCATCGTCATCATCGGTTCGGCATCGGGGCTGTCGGGTATGCCCGGCCAGGTCAACTACACCGCCGCCAAGGCGGGCGTGGTCGGTATCGCCCGGTCGCTGGCTCGGGAGCTGGGTTCGCGCGGGATCACCGCGAACGTCATCGCCCCCGGCTTCACCGAGACCGACATGGCCGAGACGGTCAGCGCGAAGATGGTCGAAACCGCGCTCTCGCACATTCCGCTCGGCCGTTTCGGCACGCCACGCGAGATCGCCGCGGCGGCGGCCTTCCTGCTCTCCCCGGACGCCGGGTACATCACCGGCACCGTCATCAACGTGGACGGTGGAATCGGTATGGGGCACTGAGGAACCGGGGTCAGGGGGCCAGGGCCACCACCTCCACCTCGATGAGCCAGTCGGGCTGGGCCAGGGCGGTGACCTCCAGGAGGGTGTCCGCGGGATAGGGCTCGGCGAGGAACTCGGTGCGCAGGGTGATCACGTGCGCGAGGTTCGCGGGCATATCGCGGACGAAGATCCCGACCTTGATCACGTCGGTGAGGTTCGCGCCGGCCTCGGCCAGCACCCGTTCGACGTTGCGGAAGGCCTGGCGGCCCTGATTCAGGAACCCGCCGGGCACGGTGCTGCCGTCCTCGGCGAATCCGGCCTGGCCGGAGACGTGGATCAGGCCGCCCGCGGTGATGGCCTGGGAGATGCGGTACGGGTGGTACCAGTCGGGGCTGGTGGCGATCTTCTGAATGCGCGGATTGCGGTCGCTCATCGGGCGATTCCTCACGGTCGGGTGGGCACCGGGCGGTGCCGGTCCAGCCTGTCGGCCGCCGGGCGGGGGAACCAGTCCCGCCGTAACCGATGGCCACCGAACCGAGGTCTGGCGGACCCACCCTAGAATTCGGAACTCGTGGACAGCGCTGAGCACATCGGAGGATTTCTCGCCTCCCGCCGTGCGCGCCTGCGCCCGGAAGACGTCGGCCTGCCCTTCTTCGGCACCCGGCGTCGCGTGCCGGGGTTGCGGCGCGAGGAACTCGCCCAGGTGGCGGGAGTCAGCGTCGACTACTACGCCCGGCTCGAACAGGGCCGCCTGGAGAACGTGTCGCCTGCGGTGCTCGACGCGGTGGCGAGCGCCCTGCGCCTGAGCGCCGACGAGCGCACCCACCTCTACAACCTGGCCCGCCCCCCGGTCGCGGCCGACGGCGCGGAGGAGACCCCCACGCTGCGCCCGGCGCTGCACGCGCTGCTCGCCGCGATGGAGCACATCCCGGCCTACATCGTGGGCCACCACACCAACATTCTGGGCTGGAACCGGGCCGCGGAGCTGTTCTTCGGCGTGGATTTCGCGAGTGTTCCTGCCGCGCAACGCAGCTGGGCGTACCTGGTGTTCCTCGATCCGCACATTCACGATCTGCTCGCCGAGCAGCAGCCCGGCCTGGCCCGGCAGATCGCGAGCGACCTGCGCCTGCGCGCGGGGCATCGCCCCGGCGATCCGGAGTTCACCGCCTTCATCGAGCGAATGCGTTCGAGCAGTGAGCAATTCGACGAACTCTGGAGCAGCCACGACGTCACCGGCGTCGCGTTCGGCAGCTACCACTTCCGGCACCGCGCGCTCGGCCCGATCGAGCTGAACTACGAATTCCTGCCGCTGACGGGCGATCCCGGCGCCCGCGCCCTCGTGACCTACACCGCGGCGCCGGGCACCCCGGCCCAGCGCGCGCTGCGGGCCTTCCTGTCCGGCGCGCCGGGCGAAACCGCCGACCTCGAACCCGAAGGGTAGGTCTGGCGGACCCAGGTTGGCGGGTCAGCGGTGAACCAGGCGCTGGTACCCGCGCACGCGGTCGATGAAGGTTTCCCCGAACGATGTCGCACGCATTCTCGAGGAGAGCTTTCGCATGACCACCGCCGAACGGCAGTCCACCCACCCCGCGCTCGACCCCGCCGATCTCGGCGGTCTGCGCCTGCGTAACCGGCTCGCGGTCGCGCCCATGACCCGGGTGTCCGCCACCGCCGACGGCACCCCGACCGCGGCCATGGCCGAGTACTACCGCGACTACGCCACGGGCGGTTTCGGATTGATCATCACCGAGGGCGTCTACACCGATGCCACCCACAGCCAGGGCTATTTTCACCAGCCCGGACTGGTGACCGCCGCGCACCTGGACGGCTGGCGCCCGGTGGTGGCCGCCGCACACGAGGCCGGCGCGGTGATCATCGCGCAGCTGATGCACGCGGGCGCGATCTCGCAGGGCAATGCCAACGGCTTCGAGACCATCGGCCCGTCGGCGGTGCCGCCGCGCGGGCAGATGATGGTCGACTACGGCGGCGTCGGCGGCGCGTGGGCCGCGCCCCGGGAGATGACCGCCCGCGATATCGACGAGGTGGTGGCCGGATTCGCCGCCGCCGCCGCGAACGCCCGGGCCGCGGGTTTCGACGGCGTCGAGATCCATGGTGCCAACGGCTATCTGCTCGACCAGTTCCTGACCGACTACACCAATCGCCGCACCGACGAGTACTGCGGATCGGTGGCCGATCGCATCCGGCTGACCGCCCGGGTCCTGGACGCGGTGCGCGCCGCGGCGGGTGACCTCGTGGTCGGGGTGCGCCTGTCGCAGACCAAGGTGAACGACTTCACCTACCGCTGGCCCGGTGGCGAGGCCGACGCCCGCGTGGTCTTCGAGGCCGTGCGCGCCGCGGACTACCTGCACATCGCCAGTGAGGGAAAGGATTTCATCGAGACCGCGCGTTTCTCGAGTGGCCGCACCATCACCCAGGTGGCCCGCGAGGTGTCCGGCCGCCCGGTGATCGCGAACGGCGGAATGCACATGCTCGAGCAGGCCGCGGCGGTGCTGACCGGCGGACACGCCGACGTGCTCAGCCTCGGCCGCGGCGCGCTCGCGAATCCCGATCTGCCGCAGCGTGTTCGCGCGGGTGCCGCGTTGGCGGCCTTCGACTTCGAGATGCTGCACCCGCTCGCGAATCTGGAATCCGCCGCGGCCTGGCGCGCACGCTCCGGGCGCTGACCCGGTGCGCGCTGTTGCCGGCCGAGACCAGTTGCTGGGTCTCGCGCGGTGCGCGTTCGACGGCGAACTGCGCTGAGCATCGCGCCGGTCGCCTCGTGTGGGGTCCAATCGTGTTGCCGTAGTGGACTATTGGTGGGCTCGGCCCGCGCGATCTCCGCGACGGTGAGGTTGCCGGTCTCGGGCAGGCCGCCTCACCCGGCGTCATGCCGATGTCCTCGGCCGGGAGCGTGTCGGTGACTTCGGCCCGACCTCGGACCCGCCGTCAGCGCCCCCTTCATCGAACACGGAATGCCGCTGCGAGATCCTCTTGGACCCGTGTGGGGTAGAGACCCGAGCCGGGACCGCGCCGACCACAAAATCGTTCCCGGTTCTGCCGTGGGCGGAAGGCGGGCCCGCGCCATTGACCTCGAGTTAGGTTGAGGTTGAACGATGGCTGCATGGAGCGAAACAAGAAGGCACTGATCACGGGAGCGTCGGCGGGACTCGGGCGGGCCGTCGCGCTGGAGCTGGCCGCCCGGGGCTGGCAGCTCGTCATTTCCGCGCGCGGAGCCGAGCGCCTGGAGCGCGTGCGGGCCGCGACCGGGGCGACGGCCGTGGCGGGGGACATCGCGGACCCGGCGCATCGGCGCGACCTGGTCCGGGCGCTCGGCGGGGGACCGGTCGGCCTGGTGCTCAACAACGCCGGTGCGCTCGGAACCAGTCCGCTGCCCGCGCTCGAGCACTACCCCCTCGCCGATCTGACGGCGCTGTTCGACACCAATGTCGTTGCGCCCCTGGCGCTCACCCAGCTGGTGCTGCCCGCGGTACGCGCCGCCGAGGGCGTCGTGGTCAACATCAGCTCGGACGCCGCCGTCGCCGCGTACCCGGGCTGGGGCGGGTACGGGGCGAGCAAGGCGGCGCTGGACCACCTCACCGCTGTACTCGCGGTGGAGCATCCCGGCCTGCGGATCTACGCCTTCGACCCGGGCGACATGCGCACGGACATGCATCAGGCGGCGTTCCCCGGCGAGGACATCTCCGACCGCCCCGAACCCGAGTCGGTCGTCCCCGCCCTGCTCCGCCTGCTCGACGCACGGCTGCCCAGTGGCCGGTACGCGGTATCGGATCCGGTGGTGGCGTCATGACCACGGAGCTGACCGGTCTCGACTTCACCCTGCCCGCCGAGCTCTCGGCCACCACCCCGCCCGAGGCGCGCGGTGTCGCCCGTGACGAGGTTCGCCTGCTGGTCAGCGACGGCGGCGCGCTGACCCACGCCCGCTTCCGCGAGCTACCCGCGTTCCTGCGCCCGGGAGACCTGGTGGTGGTGAACAATTCGGCCATGCTCGCGGCGGCGGTGGAAGCCGAGCTCGACGGTGTGCCCGCGGTGCTGCACTTCTCCACCTGGCTGACCGGCCGGCGCTGGGCGGTCGAGCCGCGTGATCCGGCGGGCATCCCGTGGGCGGGCCCGCCGCTGAAAACCGGTGCCCGGCTGCGCCTTCCGGACGGTTCGACAGCGTTGCTGGCCGAGCCGTGGCTGCCGGGCGCGACCCGCCTGTGGGTGGCCGAGGTCGAGACCTCGGTCCGGGACCTGCTCGCCCGGCACGGCCGCCCCATCACCTACTCCTATGTCCCCGAACGCTGGTCGGCGGACTATTACCGCACGGTCTTCGGCCGCGAGCCCGGCAGCGCCGAAATGCCCAGTGCGGGCAGGCCCTTCACCGACGCGCTGGTCACCGAGCTCGTGGCCCGCGGGGTCGCGCTGGCCCCGATCACCCTGCACACCGGGGTCTCCTCGCCCGAGACCGGGGAGCCGCCCAATCCGGAGCGTCTCACCGTTCCCGATCTGACCGCCCGCCTGGTGAACCTGACCCGCGCCGCGGGCGGGCGGGTGATCGCGGTCGGCACCACGGTGACCCGAGCCCTGGAGTCGGCCGCCGACGACCGGGGCCTGGTGCGCGCCACCGCGGGCTGGACCTCGCTCGTGCTCGACGGATCGCGCCCGGCCCGGGTGGTGGACGGCCTGATCACCGGCTGGCACGCGCCGGGAGCCTCGCATCTGCACCTGCTGGAAGCGGTCGCCGGGGCCGAGGTGGTGCGCGCGGCCTACCGCGCGGCCGTCGACACCGGATACCTCTGGCACGAATTCGGTGACACAGCACTGCTGTTCCGCCGCCGACCCGGTGCGGAGGCGTCCGGCGCGGTGGCGTAGGCTCGCGATCTCGGCCCGCTGACCGGAGTACGCGAGCGCGCCCGGCGGGTGCGCCGGACGTCCGCCCACCGGCGTACCGGGTGTCCGGAACGCACGCCGTACCCACTCGGAATACGAGCGTTTGTCCTGGTAGGGAACGTTCGGAAGCGATCCGATGAACTCCGGGTGCGGGCCCCGACGCGTTCATCGGACTGGCATCGACCCGCCATCTGGCGGTCGCTCCGGCGCAGTCTGGGCCTGGCTTGATCAACAGCATGACCAGCACGGCAGTGTCGAAGTCCAGCCTGCTCCCCGCAGCGTCTGCCCCCCTCTCGCGCCCGGAACCGCCCCGCACCCAGGGCCGTTCGCAGTACTCCCTGGTCGTTTCCTCCGATGCCGAGCATCGCGAGGCCGCCCAGCGGCTGCGCTACCAGGTGTTCGCCAACGAGCCGGGTTTCGCCATCCCCGCCAACCCGGCCGGCCTGGACGCCGATCGCTTCGACGATCACTGCGACCACCTGCTGGTTCGCGACGAACTCACCGATCAGTTCGTCGGTTGCTACCGCATGCTGCCCCCGGACAAGGTGACCGCCGCCGGCGGCTACTACACCGCCACCGAATTCGATCTGGGCGCACTGGATCCGGTCGGCAACCGGATGGTCGAGATGGGCCGCGCCTGCGTGGTGCCCGATCACCGCAACGGCTCGGTGCTGACCCTGATGTGGGCGGGCATCCTGCACTACATCCAGCTCACCGGCTACGAGTGGATCATGGGCTGCGTCTCGGTCCCGATGGTTCCCGAGCCCGGCGATCGGCCCGGCGCGAACGTGCGCGGGGTGCGCGACCTGATCCTGCGCAAGCACGGCCTGGAGCCGGAACGCCGTGTGCGCCCGTACAACCCGGTCGTCGTCGAGGGCCGCACCCTCGACGAGATCGAGCCGCCCGCGCGCCCCAAGCTGCCCGCGCTGATGAACGGCTACCTGCGCCTCAACGCTCAGATCTGCGGCGAACCGGCGCACGACCCCGACTTCGCGGTCGCGGATTTCGTCGCGCTGCTGGGGCTTTCGACCGTCAATACCCGTTACCTGGAGCGCCTGCAGTCCGCGGTCGCCAGTATGGATGCCCGGTGATGAATCATGATGCCTGCCCTGCTTTCCCCCGGAACGGCCGGATTGTCTTGTCCGCCCGCTGAATCCGGCGCCCACGCGTGGATGCCGCACAGCCCTTGCGGCCCCGAGTGCGTGCGCACCGCACCCGAGGCGAGCCTGCTGCTGATGGCCGCCCGCATCGTCGGCTTCGGTGCGGTGCTGGCCTCGTTCCCGCTGGGGCACGTGCTCACCCCGCGCCGCCGCCGTCCGGCCCTGCAGAGCCGCTACGCGCGGACACTGCTGCACTGCTGTGGAATTCGCGTACGTGTGATCGACAATCGGGCGGCAGGCGACACCCCGGGCGGGGTGCTCGTGGTCGCCCCGCACATCGGCTGGACCGATGTCATGGCGCTGTCCGCGGTGGAGCCGACCTCCTTCGTCGCCCGCGCCGACCTCATCGACTGGCCGGTGCTCGGCGCGGTCGCCCGCAAGGTCCGCGTCATCCCGATCGAACGCGAACGCCTGCGCGCCCTGCCCGGCGTGATCGGTGAGATCGCGGCCCGCCTGCGCGCGGGCGAGCGCGTCGGCATCTTCCCCGAGGGCACCACCTGGTGCGGTCGCGCCCACGGTCACCTGCGGCCCGCGCTGTTCCAGGCCGCGGTGGACACCGGCACGCCGGTGCAGCCGATCCAGCTGCGCTACCTCGACGCCGACGGCGCGGTCTCCACGGTCCCCGCGTTCGTCGGCGTCGACACGATGGCGGACTCGATCCGCCGTGTCCTGCGCTCGCGGGGCGTGGTCGCCGAGCTCACCCTGCAGCCCACGGTGCCGCCCGGTACCGACCGGCACGAGCTGGCCCGTCGCTGTGAACGCGCCATCGCCGACTCCGGTGTTGATCGCGCGTTCGCGGATCTGGTGCACCTCGCCGAGCACGAACGCGTCGCGGCCCAGGTGGCGGCACTCGAGGAACGCCTGCTGCAGCCGTCGGCGACCCCGGCCGATCGGGGCTGAGCACGCGCGCCGGGATTCGCCTGTACCGGAATCTTGTTCGCGATCCCTGGCGCACATCGCGGGCGCGCAGCATACTTCCGCGTACACCGATGCATCCGGATGCATCGGTGTATCGGTAGAGCTCGGTGGACCGGAGGATCGAAGTGCGGCAGCGGTGGTCGAAACTGTGTACGGCGGGGGTGGCCGCGGCCTTCTCGATCGCGACGATGACCGTGGCGGGCGCCGGGCCGGCGGGTGCGGATGTGCCGGGGCTCGGCGAGGACTTCGAGTTCGGTGTCGCGCAGTCCGGATTCCAGTCCGAGGGCTACAGCCCCGACAGCAACTGGCTGCGGTACGGGGATCAGGGCCGGGTGCGCGAGCCCATCGGCAACTCGGTCGACTTCTTCCACAACTACGCGGCCGACATCGCGCGGGCGCGGAGCCTGGGGGTGGGGATCTATCGCACCTCGGTCGAGTGGTCGCGCGTGGAAACCGTTCCGGGGAGCGATGATCCGGCGGGGTGGGCATTCTACGACGCGGTCATCGCGCGGATCGTGGACTCCGGCATGCGGCCGATGATCACCCTGAACCACTGGGTCCATCCCGGGTGGGAGGTGGATCGCGGCGGCTGGAATCGACCCGAGATGTCCTCGGAACTGGTCGATTTCGCGCGGCGGGTGGTCGATCGCTACGCGTGGGCGCGCCCGCTGTGGATCACCTTCAACGAGCCGACCGAATACGTCCGGCGCGAGCTCATGTACGGCGGTCTGCGCCCGGAGAACGCGGGCGCGATGGTGTCCGGCATCGTCGCCGCGCACCGGGACATCTACCGCCACATCCACTCCGTGCAGCCGGACGCGCAGGTCTCCTCCAATCTGGCGTACATCCCGATCCCGGGCGTGCAGTCGTGGCTGGAGCAGCTGTTCCCGGACCAGATGCGCGAGAGCCTGGACTTCATCGGCGTGGATCACTACTACTCCACCTCGGTCACCGACCTGTCCGCCGCGTACGGCGCGACCGGGGAGTTCTGGAAGAGCACCCAGGCCCCGGAGAGCATCTACTACGTGCTCCGCCACATCGCGGCGCGGTTCCCCGGCAAGCCCATTCGCGTGATCGAGAACGGATTGGCCACCGGCCCGGACGGCGGTCGCGACGACGGCTACACCCGCGGCGATCATCTGCGCGACACCGTCTACTGGCTGCAGCGCGCCAAAGCTGACGGCGTCGACGTGGTCTCCTACAACTACTGGAGCCTCACCGACAACTACGAATGGGGCGACTACTCCGCCCGCTTCGGCCTGTACACCGTTGACGCCCAGCACGATCCGAGCCTGACCCGCCGTCCCACCGACGGTGTCGCCGCCTACCGCGACATCACCGCGCGCGGCGGAGTCCCGAGCGACTACAAGCCCACGCGGTACCCGGTGACCTGCTCGCTCGTCGCCGTTCCGGACAGCTGCGCGGCGCCCGCCGTGGTCGAATAGCCGCGCCCGGCGGCGCGACCGAGCCGCTGCCGCCGGTCCGGCGGGCGTCCCCCGCGCGCCCGGTCCGTCCCGTAGGGTCGGTATCCGGCGTAGGGAACACCGGTGTGAATCCGGGGCTGTCCCGCAACTGTCACCGGGGAGCAATCCGCCGAAATATGGTCACGACCTGCCCAGGTTGGAAGGCCGGCGGGGTGTGTCGATCCGGGAGCCAGGATACCTGCGCCCGCGGTATCGGGATCACACCAACGAGGATTGATGAACAACTACACACCGCGACGGCCGGATGTCGGCCGCCGCACATTCCTGCTCGGCAGCGCGGGCGCGCTCGGGGCCGTCCTGCTCGGCACGTCGGGCGTTCTGGCGGGCTGCGGCTCGGACACCGGTGCGCGCACCGCGGCCTCGGGCCCGCCCCGGCCGGGCGGCCGCCTGCGGACGGTGATCGCCGGGCGCTCGGCGAGCGCGGACGTGCTCGATCCGCATCAGGCCGGGAGTTCGGCCGGCGGCGCGGTGTCCAAGAACGTCTGGGACAAGCTCGTCGCCTACAACAACGACCTGACGCTGCGCTACCGGCTGGCGGAGTCGGTCGTGCCGAATGCCGATGGCAGCCGATGGCGCATCACGTTGCGGCCGGGCGTGCTGTTCAGCGACGGCTCCCCGCTGACCGCGCGCGATGTGCTGTGGAGCTTCCAGCGCATGCTCGATCCGGCCCGGAACTCCTCGGGCGATCTCTCCGCGGTCGACATGTCGCGCACCCGCGCCGAGAGCGATCTCGTGGTGACGGTGCAGATGAAAACGCCGCTGGCGGACTTCGGTTCGGTGCTCGCGGGCTGGTACTGCTACATCGTCAAGGACGGCACCGGCGTCATCGACGGGTCGGTGCTGCCGGTGGGCACCGGGCCGTTCGCGCTGGTCAAGTGGTCTCCGGGCGACCGGATCCTGTTGCGGCGCAACGAGAAGTACTGGGACGGGCAGGTTTTCCTGGACGAGGTGGAGATCATCCAGATCGCCGAGACCGAGGCCCGGGTGAACGCCTTCCTGTCCGGGGAAGCCGATGTGGTGCACGAGATCTCGTATCTGCAGGCGCGAAACCTGTCCGGGGACAGCGACATCACGGTGGTCACCCCGCCGGCCGGTCTCATGGGCGCGTTCCAGATGCGCGTGGACACCGCGCCGTTCGACGACGTGCGGGTGCGCCAGGCCATGCGGCTGGCGGTGGACCGGCAGGCCATGGTGGATTCGGTGTACTACGGCTACGCCGAACTCGGCAACGACATCTACGGTAAGGGCGCGCCCTTCTACGACGCCGATCTGCCCCAGCGTGTTTACGATCCGCAGAAGGCGCGCGAGCTGCTGCGGGCGGCGGGCAAGGAGAATCTGACCGTCACCCTGCCCACCGCCGACGGCTTCCCCGGCATGCTGGAATCCGCGACGCTGTTCGCCGAACAGGCCAAGGTCGCGGGCATCACGATAAAGCTCGAATCGGTGCCGGCGGACACCTACTTCTCCCAGGTCAGCGGCAAGGCCCCGCTGTCGCACATCGGCTGGTGGAACTACAGTCTCGACTACTTCTACGGCCAGACCATGACCAGTGATTCGCCGAGCAACGGCACCGGCTGGAAGCGGCCCGGCTGGGATGCCAAGTTCGCGCAGGCGCGCGCGGCCATGGATCCGGCGCGCCGGGCCACCCTGTATCGCGAACTGCAGCGCGAACTCTGGGACGAGGGCGGGTACATCCTGCACAGTTTCGCCAAGCGGCCCGACGCGGCCCGCGTGCACGTGGGCGGGGTGCGTGACGGTGTGCCGGGCACCGACGACTGGGCGAACTACGCGACCACCTGGCTGGCCGAGCAATGATTCGCCGGTCGTGATGGGCTATGCCGCCCGGCGGGCCGGCGGCGGGATCGTCGTGCTGTTCGTCGTGGCGCTGCTGGTCTTCGGGTTGTTCGAGACGCTGGACTCGGACGCGGCGACGGTCGTCGCCTCGCGCACGGGCGGCGGTGATCCCACCCCGGAGCGCTTGGCCGCCCTGCGTGCGCACATGGGACTGGACCGGCCCGCGCCGGTGCGGTTCGCCGAGTGGGTCGCCGGGTTCGTGCGCGGCGATTTCGGCGAGTCGCTGATCTCCGGCCGACCGGTGGCCGAGGTGCTGCTGGGCCGGGTCGGCAACAGCGTGGCGCTCGCGGCGCTGACCGCGGCCCTGCTGATTCCGATCGCGCTCGGGCTCGGCCTGCTGGCGGGTGCGCGCCCGGGTACCCGCACCGATCGGGTGATCAGTGTCGGGTCGCTGGCGGTGGAATCCATGCCCTCCTTCGTGTTCGGCGTGCTGCTGGTGGCCACGGTGTCGCTCTCGTTGCGGCTGTTGCCCGCGGTGTCGCTGGTGCCGACCGGGGCGAGCGTGTGGAGCCGGCCGGAGATTCTGGTGCTGCCGGTGACCTGCCTGCTGCTGGGGCTGCTGCCGCATCCGGTGCGGATGGTGCGCGCGCAGACCACCGAGGTCATGGCGAGCCCGTACGTACAGACGTTGCGGCTCAACGGAGTCGGCGGGTTGCGGCTCATGCTGCGGCACGTGGCGCCCAACGCGCTGTCGGCCTCCCTGCATCCGCTGGCGGGGTCGGTGGTCGGGTTGATCGGCGGTGTCGCGGTGGTGGAGACGCTCTTCGCGTTTCCCGGGCTCTCGCAGGAGTTGTTGCGCGCCATCGAGGCTCGCGACTTCCCGTTCGTGCAATCGGCGGCGGTGCTGCTGGCGGCGGTCGGGATCGTGGTGTATCTGCTGGCGGATCTGTGCACGTTGCTGGTGAGCCCGCGGGCGCGGCACGCGGTGCTGGGGGAGCGGGTATGAAGCGATCTCGTTCGCTGTGGCTGCCGGTGCTGGCGGCGATGCTGCTGCTCGTCGTGCTGGGGCCCGTGCTCGCGCCGCACTCCCCGACCGTGTCGGCCGGGCGGCCGTTCCAATCGCCGTCGGCGGAGCATCTTTTCGGGACCGACGTGGTCGGTCGCGACGTGTTCTCGCGCGTCCTGCACGGCGGGCTGCCGTTGCTCGCCATCGCGCTGCCGGCGCTCGCGGTGGCCTACGCGCTCGGTGTCGGACTCGGGCTGCTCGCGGGGTTGCGCCGAGGCTGGGATCGCTGGATCATCCGGCCCACCGACGCGATCATCGTGCTCCCGTGGTTCCTGCTGATCGCCGTGATCGCCACGGCCGTGGGCGCGGGGCCGATCGCGATCGCGCTGACCGCGGCGCTGGCGTCGGTGCCGTGGATCATCCGGATCGTGCGCACGCGGGTGCTGGAACTCGCGCCGTCGGGATACGTGGAGTCCGCGCGCGCCCGGGGCGAACCGCTGTGGCGGCTCGCCGTGGTCGAGGTGCTGCCCAATCTCCGCGCGGTGTTGTTCGCCGACGCGGGTGTGCGCATGTCGGCGACCATTTCGCTGGTCGCGGTGAGCGGCTTCCTCGGCTTGGGCATGCGGCCGCCGTCCTCGGACTGGGCGCTGATGATCACCGAGAATCGGCCCGGGTTCTCGATGCAGCCGTGGTCGGTGCTCGCCCCGGCGCTCGCGATCATGGTGCTGGTGGTCTCGGTCAACATGGTGACGGACCGGGCCAACGACGCCGTCGCGCCGCCGAGCGTGCCGCCGAGGCCGGTCGACGCGCCCACCGGCACGGGCCTGTCGGTGTCCGGGCTCACCGTTCGCGACGCGAGCGGAACGCCTGTGCTGGAGGACATCTCGCTGGAGGTGCCCGCGGGAGCTGGCCTGGCGGTGATCGGTCCCTCCGGCGCGGGCAAGACGACCTTCGCCCTGGCCGCTCTCGGCGCGCTACCCGCCGGGATGACGGCCTCGGGCACGGTCGGCCTGGATCGACGGCCGGGCCGCCGCTCGGTCGGCTATGTGCCCCAGGATCCGGCCACCGGACTCGATCCGGCCCTGCGGATCGGCGCGGCCCTGCGCGAAATGGCAGGACTGCACGGTGCTTCCGCGGACCACGCCGCGATCGCCGAGGCGCTGCGCGGTGTCGGCCTGCCCGACGATCGCGCCTTCGCCCGCCGCTACCCGCACCAGCTCTCCGGCGGTCAGCAGCAACGCGTCCTGCTCGCCCAGGCCCTGCTCGGCAGTCCGGCGCTCCTGGTCCTGGACGAACCGACCACCGGCCTGGACGCCCACGCCCGCGGCCTGCTGCTGGAGACCCTGACCCGGGTCCGGCGCACCACCGCGATCACCCTGCTGGTGATCACCCACGACCTGGAATCCGTTGCGCCGCTCGTGGATCAGGTGCTGGAACTCGACGCCGGGCGGGTCGCTTCCCTGACCCCGGCCCGGGTTCCGGGGTCCGCGCCGACAGCCCCCGACAACCTCGTGCCCGACGAACCGAACCTGCCCGTCGAGTCGGTTCTGCCTACGTGCTCGCCTGCGCAGGAGCCGGACGCGGAGCGAGCGGTGACGGCGTCGTTGGGCGGGTTGGGTGAACCGGCGCAAGGGATCGCGGGACCGTCGCCGATGGGTCCGAATGCCGCAGTCGGTCAGCACCTTTCGCCGAGACCCGGGCGGGAGTCGGTCGTCGAACCGTCCTCCGGGAGAGGATCACCGGTGGATGCCGGGCGGCTGGTGAAGTCGACACAACGGCGTGCCTCGGAGTCGGCGGGCGCGCCGGTGCTGAGCGTGCGGGACCTGACCGTTGCGCACCGGGGGCGGGGCGCTCCGGTCGTCGAGGGGGTGTCGTTCGTGGTGGGGGCGGGGGAGTGTCTCGCTGTCACCGGGAGGTCGGGGGCCGGAAAGACCACGCTGGCACGGGCGTTGGCGGGTCTGCACGTGCCGGTGCGGGGCGAGATCGAGGTGGGCGGTGCGATCCTGCCGGCCGGCGTCGATCAGCGCACCCGCGAGCAGCGGCGCGCGATCCAGCTGGTCTTCCAGAACCCGGCCACCTCGCTCAACCCCTCCTATCGCATAGGCGCCCAGATCGACCGCCCGTCCCGCCTGCTGCACGGCAGCACCGCCCACGCCGCCCGCACCCGCACCCTCGGCTACCTCGCCGAGGTCGACCTCGCCCCGCCGCTGGTGGATCGCCGTCCCGCCCACCTCTCCGGCGGTCAACAGCAACGCGCCGCGATCGCGCGCGCTCTCGCGGCCGAGCCCCGGGTCCTCATCTGCGACGAGATCACCGCGTCCCTGGACCCCCGCACGCGTGCGCGCGTCGTGGACCTCCTGGACGAATTGCGCCGCGCCGGAACGGCGCTCATCCTGATCAGCCATCAAACCGAAGTGGTCGACCGCCTCGCCGACCAGGTGCTCGTGCTGGGACGAGTTACGGAGTGAGGGCGCGGCAGGCGAGTTCCACGAGCTCTTGGGCGGCGGGGCGATCCATGGGTTGGCCGGCGACCAGCCAGCGGTAGACCAGGGGGCCGAAGAGCAGGTCGCGGACCAGGTCGGGGGAGAGGTCGGGGCGGAGCGCGCCGGCGCGTTGGGCGCGTTCTATCAGGGTGTGGACGGCCAGGGCTCGGGGCTCCAGATAGGAGGCGAACAGTTGTGATGCCAGGTCGGGATCGTGGCGGGCCTCGGCGTGCAGGACGAAAGCGATGGGGGCGTAGGGGCTTTCGGTGAATGCGGTGATGAAGTCGGTGGCCACCGACTTCAGGTCGGCGAGGGGGTCGCCGGTGTCTGGGGTCGGCAGTGGCGGAAGACCTGCGGAGAGGGCGTGGGCCACGAGGGCGGCTTTTCCGGGCCAGCGCCGGTAGATCGTCGGGCGGGTGACGCCCGCGGCTTTCGCGACGGCCTCCAGCGAGAGGGCGGAGTAGCCCTGGGCGGCCAGGATGTTCAGGGTCGCCCGCACGATGTCGTGATCGATATCGGGCCGGCGGGGGCGGCCACGCGCGGGCGGATCGAGGGGGTCTTGACCTGGCACCCCGTCATGCTACTTAATTTACGGATCGTATCGTAAATGAGAAGGGGTGGGCGCGTGCGCCGATCGACTATGCGCGGCAACCGAACCAGGGGTGGACTGCCGATCGCGGCGGTGCTGGCGCTGGCCGCTATCACGACCGGCACGGCGTCCGCCGTCCCCGGCGCCACGGAGGTGACCGACGCGCCGCGCTGCGCCCCGGCCGTGGAGATCGGCGTGCAGCGCGCGAGCGTCCCGGTGCTGGACTGGGCGGAGAACCTCGGCTACGACGCGGCCGGGAACCTCTGGGTCGCACGGATTCTGCGCGGGGAGGTGCAGCGGTACGACGCCGCCGGTCGGCTGACCGCGACCGTCGCGGTGCCCGCGCCCGGCGCGGTGCGGCTCGGACCGGACGGCTGGATGTACGTGGCCTCGGGCGTACTGCCGTGGAATCTGCTCACCCCCACCCTGAACGGGACCGTCGTGCGCTTCGACCCCGGCGCGGAATCGCCCGTGGCGCAGCCGTACGCGACCGGGCTCGGGATGCCGAACGGCCTCGATTTCGACGCCGACGGCAACCTGTACGTCGCGGACAGCAGGCTCGGCGTGCTGCGCCTGCTCCCGGGCGGCGGGTTCGACGCCGCCTGGAACGCGCTCGCCCCCAAGAACTTCGACCTCGCCAAGAACGTCAACGGCATGACGCTCAACGGCGCCGCGATCCGGGGCTCGGACCTGTACGTCACCGTCACCTCCAGCCCGACCGCCCGTGTCCTGCGCATCCCCCTGCACGCCCCGGACCGCCCCGAGGTCGCCGCCGATCTCCTGTTCGCCGGCACCGCCCTCCCCGATGATCTACTCGCCGTGGACGATTCCCTCTACGTGGCGACGACGGTCGGCCAGGTCGTCCGCCTCGATCCCCGCACCGGTACGACCTGCACGGTCGTATCCGGGCAGCCCGCAACCGCTCTCGCGTCCGACCCGTCCGACCCGCACCAGTTGGTCCTGGCCACCGAGTCAGGGGATCTGGTCCGCCTCGACACGCGGTAGCCCACGACGCGAACCCGTCAGCTCCTGTGTCCCGGTCGGCGGCGAGCACACCGATCCCCGGGACAGCCGCGTTCCGGCTCGATACGCGTCAGCCCGCAAAGCGCCCCGTCAGCTCCCGTGCGCCCGGTGATGACGGCGTCGCGGTCGGCGGTATCCACCAAGGCCCGCCGCCCGTCGATCGTGCAGCAGCCGATTGCGTGCCCGCCGAACTCAGGCCCGCAACCTCATGCATGCGGACCAGGTGGCCGCCCGCCTACGTGTTAGCTGCGCAGCCCCGCACCGGATTTCCCGCGTTGTCTCGGCAGCCCGGGCTGCTCAGCTCCCGACCTGCCCGGTCGCGACATCCGCTGGCGCGGCGCGTCAGCCGCATCGGCCGCCGGGAACCGGGCGACGAATCGCGCACCCCCGCACTCGGATTCACTCACCTCGATCGACCCGCCGTGCCGGGCGATGACGTCCCCCGCGATCGCCAGCCCGAGCCCGGTCCCGCCGTGATCGCGGCTGCGGGCGTTGTCCAGGCGCACGAACCGTTCGAAGATGCGCCTGCGGTCGGCCTCGGGCACGCCCGGCCCGTCGTCGGCCACGACCACCTCGACGGTGTGCCCGGTGCGGACCGTGACGTGGACGGCGCTCGCGGCATGCCGCTGCGCGTTGTCGAGCAGGTTGTCCAGGACTCGCCCGAGCTGGATCCGGCTGCCCAGCACGATCGCGGGCGCGCTCGGCAGATCGACGCAGATCGGGTAGGGATCGGCGATGCGGCGCAGCAGTGTCTCGTGCGCCAGCGCGATCACGTCCACCCGGTCGGGCCGGGGCTGCTCACCGGCATCGAGCCGGGCCAGTAGCAGCAGATCGGTGGCGAGTTGCCCGAGCCGCACGGTGTCGGCGAGCAGACCATCCAGATCCAGCAGGTTCGGATGCGCCTGGGAGATCTCGAGGTGCGTGCGCAAACTGGCTATGGGACTGCGCAACTCGTGCGCGGCGTCGGCGATGAACTGCCGCTGCTGCCGCGCGGATTCCTCCAGCGCCGCCAGGGTCGCGTTGGTGGTGACCGCCAGCCGGGCGATCTCGTCCCGGGACGAGGGTTCGGGCACGCGCCGCGACAGGTCCCCGCCCATGATCTCGGCGAGCTCGGCCCGGATCGACTCCACCGGCCGCAGCGCGCGGCGCGTCACCGACCAGGTCACCGTGGCCACCAGGGCGAGCAACGGCAGCAGCCCGATGAGCATGGCGTCGCGGACCTCGAGCACCGCCTCGTCCGCGGTGGCGAGGGACGCGGCCGAGTAGATCGTCACCGCCCGCCCGTCCGGTCCGGTGACCGCGATGGCCGCCACCCGGAAGTCGTAGCTGCCCGTATCCTCCTCGGCCACGGGCAGTTTCATGTCCCGGAAGCTCGCCCCCGTCATCGCGCCGGGTTCGAGTTCGCCGTCCTCCCACAGGTCGTCCGCGTTCGCGTCCTCGACCGCAATCGCGGGCGCGAAACTCGCGAAGGGCGGGAGCCCCAGCAGTTCCTCGTCGGCCGCGAGCACCGTTCCGTCGGCCGAGACCACCTGTACCGGTTGATCATTCGGGTCGGGCAGCTTCAGCTCGGACAGTGCTGCCCCCGTGGTGATCTGGGCGGCGACCTCCCGGGCGGTCATCTCCGCGTGCAGGCTCGCGCTGTCGACCAGGTTGTGCCGCAACACCAGCAGCACCGCCGCACCGGCCACGATCATGGCGGCCGCGACCACCATGGTCGCCACCGAGGTGGTGCGCGCGCGAACCGAGCCGAACCAGCGCGGTTCAGTCATGACCCGATGTCAGCCGATAGCCGGCCCCGCGCACGGTGGTGATCGACCGGCACTGGAACGGCGCGTCGATCTTGCGCCGCAGCGCGCTGATGTAGACCTCGACGATATTGGCGTCGCCGTCGTACTCGTTGTGCCAAACATGGTCCAGGATCTCGTTTTTGGAGACCACCTGCCCTGCCCGCGCCGCCAGGTACTCCAGGACCGCGAACTCCTTCACCGTCAACGGCAGTTCCTGGATACCGCGCCGGCAACCGTGCGTGTTCGGATCGACGACCAGATCCCCGACCTGCAGCACGGTGGCGCGTTCGCGCCCGCCCCGGCGCAGCAGCGCCCGGACCCGGGCCAGCAGCACCACGTACGAGAACGGCTTGCGCAGATAGTCGTCCGCGCCGGTGTCCAGGCCCTCGGCCTCGTCGTACTCCCCGTCCTTGGCGGTCAGCATCAGCACCGGGGTGGGAATGCCCGCGGTGCGCAGCGCCGAGCACACGCGGTAGCCGTTCATGCCCGGCAACATGATGTCCAGGATGATCAGGTCGTAGTCCCCGGCGCGCGCTCTGTGTAGTCCGTCGATGCCGTCGTAGGCGACTTCCGCCGCCAGCCCCTCCGCGGTCAGTCCTTTGGCCAGCACGTCGGCCAACCGCTTCTCGTCCTCCACGATCAGCAGGCGCATGGCCTCAAGCCTGGCAGATCCTTCCTGAAGAACCCTTCAGGTGTCATCGCCCCTCGTGTCGGCCCCGGGCTGTCAAGGTGGGCGGCGAACGAGTCCACGTCCCGAGGAGGCCGTCATGACATCGATCGTCCGCCGCACCATCGCTCGTCTGCGTTCCCCGCTCGTCGTAGCCGCGATAGTCGGTTTCCTGGTGATAGGCGGGACCGTGCTCACCGTTACCGCCCTGAGCCTGCACGGCACCACCGGTCTGACCACGACCAGCGAGGATTGATCTCGCCGCTTACCGATGCCCGGGCGCGACGGCGGGTGCGGAACCATCGCCCCCGCCGCGCGCGGGCGGGCACTACCGCTCAGCGTGCCGCGCCCGAGCCGCCGGGGTTCAGGCCAGGTACTTCGTGAGCTGGGGGAGCGCTTCGCCGGGGTGGGTGGCCACGATCGGGTCGCCGATGGCCTGCAGTTTCCAGCCGGACCGGGTGCGGTAGAGCTTTCCCAGCACGAGCCCGGTGTGCGGGCCGCCGCCCGCGAGATCGAAATGCGCGAGTTCGACACCGCGAACGCTGTCCGAGAGGCGGCAGTGCGCGTTGCCGATCGTGTCGAAAGTGTGCCCGCCGTACGAGGTTACGATCAGCACGACCGTCGCGACCTGACCGTGGATGCGCGCGAGATCGGCGGTGATGATCTCGCCCTCGCCGGTGCCGTGCCCGGTCAGATCGTCGCCCAGATGCCGGACCGAGCCGTCCTTGGACATGAGCTGGGCGAAATACACGACATCGAGCAGATGGTGGCTGTGGTCGAAAAGCAGTGCCGCGGAATCGAGATCGATGTGCTCGGATGCCGGGGTGGTGACCTCGAGCGGCGCCGACGGATCCCATCCGACGCTCATCTGGACGTGATCGAGACTCTCGCCGGTGCCGGTGCGCAGCCGAATGGTCTGACCGGGGTCGAGCGCGAGCGGATGCGTGATGTCGATGACGGCCTCGCTCGGCGGCTGCACGCGCACCGACGAGCCTTCGAGGAAGACGTGGTGCTGCGCCATCAGCCCGATGAAGCCGCCGGCGTGGCCGCGACCGCGATCGACGACCTGCCACCGGTGGTCCACGCGTTCGATGTCGACCGCGATCAGTGCGCTGACGTCGCCGAGGTCGGAGAGCTTGTAGCTGTGGCCGATCGTGCCGCGATCGTCACCGACCTCGATGGTCGCGGTCTCGGCGTCGAACGTCCCGTGGGGATTGTCCAGGCCCAGCACCACCCGCACCGTGGAGACATCGGCGGGAATCCGCTCGAGATCCAGCGCGAGCGCGGAGAACACGCCCGGTTCCGGGTCGAGCGAGCGCACACCCGGGGCCTCGCGTTTCGCGCCGAAGACGAAGTCGGTGTCGTCGTGCCGTGTGCCGGAAGGTGCGAGCAGGAACGCACCCAGATGCGCGGGCGCGTGCGTGCGCGCCGCGAGCAGCACACGGGTGGTTCCGGCCGGGACAGGCCGCCGATCCTCGATCAACTCGGTCACCCTTTCGGAGCCCGGGAACCTGCCCGGGTCGGTATTCGGTACGCAGCCCACCGTAACGACAGTTCACCGCTCCCGCCCCCGTCGCGAGCGGATTCCGCCCGGACGCGACCGGAGGCGCCGACCGCCCGCGCGGACCCGGCCGGACGGGCGGCGCAAGCCCCGATTGTGGTTGTCTTGCTGCTGTGCGGGTCGACGTGGCGGAGGTATCGGGGTGGGGTTGTGGTGCCGGCGGGTACGGCGGGAATATCGGCGAGACGGCGGCGGCTATCCTTTATCAGTCATGAAGTCGGCTTTCCCGGGGTCCATCGGTGCCCAGACGGTCTACCTCGATCACGCGGCCACTACTCCCATGTTCCCGGTCGCCGTCGAGGCGATGACCGCTGTGCTCGGGTCGGGCGGTAACGCCTCGTCACTGCACGGGTCGGGACGCGCGGCGCGGCGGCTGCTCGAGGAAGCGCGCGAATCCATCGCGGCGGGGCTCGGCGCCCGGCCCTCGGAAGTGATCTTCACGTCCGGCGGGACCGAGAGCGACAACCTCGCGGTCAAGGGGATCTACTGGGCCCGGCGGGACGCCGATTCCCGGCGCACCCGGATCCTGGCGAGTTCGGTCGAGCATCACGCGGTGATCGACACCGTGGAATGGCTCGAGGCGCACGAGGGTGCGAGCGTCACCTGGCTCGAGGCCGACGCCGACGGCATCATCACCCCGCGCGTGCTGCGCGAAGCGCTCGCCGCGCACGCCGACGAGGTGGCGCTGGTGAGCATCATGTGGGCCAACAACGAGGTCGGCACGATTCAGCCGATCCTCGACTTGGCCGCCGTGGCACAGGAATTCGACGTGCCCATGCACAGCGACGCGGTCCAGGCGGCGGCGCAGCTCCCCATCGACTTCGGCCGCAGTGGTTTGGCCGCCGCGAGTTTCGCCGGCCACAAGGTCGGCGGGCCGCACGGGGTCGGCGTGCTGCTGCTGGGCCGTCAGGTCACCGCGGTGCCGCTGCTGCACGGCGGCGGGCACGAACGCGACGTGCGCTCGGGCACCTCCGACGTGCCCGCGGCGGTGGGGCTCGCGGCGGCCGTCAGCGAGACCGTCGCCGGAATGACCGTTCGCACGGTCGAATTGGAGCGGCTGCGGGATCGGCTCATCGACGGCGTACGGGCCCTGGTGCCCGACGCCATCCTCAACGGCGCGACCGGCGAGCGACGCCTGCCGGGCAACGCCCACTTCACGTTCCCCGGCTGCGAGGGCGATTCGCTGCTCATGCTGCTGGACGCCGCCGGGATCGAATGCTCGACCGGATCGGCCTGCAACGCCGGTGTCGCCGGACCCAGCCATGTGCTGCTCGCCATGGGTGTGGAACCGCGGCTGGCGCGCGGGTCGCTGCGATTCACCTTGGGACACAACTCGACCGACGCCGATATCGACGCCGCGCTGGCCGCGCTGCCGCAGGTCGTCGAAAGGGCGAAGGCGGCCGGCATGGCCGGGGCGAAAGGAGGCTTCTGATGCGAGTACTTGCCGCGATGAGTGGTGGTGTGGATTCCGCGGTCGCGGCCGCCCGCGCCGTGGACGCCGGACACGAGGTGGTGGGCGTGCACCTGGCGCTGTCCGCCTCGCCGGGCACGCTGCGCACCGGATCGCGCGGTTGCTGCTCCAAGGAGGACGCCGGTGACGCCCGCCGGGCCGCCGACGTGCTCGGAATTCCGTTCTACGTCTGGGATTTCGCCGACCGCTTCAAGGAAGACGTCATCGACGACTTCGTCGCCGCGTACGCCGCCGGGGAGACCCCGAACCCGTGCCTGCGCTGCAACGAGAAGATCAAGTTCTCGGCGCTGGCCGATCGCGCGGTCGCCCTCGGCTTCGACGCCGTGGTGACCGGGCACTACGCGCGGCTCGAGGACGGCGTGCTGCGCCGCGCGGTCGACGCGGACAAGGATCAGTCGTACGTGCTCGCGGTGCTCACCGCGGATCAGCTCTCGCGCGCGATGTTCCCGGTCGGCGACACCCCGAAGCCGGCGATTCGCGAGGAGGCCGCCGAGCGCGGGCTCGCGGTCGCGAACAAGCCGGACAGTCACGACATCTGCTTCATTCCCTCGGGCGACACCCAGGCGTTCCTGGGCGCGAAGATCGGCATCCGCCCCGGCGCGGTGCTCGACGCCGACGGCACCAAGCTCGGCGAGCACAAGGGCGTGCACGAGTTCACCATCGGCCAGCGCAAGGGCCTGGGTCTGCCCGGCCCGGCCGCCGACGGCAAGCCGCGCTATGTCACCGACATCGATCCCGACTCCGGCGTCGTGACCGTCGGCTCGGCGCAGGACCTCGAGGTCTGGACCGTGCTGGCCGACCGCGCGATCTGGACCTCCGGCGAGACCCCGGACGGCCCGGTCGAGTGCGTGGCCCAGGTCCGCGCCCACGGCGGCACCGCCCCCGCGGTGGCCGAACCCGACGGCGACGGCCTGGTGGTCCGCCTGCGCGAGCCCCTCACCGGCGTGGCCCGCGGTCAGGCCGTGGTCCTCTACCGCCCGGACACCGACGGCGACGAGGTGCTCGGCAGCGGGACGATCTCCGGCACCGATCGCGAACGGCATTCGTACGCTGGGGAATTGGTCTCCGACAAGGCGTAGCCGGGAGTCGGGTCGACCGCGGGGTCGTCGCGAGTAAGCCGGCTTGGTGACCGCGCCCGTACCGCGTGTGAACGGACATGTTCGCCGCCCGGGACCATGCCCGCGCTCAATTGGCACGGAATTCGTCCTCCCCGGGGTCTCTCCGGCCGCGCATTTGGCCGGGATTCATGTCCTGAGCACAATGGACCGCGGCCGCGCGGCGCGAACAGGCGGAACGGGAGCGCTGTGAGTACGGGTCCGGCGGCTGTTCTCCGAAATAGCGTGCCCGGTCCGTCGCACGGATGCGGGCCTGTGCGAAGGTTCGCGTAGTCGTCACCGGGCGGCTGCGAAATATCGGGTACGACCGAGTGAACGGTGGTGGCGCGGATGAGTGACGTCGACGACGGGGTTTCGGTGCTGCGCGGCGGCATCGCGACCGGCATGGGCTCCTGGCCCGGCGTCGACGCGCGCGAGTCCGCCGCGACCGTGGTCGGGGAACTCGGCGGCCTGCCGCATCTGGTGGAGCTGCCCGCCCGGGGCGTCGGGGCCGACATGATCGGCCGGGTGTCGCCGCTGCTGGTGGACATGCGCTTCGACGGCACCACGCGCGGGTACAAGCTCGCGGTCCGGCCGGGCGCGGTGGCGCGACGCGCGCACGATCTGCTGCGCGAGGATCTGGACCGGCTCGAAGAAGCCTGGGAGACAGCGGGTCTCGCGGGCGCCGGGCGAACGGTCAAACTCCAGGTCACCGGTCCGCTCACGCTGGCAGCGGAGGTGGAGCTGCCGCACGGGCACCGGGTGCTCACCGATTCCGGTGCGGTGCGCGACCTTTCGGAGTCGCTCACCGAGGGGCTCGCGCGCCACGTCGCCGAGGTCGAGAAGCGGCTCGGCGCGAAAGTTCTGCTCCAGCTGGACGAACCGCTGCTGAGCCGGGTGCTGGACGGCACCCTGCGCGGGGTCAGCGTCCTGAACACCGTGCGCGCCGTCCCCGAACCGGAGGCGCTGCACATCCTCGACACGGTCATCACCGCCCAGCCCGGACCGGTTCTGCTGCACAGCTGTTCGTCCACCCCGGCGCTCGGCTTCCTGCGCAAGACCGCCGCCGCCGGCGTCGCCTTCGACATGGCCGCGATCGGCGTTTCCGACCTCGACCGCGTCGGCGAATTGCTCGACGACGGCAGGCATCTGGTGCTCGGCCTGGTCCCGACCACCCCGCCCGAGGTCCCCATCACCTGGCGTGATGTCGCCGAACCCGGTGTGCGCCTGATGGATCGCCTCGGCTTCCCCCGCCGCCTGCTCGCCGACCAGGTCCTGGTCTCACCCGCCTGCGGCCTCGCCGGTGCGTCGCTGGAGTGGGCCCGCAAGGCCCTGACCCTGGCGACCGAGACGGCCGCGGTCTACGCCGACGAGCCCGAGTCCCTCGACTTCACCGACCCGGTACCGACTCGCTGATCGACCGCACAGGATTACCGGCACCCTGAACGTAGTCGTCGGCGTGCCGCCGTCGGCTGGACGCCGGTTCGGCAGCGCCGGCGAGCCGCACCCCGCTGGTCGGGCCTCAGTACCGCTGGTCGCCCGGCTGGTCGGGCTTGCGGAACGGGTCCTGGCCCGGCTGATCGGGTTTGCCGAGCGGGTCCTGGCCGGGCTTGCCGAACGGGTCCTGGTTCAGCTGCTCGTGCTGCGGGAAGCCCTGCTGCCCCTGCCCCTGCCCCTGCTGCTCCCGCGACTGCTTGGACCCGAAGTACGGCCGCGCCCCCGGATGCGCGATGGACCAGCTGTCCGGCTTCCCCGCCGGGTACACGACCGCGATCTGGTCGCCGATCGACGGCCACTGCGCGGTATCCCACGCGAATCGCCCGTACACCTCGTGCGCGACCACCGACGGTCCCGAGATGGTCCCGGTGAGCGTGACGTACTGCTCCCCGGTCACCTGCGGATGCGGACTGACCCCGTGGACGTACAGCGTCCCCGATTCGGCGTTCGCCCCCAGCGGCGCGCCATCCCGCGCCGCCCGCCGGTAGTACATGAGCGACGCGACGAGCACACCAACGAGCAACACGACGAACGCAAGCTCCAGCATGAACCCCATGCTAGGCCCCTCGATGTCCGTTTCCGGACCCCGCCCCGCAGCCGCGGGCTTCTTCTACCTCACTGCGGAGTGAGGTCCGTGATTCCGAACTCCCCGCGGCGCAACTGCCACACCGTCGTCCGCTTGCTCTGCGACCGCCCGTTCCCGCGATCGATCAGGCTGCGGTTCGCGGTTGTGAACACCAGTTGCGCGCCCTGGGTGTTCGTCTCGGGATTCTGGAACAGCTGGATCAGGCGGTCCGCCACCTCGGGGGTCAGGTGCGCGTCGATGTCGTCGACCGCGAGAACACCACCCGCGTCCAGGGCGTCGAGCATCGGCGGCAGCAGCCGCAGCATCGACAGCGTCGCGCTGGACTCGTCGGTGATGTCGAACGCCGTCTCGATCCCCTCGTGGGACAGCCCGAGGCCCACGCCGCGGCGCGCGACCATGCGCGAGTACAGCGCGTCGCGCGCGGCGTACAGGTTGGCCAGCTCGCGCCGCAGCAGGGTCACGGTGATGCCGTGCTCGAGGAACATCTCCTCGGCGTAATTGGCCGAGATGGTGCAGTTCTCGACCTCCTTGGTGGTCGCGGCGATATCGGTGTCCAGATCCCGCAGGTAGTCCGCGTACATGGGATCGTCCTCGGGCAGCAGCAGATCGGTGATGCCGAGATCGGCCCCGCGCAGCAGCGTCAGCAACCGCATGGCGTGCTCGGTGGAGCGCGAGATGTGCGCGCCGACCCGGTGCGCGATGTCGCTCGGATCCGGTTGCCCCACCTGCACTTCCAGCAGCGACTGGAACCATCGGTAGGCCGGGACCAGCGGTTCGGCGTACAGCTGCCCGGACAGGCTGAGCAGCAGGGCATTCGGCCGCACCAGCGGCACCACCGCGCCCAGCCCGTAGCGGGCGGCCTCGAACATGGGCCCGATGCGGATGTCGTCCCCGTGCCGGTCGAAGACCACGCGCTTGCGGTTGTGCGGATGCGAGTGCAGCCATTCCGCGCTCACATCGGCGTTGTCGAGTTTGAACCCGTAGGTATACGGGCACCCCTCGGCGACGAAGTGCGCCACGAATTCCGAAGGGCGGTCCGCGAATCCGAGATGCGGGGTCCGGACGGGCCCGGAGAACGGGTCCCACCCGGTGACCGAGTTCAGTACCGCGTCACGCATGCGGTCCAGGGCGTCGACCAGCCCGGTCTTGCCGGTGGCGGCCGCACCGTATACGGCGGTGACCGGGGCGGCAACCGGGCCATTGCCGCGGGTGAGTCGCAGCTCCTGCGGCTCGGCGAGGGATCGGTGGTTCGTCACCTGAAAACTGCGCAACACCCTGGTCATCCTGCCGGTAGCGGGCCCGAAATGCGACTCTCACCTTTCGGACAACCGTCCCGGTGAACGCGACACACCGGCGCGAGTCCGCGACACACCGGATTAACGGGGCTCCAGATGGATTCGAGCCACGAGCGCGCGGTGATCCGCGCCCGGCAACTCGACGGTTTCCACCGCCGCCGCACGCGCCCCGGAGAGCAGGATGTGGTCGATGCCGACCAGCGGCGGCCAGGGCTTGTCGGTCGGATACGTGCGCAGGTAGCCGGCTCCGGCCTGTTCGGCGGCGTCGGCGTAGCGGCCGGAAACCATTGCGCGATACTGCGCGTGGTTGTAGGTGGCGTTCAGATCGCCGCCCGCGATGACGGGCCGGTCGGCCGGCGCCGCGTCGAGGATGGCGCGCAGCCGGGACAGCTCGTCGGCCCAGACATCGGTGCCGTAGACCGGCGGCACGGGGTGCAGGGCGAACACGGTCACCGGGCCGATCCCGGGCAGGGTCGCGGTCGCCGAGAGCTGATTCAGGATGTAGCCGTCGTACTCGACGGTGTCGGAGAGCGGATAGGCGCTCCAGATCCCGGTTCCGGCAGCGGTTTTCGCGGGGGAGACGTACTTGTGCGGCAGCAGCCGATCCAGCCCCGCCCGCTCGAGCTCCGCGATCGCGGGTGCGGTGAGTTCGTTGACGGTCAGCAGCGTGACGTTCCGCTTCCGGACCTGTTCGACCAGCACCCCCGGATCCGCGCCGTCGAACAGCAGATTCGCCTGCATGACCGTGATCTCGGGCCCCTCGCCCGCCGGATCGCCGGCGAACAGCGGAACCTGTGTCGCGACGGCGACACCCAGCACCGCGACCGCGATCCCGGTTCCGGCCCAGCGCCGCGCGATCCCGAACACCGCCGCGCCCACCAGCGCGCAACCCATCAGATACGGCGCCAGCGAGGCCGCGAGCACCAGCGGCTGGGCGTCGGATCGGCTGAAGTGCAAACCGATTCCGAGCGCCCCGCCCGCCACCGCGCCCCACCCGAGCACCTCGGCGGCGATGCGCACACCCTTGGATTTCGCGAACTTCACCGATGTCTTCGACCCCACGGACTCCACGCCGACAGCCAACACGACACCGGGCCGCCCGGCCAGCCGCGAGTTCCGCTGTCTTCGAGCCTGCGGTCGGAACATCCCTCCCGCGCGACCGCGAAATCTCGCCCGCGAGAGCCGAATCCGGACCCGGGCACCGGGCCCGCACGGCCCGCCGGCGCCCGCGAACAGGGCTCCGAAATTCTTCGAAAAATGCGCCCCGACGTGCGGGAATGTCGCACGAACCTGTCGGTGGCCTGGACTATCGTAGGGGTTGTGAGCGAATCGGAAATCGAGATCACCCCGGCGAGTGGCGACGAGCGCGTGCAGTGGCAGCAACTGGCCGAGCAGGTGCGCGATCACCAGTTCCGGTACTACGTCCGGGACGCACCCACCATCTCCGACGGCCAGTTCGATGAGCTGTTCCAGCGGCTGAGCGCGCTCGAGGACGCCCATCCGGATCTGCGCACCCCGGATTCCCCGACCCAGGTCGTCGGCGGCGGGTTCACCACCGAGTTCGCGCCGGTCGATCACCTCGAGCGCATGTACTCGCTCGACAACGTCTTCAACGAAGAGGAGATGCGCGCCTGGGTGGCGCGCGTGGAGACCGAGACCGGCGCGGACACGCACTTCGTGTGCGAGGTCAAGATCGACGGCGTCGCCCTCAACCTCGTCTACGAGAACGGCAGGCTGGTGCGCGGCGCGACCCGCGGCGACGGCTCGACCGGTGAGGACGTCACCCTCAACGCCCGCACCATCGACGACATCCCGCACACGCTGACCGGCACCGCCGAGTTCCCCGTCCCCGAACTGCTCGAGGTGCGCGGCGAGGCGTACATGACGCTCGAGGACTTCGCGAACCTGAACGCCTCGATCGTCGCGGAAGGCAAAGCGCCGTACGCGAATCCGCGCAACACCGCCGCCGGGTCGCTGCGGCAGAAGGATCCGGCGGTCACCGCGCGCCGCCGGCTGCGCATGATCTGCCACGGCTTCGGCAGGCTGGTCGGCTTCACCGCGGCCTCCCAGCACGAGGCGTACCGGGCGCTGGCGGCCTGGGGCCTGCCGGTGTCCGCGCACACGGTGCGGGTCCAAGGCGTGCAGGCGGTGCTGGACCGCGTCGCCTACTGGGGTGTGCACCGGCACGACATCGAGCACGAAATCGACGGTCAGGTCGTCAAAGTCGACGATTTCGCGCTGCAGCGCCGGCTCGGCGCGACCTCGCGCGCGCCGCGCTGGGCCATCGCCTACAAGTACCCGCCCGAGGAGGTGACGACCAGGCTCCTGGACATCCAGGTGAACGTCGGGCGCACCGGGCGGGTGACGCCGTTCGCGGTCATGGCCCCGGTCACCGTCGCGGGCTCCACCGTCTCGATGGCGACCCTGCACAACGCTTCCGAGGTCAAGCGCAAGGGCGTGCTGATCGGCGACACCGTCACCATTCGCAAGGCCGGCGACGTGATCCCCGAGGTGCTCGGCCCGGTGGTCGACGCCCGCACCGGGGACGAACGCGAGTTCGTGATGCCGACCCTGTGCCCGGAGTGCGGTACCGAACTGGCCCCGGCCAAGGAGGGCGACGCCGACATCCGCTGTCCGAACCAGCGGTTCTGCCCCGCTCAGTTGCGCGAGCGCGTCTACCACGTGGCCGGGCGCGGCGCGTTCGACATCGAGGCGCTCGGCTACGAGGCCGCGGTCGATCTGCTGAAGTCCGGCGCGATCGGCGACGAAGGCGACCTGTTCGATCTGGACGCAGCCAAACTGCTGACCACCTCGCTGTTCACCAACAACAGCGGCACGCTGTCGCAGAACGGCAAACGCCTGCTGCAGAACCTGGAGTCGGCGAAGGATCGCCCGCTGTGGCGGGTGCTGGTGGCGCTGTCGATCCGGCACGTAGGGCCAACGGCCGCACGGGCATTGGCGTCGGCGTTCGGCAGCATGGAGCGCATCCAGGAGGCCACGGCCGAGGAACTCGCCGCCGTGGACGGCGTCGGCCCGACCATCGCGACCGCGCTCGAGGAGTGGCTGACCGTGCCGTGGCACCTCGACATCGTCGACAAGTGGCGCGCCGCCGGCGTGCGGATGGCGGACGAGCGCGACGAGTCGATCACCCGGAACCTCGAGGGCCTGTCGATCGTGGTCACGGGTTCGCTCGTGGACTTCACCCGCGACGGCGCCAAGGAGGCGATCCTGGTCCGCGGCGGCAAGGCCGCGAGCTCGGTGTCGAAGAAGACCGCCTTCGTGGTGATCGGCGACGCCCCCGGCTCCAAGGCCGCCAAGGCCGAGGAGCTGGGCGTGCCCATCCTCGACGAGGAGGGGTTCAAGCGCCTCCTCGAGGGCGGCCCCGAAGCCGTCGCGTGATCACTCGGTAGCCCACCGGTCCTGTAGCGCCGGTCGCGCGACACCAGCCCATCTCGCGATTCCCGCGCGGTGCCTCCACCGCGCGGGAATCGATTCCCGACACCGCCGCGTTGTCGCCGGTGGCGTTCGTGGTCGAATCGGGTGCGAGGCTCGTCGGTGGCGGGGTCGGCGTTCGGAATCGGTGAGGTGGACGGAGTGGTGAGCATGGGTGCACGGAACGGCGTCGTCGAGATCCGCGACGCGCGGGCCGGGGAGTACGACGCGGTCGGCCGGGTCACGGTCGACACCTACGTGGGCGAGGGGTTCATCAACCCGGCCAGCGCGTACGTCGCCGAGCTCGCCGACACGCCCGCGCGTGCCCGGGCCGCGCAGATCCTGGTCGCGGTGCACGAGGGCGAGATCGTCGGCTCGCTCACCGTGGCCCGCCCCGGCACCGCGTTCGCCGACATCGCCCGGCCCGGCGAGCTGGAGTTCCGCATGCTCGCCGTCGCCAAGGCCGCGCGCGGGCTCGGGGTCGGGACCGCGCTGGTGGACGCGGTCTTCGAGATCGCCCGCGCCGAGGGTTTCGATGCGGTGGTGCTGACCACCATGCCCGCCATGGTCGATGCCCGGCGCATGTACGACCGCATCGGGTTCGCCCATGTGCCGGAACGGGATTGGTTCACCATGGCGGGCCTCCCACTGACCGTCATGCGGTTCGCGATCGGGCCCGATCAGGCCGCGTCGCCCGCGTAGCACGAAACGGCCCTGCCTCCGATCGATCAGGCCGGACCTGACAGGGCGATCCGCGGGAGCTGCAGGTCGATCAGGCTCGATAGCATTCGCGGCGCCGGCAGACACCGCTTCGGGTGATCGACCCCGGTCGCTCGACTGCCGCCGAATCGGTGCTGTCTCGAGCCACATTGCCGTCGTTGCACGAACTCGTGCTGGTCAGATCGCCGTGGGCCGTACAGAATCCGGCCCGGTGGCCGCGCGGCGCGACCGGAGCCGCACTTGGTCCGGTAGGGCCCGATCAGGCCATGTTGCCGTCGTTGCACGAGCTGGTGCTGCGCCAGGTCTCGGCGGGACGCACCGAATCCGGCCCGCTCGCGGCGAAGGCCCACTGCGAGATCGGCGCGGCCGCCTTCCAGAGCATCCGCCCGTCGGGCAGGCGCACCACCTGGTAGACGTCGTCGGTGCCGGGGATCAGTTGGTAGCCCACGCAGTAGTCGTTGTAGCTGGTGCCGGGTTGCCGTGCGCCCGCGCTGAATCGGCCCTGCGGCGCGCCGCTCGCGCCGGGATTGGCGACCGTGCTCGACGCTCCGGGAGCGGCCGTGCGGAACCAGTAGGGCGCGCCGGCCTGGCTGCCGCAGCGGTAGGCGTCGCCGCCGGCGACGACCGTCGCGCCGGAGCGGTAGGCCGCGCCGTCCCACAGGCAGGTCTGAGCGGGCTCGGGGGCGATGCCGCGGGCCTGCGCGGTCGCGCCGGTGAAAGGCAGTGCGGCGGTGGCCAATGCGCCGATGACGAGGGGTCCGAGTAGTCGTCGCACGATCAGCACCAGCTCGCCTGCGGGCGGCACACGGCCCAGCCGGTGCCGTCCGCGTTGCCGGTGGGCGTCCAGGTGGCCGCGCCGTTGCCGTCGGCGGGCGTGCGCGGGGCGGGCCGCTGCCGCGCGTGATAGTCGCGCAGCGCGTCCTGATGCTGCCCCTGCGCCAGGGAGCCCGGGTCGGTGTGCCCGTAGCCGAACGGGTCGATGGCGTGCGCGCCGGTGGTGTCCCGCCCGCCGGGACCGGACCCGGCGGGCGCCTGCCGGTTGGCGGCGGCGCCGGAGTTGCCCGGGGAAACATCGCCCCGGGACAGGGATTCGGCGCCGGCCGCGCCCGCGGTGATGGTCGCGGCGGCGGCCGCGCCGATCAGGTGCGCCACGGTCAGCGAGAATCGCCGGGCGCGGGGTGTCGAGGGTGATCGGTACTGCTGCATGGGCGTCGTTGCCTCTCTCGATCGTCGACTCTTCTACGTAGCTAGATAGTAGATAATCTACGTAGCCCGATAGTAGGAAGAGCCTGAGAATCGGCTGGGCGTTTCCGGCATCCGCGCGAAAAGACCTGTCGCGCACAGCAAAACGCGCCGGTATGAATGACCTCACACCGGCGCGCGAAAAGAGAAGGGGGAAGCGGCGACTCAGCCCAGAACGGTAGCCACTATCCCGGCGAGATAGCCCAGGCGCGCGACTTCCGAGGGCCGGAAGTCCGGCCCGCCCGGGCGGCCCAGCAGCAGCACCTTGCCGGTGTTGCCCAGCGGCGCGGCCGCCAGCTTGGTGTCCATGTCGCTCCACAGCTGCGGCACCCAGTCCGCTTCACCGTCGAGCGCGGCGGGCTTCTCCAGCGGCATCCAGGGCACGTTGGCGGCCTGCGTGGACGGCGCGCTCTGGCTGCCCACCACCCGGAACGCACCCGAAGGGCCCATATCGATGATCGTGCTCCAGCCCACGCGCAGCACCCGGGGCACGCCGTCGACCAGCACCTGCAGCCGGTCGTCCCGGGCGTTGGCGACCTGGTCGATGAGCTCGAGCTCGCGGTGGGTGTCGAGCATGCCCGAGTACGGGCGTAGCGAATCCACCTGAACGTCGTGCAGCGACTCGGCCGCGGTGATCAGTGTGTCCGGGAGGGCGCCCGTCGGAACCTCGACCACTATGTCGTCGATCGCGAAACCGTCACCGCGTTCGACGACATCCAGGGAGAGGATATCGGCGCCTACGGAACCCAGTGCGAGGGCGAGTGAGCCGAGACTGCCTGGACGATCCGGAAGTTGCACGCGAAGCAAATAGGACACGTGCCTTCCTTTCTTTCCTGTGCGACCGAAACTTTCGGACGGGTACCCGAGTCCCGCAATATTTACACCCTCCATCGCTGGTTATCGAATCGAAGCGAGGTGAGTGATGTGGGTCACTTTCGGATCGGTTACCTATCGACCGTATCCCAGTATGCCGACAGCCTGTGGCCGACGGCCAGTCACGAGTCGCTAGGCTGTCCTCGGCCGAATCTCTCGCCCGAACCTGCCGAAAGGGGTCCCGCGGTGCCCGCCATCTCCAGGGACGAGGTCGCACACCTCGCCCGGTTGTCCAGGCTTGCCTTGACCGATGACGAACTCGATCTGTACGCCGGTCAGCTGGATGTCATCCTGACCCACGTGGCGTCCATCTCCGAGGTCGCCGCCGCTGATGTCCCCGCCACCGCGTCCCCGAATCCGGCGACCAATGTGACGCGCCCGGATGTGGTGCAGCCCAGTCTGACTCCGGAGCAGGCCCTGGCGGCCGCACCGGCCGTCGAGGAGCAGCGCTTCCTGGTTCCGCAGATTCTGGGAGAGGGCGAATGAGCGACCTGACCAAGCTGGACGCGTCCGCGCTGGCCGAGAAGATCCACGCGCGCGAGGTCTCCTCGGTCGAGGTGACCGAGGCGCACATCGCCCGGATCGCCGAGGTCGACGGCGAGATCAACGCCTTCCTGCACGTGGCCGGTGAGCAGGCGCTGCTGGCCGCCGCCGAGGTGGACCGCGCCATCGCCGGCGGCGAGGTGGCCTCCGCGCTGGCGGGTGTTCCCTTGGCGCTCAAGGACGTTTTCACGACCACGGACATGCCCACCACCTGTGGATCGAAGATCCTCGAGGGCTGGGTCTCCCCGTACGACGCCACCCTGACCACCAAGCTGCGCGCGGCGGGCATCCCGATCCTCGGCAAGACCAACATGGACGAGTTCGCCATGGGCTCCTCCACCGAGAACTCCGCGTACGGCCCGACCCGAAACCCGTGGGACACCACGCGTATTCCGGGCGGCTCCGGCGGCGGCTCGGCCGCGGCCCTGGCCTCGTACCAGGCCCCGCTGGCCATCGGCACCGACACCGGCGGCTCGATCCGCCAGCCCGCCGCGGTCACCGCGACCGTCGGCACCAAGCCCACCTACGGCACGGTCTCGCGGTACGGCCTGGTCGCGTGCGCGTCCTCGCTCGATCAGGGCGGGCCCTGCGGGCGCACCGTGCTGGACACCGCGCTGCTGCACGAGGTCATCGCCGGGTACGACCCGCGCGACTCCACCTCGCGCAACGTCCCGGTCGCGCCCGTCGTCGCGGCGGCCCGCCAGGGCATGACCGGCGATCTGACGGGCGTGAAGGTCGGCGTCGTCAAGGAACTGCACTCCGACAGCTACCAGCCCGGCGTCATCGCGTCCTTCGACGCGGCCGTGGCCCAGCTGAAGGATCTCGGGGCCGAGGTCATCGAGGTGTCCTGCCCGAACTTCGAGCACGCGCTCGCCGCCTACTACCTGGTCATGCCGTCGGAGGTGTCGTCCAACCTGGCGCGCTTCGACGCCATGCGGTACGGCCTGCGCGCCGGTGACGACGGCACGCACAGCGCCGACCAGGTCATGTCGCTCAGCCGCGAGGCCGGGTTCGGCCCGGAGGTCAAGCGCCGCATCATGATCGGCACCTACGCGCTGTCGGCCGGCTACTACGACGCCTACTACGGTCAGGCGCTCAAGGTCCGCACCCTCATCGCGCGCGACTTCGACCGCGCGTACGAGACCGTCGACGTGCTCGTGTCCCCGACCAGCCCGTTCACCCCGTGGAAGCTGGGCGAGAAGGTCAACGACCCGCTCGCCATGTACCTCTCGGACCTGTGCACGCTGCCCACCAACCTGGCCGGGCACTGCGGCATGTCGGTGCCGTCGGGCCTGAGCGCCGACGACGGGCTGCCGGTGGGTCTGCAGATCATGGCACCGGCGCTGGCCGACGATCGGCTGTACCGGGTCGGCGCGGCGTACGAGCTGGCGCGCGGCCCCATCGCCTGAGGCCGGGCGCCCGAGCCACAACCGCTGTAACCGCACCTCTTTCGTTTCGCGTCCTGGGCGTGTCACGAAAGGGGTGCGGTCCGTTGCCGACCCGGTAGGCTCCACCATGTTCTAGCGGTGGAGGAAATTGGGGATGTTGCGGCCGGGTGAGATCTTCGCGGGCTATTCGATCGAACGCGAAGTCGGTCGCGGCGGAATGGGTTCGGTGTACTCGGCCCGGCATCCGCGCCTGCCCAAGCTCATCGCGCTGAAGCTGCTGCACCGGAATCTGTTCGGCAACCCCGACACTCGCGCGCGCTTCGAACGCGAGGCCGATGTGGTGGCGCTGCTCGACCATCCCAACATCGTCAACGTCTACGATCGCGGCGTCGAGGACGAACAGCTGTGGATCGCCATGCAGTACGTCGACGGCACCGACTGCATGGCCCTGGACGCGCGCACCCTGGCCCCGGAGCGCGCGCTCGACATCATCACCCAGACCGGTGCGGCGCTGGACTACGCGCACCTGCGCGGGGTGCTGCACCGGGATGTGAAGCCCGCCAACATCCTGCTGTCGGCCTCGGCGGGCGCGGGCACCGGATTCGGCGAGCGCGTGGTGCTGAGCGACTTCGGGATCGCCCGGGTGCTGGACGATCCGGTGGTGCTGACCCAGACCGGAATGCTCAACGCCACACTGGCATTCGCCTCGCCCGAGCAGCTCACCAACGCCAAGCTGGGACCGCGCTCGGACCAGTACTCGCTGGCCTGCACGCTGTTTCGCATGCTGACCGGACGCGGGCCGTTCGACTCGGCGCACATCGGGACCGTGGTCATCGGGCACATCCAGCAGCCGCCGCCGGCGGCGAGTTCCTTCCGGCCGGAGCTGCCGCAGGCCGTGGACGCGGTGCTGCGCCGGGCCCTGGCCAAGGATCCGCAGGATCGGTACCGCTCGTGCGTGGAGTTCGCCGAAGCGGTGGGGCGCGCGCTGAGCGCGCCGCAGGAGCCGCGGGTGGCGGCGGCCGCGGGCTCCAAACGGCCGTCCTTCGAGGTGGTGCACGGCTGCCTGCTCGGCGGTGCGGTCGGGGACGCGCTCGGCGCGCCGGTCGAATCGATGCCGCTGCCGGATATCCTGCGGCGCTACGGGTCTCGCGGGGTGACGGGGGAGAAGGACTCCTACAAGGGCCGCATCTCGGACGAAACGCAGCTGACGCTGTTCACGGTCGAGGCGCTGATTCGCGGCGCGATTCGCGAGCGCGCGGGCAGCAGCGGGGTCACGATGTCCGGACTGGTGCAGATGGGGCTGCTGTCCTGGTTGCGCGGGCAGGGCGTACCGGTGCCCGAACAGCCCGATCCGCTCGGCAGCGCGCTGACCAGGTATCCGGAACTGATGACCTACCGGGGGCCGACCCACGCCACCACCTCGGCCATGCAGTCCGCGGCGCAGCGGCTGGAACCGCGCTCACCGCTGGGCACCCGGGCGCGGCCGATCAACGACTCCAAGGGGTGCGCGGCCGTGGTGCGCTCCGCGCCGTTCGGCTTCACACATTCGCTGAGCTACGCCTTCGAATCGGCCTGCGACGCGGCGGCGTTGACGCACGGCAATCCGAGCGGCTGGCTGCCCGCCGGGGCCTTCGCGGGGATCATCTTCGGCCTGTCCTGCGGACTGGACCTGCGCATGTCGGTGGAACTGGCCGCGAGCGAGCTGACCCGCTACGAAGGGCACGAGGAAACCGCCGACGGCCTCGCCACGGCCCTGCGCGTGGCCGACGCGAGCACCCGCCGGGGCGGGCCCATGCCGGACCCCGACATGCTCGAATCGCTCGGCTACGGCGTCATCGGGCCCGACGCGCTGGCCATCGCCGTGTGCGCGGCCCTGTGCGCGGAGATCATCGGCGGGACCGGTGAACAGATCTTCCGCAACGGAGTTCTGCTGTCGGTCAACCACTCCGGGGACAGCGACTCGATCGGCGCCATCTGCGGCGCGCTGCTCGGCGCACGTCTGGGCGCGCGCGCCGTGCCCGAGCACTGGCGGCGTCGCCTGGACGCGGCGGCGGTGATCGAGCGCCTCTCGACGGATTTGTGCCGGGAACTCGGGCCGCAGCCGGACCAGCCGAACTGACGCTCGCGCTGGCGCTCTCGGGACCGAGATCAGAACCGGCCCCGGCTACGCCGTGACCGCGGCGGCGGGGCCGCAGTTATCGTGATCGGCGGTGGGCTGAACACTGCGATATGACGGGTGTGCGCGCTCTCGCCGATTCCGTGTGCTTTCAGCAGGACCCGAGTGCGGTGCCCTGGTCGAGGCCGTAGCGGTGGCCGTGTCCGGGCGGAGCGTCGAGCGCGGCGAGCAGGTCCGCGCTGGTCTGCAGGAAGCTCAGTACCGGGATCCAGGGCGGGACAGGGGCATCCGGCCGGGTGCCGGTGAGATCCGGTGCGCGCCAGAGCAGCGCGGGGGAGAAGTGCACGACCGGGTCCGAGGCGTTCGCCAGGACCGTGGCGCCGGCACGGTGGGCGGCGTTGGCGGGCGGACCCGCCCACAGTGCGGCGCAGGTGCGATAGTCCTGTTCGGCGTCGCTGCCGAAGATCGCGCTGCCGCCGACCGCGCCCAGGCTCTGGCCGTAGACGTAGAGCTTCGGCGGGTGGTCCAGCCGCGAGATCCGTTCCTCGACAGCGTCGAACAGCGTGCGCGCCGAGTCCTCGGCCGCCGCCCGCCCGAACAGGAACGTGGCCCAGCTCGGCGCGTTCGAGTACTGCACGCCCACCAGGGCCACGTCCCCGCCGAACCGTTCGTCCAGCCCCTTCGCCGCGTCACCGTCGATCCACCCGGACCCGGTGGGCACGGTCACCACCACGTGTCCCCGCTGAAAACCGCCGGAACGCTCCAACTCCCGAACGGCCAGCGCCACGCGCTCGTTCACGCTGCCCGCCGACTCGAGCCCGACGTACACCCGCACCGCTCGCGCGGGCGTCCCCGCCACGAACCGGCGTCCCTGCGCGCCCAGCGAGGGCCACGAGGCCGCCGACACCGGACTCCCCGACCGGGTCGGCGAATCGGGCTGCACCACACCGGGATCCACGGCGGCATTGGCGGCGGCGTAGCTCGCCTGCCGCCACTCCACGATCGCGGGCACCATCATGAACTGGGTCAGCAGCGTCAGCGCCCCGGCGCCGGCGAGGCTGCGCAGCCGCCCCAATCGCCGCACCAGCCGGCGCAATCCGGCCCACAGCCCGACGACGACCCCGACGATGATCACGGACTCCAGCACCCACAGCCCCCAGTAGCCGGGCCCGATCGCCGCCACACCCATGACCTCGCGCAACCGGTTCTGCCAGTGCTCGGCCCGCGCGACGGCGGCTGCGACCGCGAGCACGGTCACCGCCAGGACCGGCGACCGCCATCGCCGCCACCGCGCCGCGTCGAACCCGAAGCGCCGCAACCCGATCCGCACCACCCCGGCCCCCGCCAACCCGAGCACGACCAGCATCGAGGTGACGATCGCCTGCGCCGACGCCGTCCGCGGCAACAGCCCCGGCGCCAGCGACCCCAGCACCCCCGCCCCGACTCCCGCCGTGACAGTCAGCCGCGGCGCGACGATCCGCCGCCACACCCTCGGCATCGTGCGGACCGATTGGTGCGAGTGGGATGGGTGTTCGGGCGGTGCGGCATCGGTCGAGGGGGAGCGGGGTGTGGTTGTGGAGCCGAATTCGGTTGCGGGGCGGGGGCGCTGGATCGTCATTCGGAGTCCTCCGGGGTGGTGGAGCGCCTGCGGTTCCGGCGGGTGATCCGGGTGGCGATCGCCGCGGCCGTGCCGAGTCCGGTGACGAACAGGGCGATGCCGGCGGCGGGGGAGAGCGGGCCGGACGCGCGGTCGAAGAGGGACGCCTCGTGGACCGGGACGCCGTAGTCCTGGCGGATCGAGTTCAGGTCCACGAACGTGGCGGCCACGTCGGCCATGACCTCGCAGCGGGTGCGGGACAGGGTGTCCGGGCGGGCGGCGCAGGAGTCGTGCATGCGCTCGTCGAGGGCGGTGTCCAGCGCCTGGCGGGCCCAGGGGCCGAGGGGCTGGCCGTGGTCGCCCGCGTAGCGGAGCAGGTCGTAGCCGAGATCGTGTGCCCTACAGGCCAACTCGAACTCGGCGGGCAGCGGGACGGGGGAGGAGCAGCCGCCCTCGGGGTTGACCAGCAGGCCCGATTCGATGGCGGGCCGGTACCCCGCCGCTGCAGCGAAGTCGGCGGGCACGGCCAGGACGTCGGGGGTGACGGCGTTGGCGGCCAGGACGGCGGTCCGGGCGCCGGCGTTCTCGGTGCGCGGGGGCGTGGCGGATGCGGCGGAGGTGCTCGGGGCGAAGACCACCGCGACGGAGAACAGCAGGGCGCTCGCGCCGGCGAGCAGCGCGGCCCGGCGCAGCGGACCGTGCGCGCGGCTGTTTTCGGGGTGCGCCGCGGCGGGCTTGCCGGGCGCTGACGCCTCGCGGGGCATCGGATCGTGCGCGGGCGTCGTGGTGCCACGGGCAGCCGTCATCACGGCGGCCTCGCCCGGTGCCGTGCGGGCGGTCGTTCCAGGCGCGGACCGGGTGTGCTCGGAGTCCCGGCGGGGTGCGGAGCCCGGGGTGTTCGGGAACGCTCTCATGGGGAACGACGCTAGGAATCACGGTCTGAGCGGGGCTTCACGCCAGAGGGCGGTTCCGGTGTGGGCGGTGCGGGGTAGCGGGGGCCCGGCCCGGTACCGGAGTAGGGGGTGCTGATTGGACCCTCGGTATGAGGCGCCGGCCGGATCGGTTCTCTACCGTCGACGTCATGGTCGGTACTTTGGCGAAAAAGAATCGCCGCTCGCTGATGTCGCGCTACTGGTTCGATGCCTCGGTCGTGGCGGTCGCGCTCATCCTGCTGTCGATAGCGTGGCCGACCCTGCACGTCACGCATCGCGTACCCATCGCGGCCATGCCGTTCATCGCCGGGTTCGCCGCGTTCCCCATCCTGCTGGTGCGCGTCAATCCGGCCCTGGGCTGGGCGGTTTCGGCCGGCTCGGCCCTGCTGATCGCGCTGGCGGTGCCGCATCAGCCGGGCAGCGACATCCCGTTCCAGGTCGTGCACATCCTGACGCTGTTCGCGCTGGTGTTCGCGGTCGCGGTGCGGTCGCCGCTGCAGATCGTCGGCGTCGCGTGGATATCCACCTCGCTGCTGTTCGCCACCACCATGGCCCAGGCGGGGGACAGCTTCGCCGAAGCGGGGTTCGGCTGGCCGATCGCCATCTCCGGCCTGGTGGTCTTCGGCCTGCTCATCCGCTGGGTCGTGGTCTCGCGCCAGGCCCTGGTCCGGCAGGAGGAGGAGACCGAGCTCGAACGGGCCCGGCGCGCCATCCTCGAGGAGAAGGCCCGGATCGCGCGCGACCTGCACGACGTGGTCGCGCACCACATGTCCATGGTCGTGGTGCAGGCCCAGACCGCGCCCTACCGCATCGACGGTCTCTCGCCCGCCGCCCGCGAGGAGTTCGAGTCCATCGGCACCGGGGCCCGCGCCGCGCTGAACGAGATTCGCGGCCTGCTCGGCGTGCTGCGCAGCGACGGTCAGCTTCCCGAACACGCGCCGCAACCCGCCGCCGCCGATGTCGCGACCCTGCTCGAGGGCGCCCAGCGCGCCGGGGTGCCGCTCACCTGGAGCGTGGAGGGCGGCCTCGATACGGTCCCGGAGACCACCGGTCTCGCCCTGTACCGCATCCTGCAGGAGTCGCTGGCCAACGCCTCCCGCCACGCGCCCGGCGCTCCGGTCTGGGTGCGCATCACCACCTCGTCCGAACTGACCCTGGCGGTCACCAACGGTCCCGCCGTCGGCGCTCGCGTCACCGACCTCACCGGCACCCCGGGCAGCGGCATCACCGGTATGCAGGCCCGCGCCACGGCCGTGGGCGGAGACCTGGTCGCCGCACCCCGCCCGGACGGTGGCTTCGAGGTCCGAGCCCAGCTCCCGCTGCCCGCCACGGCCCTCGCCACCGACCCGGTGACGGCCCTGGGCGTGTGACGGTCCCGGTCGCCGCTCCGGAGCCCGGTGGCTACCTGTCTCGAGCGCGCTGCTCTCCCTCCTCCCCTGAACCGGGAGTTCCCTGACACTCCGGGAGCCGGGTGGTGCGAAGCTGCGGTGCCGGGCACTCACGCACGCCCGGCGTGGCAGACTCGTTGGCGTGCGTGAGGTGCGGCAGTGGCCATAACGGTGTTGATCGCCGACGATCAGGCGATGGTGCGAGCGGGATTCGGGGCGCTGCTGGGCGCGCAGCCCGATATCAGCGTGGTGGGTGACGCGCCCGACGGCAAAACCGCTGTGGCGGAAGCTAAACGGTTGCGCCCCGATGTGGTGCTCATGGACGTGCGCATGCCGGAGATGAACGGGCTGGACGCCGCGCGCGCGATCCTCGCGGCCGGGTTCGATCCGCCGGTGCGGGTGCTCATGCTCACCACCTTCGACATCGACGACTACGTGTACGAGGCGCTGGGCATCGGCGCCAGCGGGTTCCTGCTCAAGGACGCCCCCGCCGAGGAGTTGGTGCGCGCGGTCCGCGTGGTCGCCGCGGGTGACGCGCTGCTCGCCCCCACGGTCACCCGCCGGCTCATCGCCGATGTCACCAAGCGGCGCAATCGCCGCACGCCCGCGCCCGCGCTATCGGTCTTGACGCCTCGCGAACGCGAAGTACTGGAGTTGGTGGCACGGGGTATGTCCAATGTCGAGATAGCGGAGAGCCTGTTCGTCGCCGAGCAGACCGTGAAGACCCATGTGTCGAAGGTTTTCGCCAAACTCAACCTGCGTGATCGGGCGCAGGCGGTGGTGCTGGCCTATGAATCGGGACTGGTCACACCGGGCTGAGACGGCCGGTCGCGGCGGCGCCGCGCGCGGTACGCTCACGGACTCGTACGTCACCGGAAGGGGGTCGTCACAGTGTTGAACAGCGGTGACGTGTTCGCCGGTTTCACCATTGAACGACTGCTCGGACAGGGCGGTATGGGGTCGGTGTATCTGGCCCGGCACCCCCGGCTGGGGCGGCTGACCGCGCTCAAGCTGCTGAACCGGGAACTGTTCGCCGACCGCGAGATTCGTGCCCGGTTCGAGCGCGAGGCCGATCTGGTCGCGCAGCTGGATCACCCCAATATCGTCGAGGTCTACGATCGCGGCTCGGAGAACGAGCAGCTGTGGATCTCCATGCAGTACGTCGACGGGGTCGACGCCGCGAGCGTGAACGTCACCCAGCTGCCGCCCGAGCGGGCGGTGCAGATCATCGAAGGTGTCGCCGCCGCACTGGATTACGCCAACAGCATGGGCGTGCTGCACCGGGATGTGAAGCCAGCCAACATCATTCTCGCCCGCGCGGTGGCGGGTCACGGGGAACGGGTGTTCCTCAGCGATTTCGGCATCGCCCGTCTGCGTGAGGATTCCACCCACCTCACCCAGGCCGGGATGTTCACCGCCACCCTGGCCTACGCCTCGCCCGAGCAGATGACGGGCGCGCCCCTCGATCACGCCACCGACCAGTACTCCCTGGCCTGCGCCCTGTACTGGCTCCTGATCGGCATGGGCCCCTACGACTCTCCCCATCCGACCGAACTGATCCGCGGCCACCTCCAGCTCCTGCCGCCCCCCGTCTCCCTGCGCCGCCCCGGCCTCACCACCGCCATGGACGCCGTCCTCACCCGCGCGATGGCCAAACGCCCCACCGACCGCTTCCCCACCAGCACCGACTTCGCGAAGGCCGCCCGCCGCGCCCTGGCCGCCCCCGGCACCCCCGTCCCGCCCTACCTCGGCCCCGTCTACGCGCCCGCGCCCCCCGCCTACCCCGCCCAACCTCCCGCCTACGCCCCCTACCCCCCGCCCTACAACTACCCCGCGCCCCCGAATCCCCAGTCCCCCCAGGCATATCCACCGCCCCCCGCCTACCCCGCCCTGGTCCCCGCCCCCAACCCGGCCCAGCCCGCCCTCCCGCCCGGCCCCGCCGCGTACGCGCCGTCCCCCCAGCCGGCGGGCCAGCCCCCGCAGCCCGCCGGCCAGGTCCCGTATCCCGCGGGCCAGCCCCCGCAGCCCGCGGGCCCCGCCCCCCAACCTGCCGGGTATGCCGAACAGCCCGCCGCCCACGCGCCCCACCCCGGCGCACCCGCGGGACCTCGAGCGCCGCAGCCGAATTCCGACGATCAGCGCACGGACCTGCTCGCCCGCCCGGATGCCCACACACCCCCTCGCCATCCGGCAGAGGCCGGATACTCTCCCGCCGCCGGCCAGGTAACCGACGCCATCCTCTACGCGGATTCGCCCCCGCCCCTCGATCGCGCCGCAGACCCCGCCTCCCAATCTGATCCTGCCGCCCGGCATGACCCGGCCGCCGAGTCTGCCCCCTCCTCTGCGACTCTCCGTCCGATCGACTCGGACAGTCCCGGCGCTGAGCCGCAGGCTGCCGGTGACCACGCTGCCGGAGCCGAAAGTGCCCCGGACACACGTATGCCGGGCCGCGAGGGTGAGAAGCGATCCGCTGGAGGCGGCACCGGCGCCTCCTCGGGTTCCGCCGCGCCGGGTTCGGGTGTCGCAGGCGCAGAGCTTCCTGAGCGGGGTAGTGCGGCCGCGCGCTCGGCCGGCGTATCGAACGCCGACCTGGTTGCCGGCGCGGTGACGGCCGATGCCGACCCCGATGTGCTTCCCGGCTCGAAAGATGCCGATGCGCAGCGAGGCTCCGCAGCTCACTCGGATCGGGACGGCGGTTCCGCTGACCGCTCGGAAGCCGTGCATTCCGGTCGCACCCCCCGCCCCGAACAGTCCCTTTATCCCGATGTGGCACTGCGAAATCCGAGTTCGGGAGCGTTCGTGCCCTCCGCCGGAGTCGGTGCGGCGGCCGGACGTTTCGATCGTGAACGCGCCAGAGCCCTGGATTCCGATGCGGACTCCGCGCGGGAGGATGGCGAATCGTCGTCTTCCGAGACGGCTTCGGGCGGAAGCGTTTCGGAGCACGTCGCCGATCATTCAGAGGCCGAACCGGACTCGGCTGACCTCCTGTCCGACGCGGGCGCGGGTACGGCGGCGGGTGTGCCCGAAACAGCGGAAGCCGATTCCGGCCCGGTTCTGCGCGAGTCCGACTCTCCGCACGGCGAAATCGCGTCGACCCCTGCGGATTTCGTTCCGGGAGCGGCCGAGTTCGGCACAGCCGACCCACAGCACGCCCCGCCGGGCGCTCCGCCCCCCGAGTACGGCTCCCACCCGCCAGGCGGTGCGTACGGCTCCCCGCAACCCGGCCATTTCACCCCCAACGGCGCTCCACCGCAGGCCGATGCGGGGTGGCGGACCGAGGTCGACCGCGCTCAAGTGAACGCCCTGGTGGTGTCCGGTCTCGCGGTCCTGGTGCTCGCCCTGATGCTGCTGATCCTCGCCGTGATGGTGCTCGGGTAGCGAGGCGATCGACCGCTGGTCGACTCCGACCACCTCGGGTGAGTCGCATCGGCCCAATGCGGTTCCGCCGCATCAGCCTTGCCGCGACCGCCTCGGTCGGCCCGGCTCCGACCGCTCGGATCAGTCGGGTCGGCTGACCATCGTCGGTTGGTCGGCACCGGATCGGCCTGTGCCCGGCATGCGAGGCACCGCCCACCTCGGAGCCGGCTCAGATCGTTTGCAAGGGGCGGGGATCGCCTCGCGAGACCGACCGGGCGCGGGGGAGCACCCGGCACTCGGGCTCGGCGCAGTGCCGGTGGATCTGTTCCGCCTCGCGCGCCAGATCCGGGGGCAGATCGCCCGGATCGGTGGTGCAGTCGAAGATCAACATCACGGGCCCGGTCATGACGTCCCTCCGTCGGTGCGCGGCGCGCGCTCCGGTCGTGCGGTGGGTGCGCCCGGCTCGGGGACGAGTGGGTCCGAATTCAGGGCTCCGGCTCTCACCGGGCGCGACTCCAGTTCAGCACCGCCCGCACCGATCGGCAACGACACTGCGGGCGGGGGCGGAAACTTTCCCAAAGCGCCAGGTCAGCATTCATAACGCATGGGAGCATCGTTCACAGTGACCGAAAACCGCCTTCGTGGGGGAGGACTCGATGTCCGATCATGGTTCCACTCTGCCGCGCCGCCAGCTGGGCCGATATCTGCGCGAAGGGCGCATGCAGTGCAACATGACGATCGCCGAAGCCGCGACGCTGATGGAATGGAGCGAGTCGAAACTCCAGCGGCTGGAAACCGGTAACGCGGAGAAGATCCGGGTCCTGGACATCCGGGAACTGTGCCGCGTCTACGACTTCGACGGCGAGTTCAGCGCCGCCGTCCTGAGTCTGGCCCAGCAGGCCAGCGTCAAGTCCTGGTGGCACGAATACGACGACATCGTCCCCGAGGGCTTCAACGTGTATGTGGGCCTGGAGGCCTCGGCCCGCGGCCTGGTCTCCTATCAGCCCGATCTCATCCCCGGCCTCATGCAGACCGCCGAGTACGCGCGCGTGCTCATCGGCGATTACTGGCCGGATGCTGAACGCGATCAAATCGACCGCAGAGTGCAGTTGAAGACCCGCAGACAGAGTCTGCTGACCCGCAAACGTCACCCCGCGAGCCTGGATGTCATCGTCCACGAAACCGCGTTACGCAGGGTCGTTGGCAATCCGAAGGTGATGGCGGCACAGCTGCGGCACGTCGCCGACATGTCGACACTCCCAATGATCGCTGTGCGTGTACTACCCTTCTCCGCGGGCGTTCCCATCGGGCATTCCGTGGGGCCGTTCGTGATTCTGGACTTCGGCCGGGACGGCGGAAACCGACCGGTCGAGCCCACGGTGGTGTACCTGGAGAATTTCCTCGGCGACCTCTACCTGGAGAAGCAGGCCGCGGTCGATCGTTATCGCCAGGCGTACCAGGCTCTCCAGCGCTCGGCGCTGGACGAGGCGAGCAGTAGAGACCTCTTGCGGAAGGCAGCGAAGGAGTACGCGACGTGAACGTCGAACCGTCCGGCGTCAGATGGTTCAAGACCACCCGCAGCACCGGGGCCAAGGAATGCGTGGAGATCGCGTTCCTGGACACCGGTGTGGGAGTACGGGACAGCAAGAACCCCACGGGCCCGGCCCTGGTATTCGGCCCGGCCGAATGGGATCGCTTCACCGCCGCGTTGACTCGGGGTCGATTCGACCACTGAGGCGCGGTATAGACCGAATAATGTCAAAATAGGAGGGCCGCCCCACGCAGGTGGGGCGGCCCAAATATTTCCGGTCCACGCGCCGGCGCGCTCGCGATCAGCCGAAGAACGCGGCGGCCTCGCGATACCGGTCCTGCGGAACGAGTTTGAGCTGCTTGGTCGCCTCCGACAGCGGCACCAGCGCCACATCGTTGCCGTGCAACGCCACCATCTGCCCGAAGTTCCCGGCGTGCACCGCCTCCGCCGCGTGCACCCCGAAGCGGGTGGCCAGCACCCGGTCGTACGGTGTCGGCGTACCTCCGCGCTGCACGTGGCCGAGCACGGTCACCCGCACCTCCTTGCCGATGCGCCGCTCGATCTCCGGCGCGAGCTGCTGCGCGACACCGGTGAACTTCACGTGCCCGAATTCGTCGATGCCGCCGTCGCGCAGCGACATCGAGTCCGGCGCGGGCATGGCACCCTCGGCCACCACGCAGATGAAATGCGAATCCCCGCGCTGGAAGCGCCGTTTCACCATCGCGCAGACCTCGTCCACGTCGAACGGCACCTCCGGCACCAGGGTCAGGTGCGCGCCGGAGGCGATACCGCAGTTCATCGCGATCCAGCCCGCGTGCCGTCCCATGACCTCCACGAGCATGACCCGCTGATGCGATTCGGCCGTGGTGTGCAGCCGGTCGATGGCCTCGGTGGCGATGGCCACGGCGGTGTCGTGCCCGAAGGTGGTGTCGGTGCAGTCGATGTCGTTGTCGATGGTCTTGGGCACGCCGACGACCGGCACGCCCTCCTCGGCCAGCCAGCTGGCGGCGGTGAGGGTGCCCTCGCCGCCGATGGGGATGAGGGCGTCGATGCCGTTGTCGTCCAGGGTCTGTTTGATGCGGGGCAGGCCGGCGCGCAGGATGTCCGGATTGGTGCGAGCGGTGCCGAGGATGGTGCCGCCCTTGGTGAGCAGGCGATCGGTGCGGTCGTTGTTCAGGATCTGGATCTTTCGATCCTCGAGTAGCCCGCGCCACCCGTCCTGGAAGCCGACGATGGCATCACCCCAGCGTCCGTTCGCGGTACGAACGACAGCACGGATCACCGCGTTCAAGCCTGGGCAGTCTCCGCCTCCGGTCAAGACTCCGATGCGCATGCGCCCTATCTTGCCCGTAGTTCGGGTTACCGTCAGGTTCACCCCCGGGAACCCCAGGTCAACGCACTACCAACCGACCGACCGGTGTGCGAAGGGGTGATCAGGAACCGCCCGCGCAGCGCCCGCCGCGCAATTCGTCCAGGTGCTTGCCGACCAGCGTGGAGATCTTGGTCAGCATGGTGGTCCCCTCGTCGAAGGAGCCCGAATCGGGCTGTGCCGCAATCACCACCGCCAGCAGGCCGCCGTCCACGGGTATCAACCCGAACTGGCGGACCAGGTAGCTGCCGCCGGTGTCGGGACCCCAGCCGCCCTTGAACTCCGCCCCGGTGAGCGTGCCGAGTCCCCAGCGCTGCCCCGAGCTGATCTTGCCCATGAGCGAGGTCACCGCGTCCGCCTCGGGGAGGCAGGGCAGTCGCGCGGCGAAGGTGAGCTGATCGTCGACCGACCAATCGGCCTGCCCGAAAGCCGAATAGTCCTTGCGGGTGCGCGTGGCGGGCACCTCGGTGACCGAGTCACCGCCCTCGCGCAGCACCTCCTCGACATCGGCCGCGGCCGTCGCCCCCGAACCCAGGGCCTGCCACAGCGTGTCCGCCGCGGCGTTGTCCGAATAGGTGATGGCCGCGTTCGCCGAACTCGCCAGCCCGGCGTTCGCGCGCAGCGCGGCCAGCGACAGCGGCACCTTCATGGTCGACCAGGCCGGGCCGCTGCGCCAATCGCCCAGGGTGAGTGCGCGATCGCCGCCCACGGGCAGCAGCGCCAGCGCCACCTCGCCCTTCAGCGTCGGCTGCAGGTCGTTGATGAACTCCCAGGCCAGCGTGCCGGGCACCGTCACCAGCGGGGTGGCGGCCGCACCGGTCTTCGTGGTGGCCGTGGTGGTCGGCTCGGGCACCATGAGCGGGTCGCTGCCGCCGCATCCGGCCAGCACTCCCGCCAGCAGCGTCACCGCCGCGCACACGGCGCCGCGTGCGCTACGGCGGCGGCGTACGCCCTGTTCAGCGGATCGCGCATACGGTGCGGCCACCCCGATACCTCCAGTTCCGGGGAATCGGCGAGCCCGCGTTTTTCAGCGGACACGCCGATACCCGTCAATCGCAAGGATTGTGGTGGGTCGCGGCGGCGGGGTCAAATGCGGTGCGTATGGGCGCTTTTCGAACCCTACGGCTCGCAGAGTCCGCCGCGTAGTTCCGTAAGGTGTTCCCCGAGCAGCAATGCCATCCGGTCCATCATGTCGGTGGCGTCCTCGAAGGTGCCCGACGCGGGTTCGGCGGCGAGCGCCACCGCGACCGGACCGCCGAGGGTGGGGATCAGCCCGAACTGGCGCACGGTGTACATGCCGGTGTCGTCGTCGGGACCCCAGCCGCCCTTGAACTCCGCGCGGAACAGATGGCCCAGACCCCAACTCTGGCTGGGGGTTATCTCGCTCATCAGCGAGATGACCGAATTCGCCCGCGGCAGGCAGGGCAGTCGCGCCGCGAACCGCACCTGATCGGTCAGCGTCCAGTCGGTGGCGCCGAAGGAGAGCAGTTCGTCCGAGCCCACGGTGGCGAGCCGGGTGTGCCGCATGCCCACGTCGGTGTAGTCGTCCCCGGCCTCGTGCAGAATGGCCTGCACCGCGTCGGCGGCCTCGTCATCGGTGCCGAGCGAGTTCCAAAGCTGCTGCGCCGCATCGTTGTCGGAGTAGGTGATGGCGGCCTCGGCGACCTCGCGCAGATCGCGGTCCTTGCGCAGCGCGGCCAGCGCGAGCGGCACCTTGATGGTGGACCAGGCGATCCCGGACGACCAGTTGCCGAGCACGGTCATCTCGCCGCCGCCGACCGGCATCACGGCCAGTCCCATGCGACCGTCCAGCGCGGCCTGCAACTCCGCGAAATCCACCGCGAGGCTGACCGATTTCGGCAGATCGAACAGATCGGGCAGGTTCGGCGCGATCATCGACAGGTTCGAGGCGCCGGCCTCGGCGACCGGGAGCGCCTCGGCGGGGTTCGCGGGTTCGGCCGGGCCCGGGGTGCCCGCCTGCACGCCGCAGGCGGAGACCGCCAGCAGCGTCGCGACGGCAACACACCGCGCAAAGGCCTTGCGACAGGCCGGAATAGGGTCAGTAGACATACACCACCGCGTTCTCACCACCGATGCAGGTGACCAATTTCCCTGTCGCCGTGCAGTTCATCGTGTAGGCCCGATTGGTCACCGGGCTCACGGCCACAACACTACTTGCCGAACCCGGTCGTCCCGCAGTCGAGTCGGCATACACCCGGCGTACCTCTTCCGCGAAAGGGCAACTGGTAACGGTGGATCCGATGGCCGAGCCGGTGAAACCGTTGAGCACCGGGTACACCACCGGGCACGGCGTCGCGCCCGCCGGCAACTGCACCGCGGTGCTCGTCGGGGCGGTCGTGACGGTCGTTCTCGGTTGCGACTGCGGCGCGGTGTAGCCCGGTCCCACCGGCGCCGCTGTCGTCGGAGAGTCTTCGTTGCGGGCGCTGTCCAGGACTTGCCAGCCCACCGCACCGGCGATGGCCGCGACCGCGACAACCAGGACGCCGATCGCGGCCGGCACCGCCACCGACCTGCGGCGCGTCCGGTAGGCGGGCGGCGGGGCGGGGTCGTAGCGCGGATGATCGGAGGTCGGGTACAGCGACGGATCCGGCGTCGGGGCGTACGGGAAATCCTGCTGCGGTCCGTGCGCGTGCCCCCAGACCGGCGCCTGCGGCTGCGCGGGCCGGGCACTCTGCGGCAGCGGCTGGTAGTGGAAGTCGCTGACCCGCACCACGGTCGGATCGGACGGCACGATGACCGGCAGATCCGAGGTCGCGGGCGGCTCGCCCTGATCGGTGTAGGGCGGGAAGGCGCCCGTCGAGTACGGCCCGAAGGTGCCGGTATTGCGTTGCACCACCGTGGGATCCGAACTCGGCACCGGCAGCACCGAGGTGGGTTGCGCGGGGGGCGGCTGGTTCGGCGGCGGCACCGTGCGGCCGGGCTGCATCGGCGGTGGGGGCGGCGGGGCGACCGCGCCGCCGGCCAGCGCCATCCGGGCCGCGCGCGCGAACTCGCCCGCGGTCAGGAAGCGGTCGTTGGGATCCTTCGCCAGCGCCCGCGCGACCACCGTGTCCAGCGCGTCCGGGATGCCGCCGCGCTGCGCGCTCGGCCGCGGCGGCGGATCGGACAGGTGCGCCCGGATCAGCGCGCTCACATTGTGCGCGGGGAAAGGCTTGTTACCGGTGAGGCATTCGTGCAGCACGCACCCGAGGGAGTAGATGTCGGCGCGGCCGGTGACCGGGCCGGTGTCGAAACGCTCGGGCGCCATGTAGGCGTAGGAGCCGACGGCCGTGCCCGCCACGGTGATGGCCGTGTCGCCCTCGGTGCGGGCGATGCCGAAGTCCGCCAGGTAGGCGAAATCGGCCTCGGTCACCAGCACATTGGCGGGCTTGACATCACGGTGCACCAGGCCCGAGTAGTGCGCGGCGTCCAGCGCCGCGGCGACCTGCTCGACGAAACCCACCGCGCGCCAGGGCGGCAGCGGCCCGTTGTCGTCGAGCAGGCTGCGCAGATCCTGTCCGCGCACGAGCCGCATGTCGATGTACAGCACACCGTCGATCTCGCCCCAGTCGTGGATGGGAATGATGTGCGGTTCGGCCAGCCGGGCGGCGGCCTGCGATTCGCGGCGGAAACGTTCCTGGTAGGAGGGGTCTTTCGCGAGCTCCGCGGGTAGCAGCTTGAGGGCGACGACCCGATCCTTGGACGTGTCGTAGGCCTCGTAGACCTCTCCCATGCCGCCCCTGCCGAGCAACGAGCGCAACTCGTACGGCCCGAACCGGCCGCCCGCGCGCGAAGGCGGTGCATCCACCCCGTCAAACCTCCAACTCCCGGATCGGTCACGGCGAAGCGCCCGCGACCAACCCCTCAGGACCTGGATTCTCCTGGGGAAACCACACCGTGGTCAAACGCGAAGACGATCGCCGCGGCCCGGTCTCGTAACCCGAGCTTCCCGAATATGTGTCCTACGTGGCTTTTCACCGTCACCTCGGAGATACCCAGGTCGCGCGCGATCTCGCCGTTCAGCCGGCCGCGCCCGATCAGCTCGAGCACCTCGAGTTCGCGCACGGTGAGATCGGACAGGGACCGCTCGCTCGGGACCGGCGCCGGTCGCACCGAGCGGTAGGCGCTCAGCACCCGGGGGGTGACCGAGGGATCGAGCCAGGAACCGCCGCCGGCGACCGTGCGGGTCGCGCGGATCAGATCCTCGGCGGGGGAGTCCTTGAGCAGGAAGCCCGCGGCGCCCGCACGCAGTGCGCCCGAGAGCAATTGGTCGTCGTCGAAGGTGGTCAGCACCAGGACCGGCGGTGGATCCGGCCGCGTGCGCAAGGTCCGGGTGGCCTCGATACCGCCGATGCGCTTCATCCGCAGATCCATGAGCACCACGTCGGGCCGGTGCGTGGCGATCGCGGCGGGCACCTCGTCGCCGTCGGAGCATTCGCTGACCGCGAAACCGTCACGGCGGCGCAGGATTCGGCGCAGCCCACCGCGTACCAGCTCCTGATCGTCCACGACCAGAACGGCGATGAGCTCGTCGTCGGCTCGGTCGGTCACCGTTCCCCCTCGGCGTGTGTGGTCGGCAGCAGCTGTTCCGGTGCGGCCGTTGACTTCTCGGCATCGGCGCGGTTGCTCTCGGGCCCGGTGTCCTCGTCCGCGCGCTTGCGGGTCATGGACTGCAGCACCGTCCACAGCGAATCCTCGGCGACGGCGGCCATACACGCGAGCTGGCCGCTGGTCAGCGGTATGCGAGCGTGCACGTGCCAGCCGTCCGCCAGCGGTCCGGAGGTCAGGGTGCCCCCGAGCAGCGCCGCGCGCTGGCGCATTCCCGAGATGCCCATGCCGCGACCGGTCCGCGGCAGCGCACCCGCGGCCAGGGTGTTGCGCACCTCGACCGCGACCTCCTTGGCGCTGAGCACGATTCGCACCGTCGCCCGCGCACCGGGCGCGTGCTTGGCGATGTTGGACAGCGACTCCTGACTTATCCGGTACAGGGCCAGGCCGATTCCCGCGGACACCCGCGTGGTGTCGCCGCACAGCGAGTAGTCCACGTTCATGCCCGCGCGCACGAAGTCCTCGACCAGTTCGGGGATGTCCTCGAGCCCGGGTTCGGGGGTCTGCGAGGCGGGCCGCTGATCGAGCAGGCCCACCGTGCGCCGAATATCGGCCATGGCCTGCCGGCCCAGGCGCTCGGCGTCCGCCAGCGCGTCCACCGCCTCGTCCACGTCGCGATCGGTCTGCAGCGCGTGCCGGGCCGCGGTGACGTGCAACAGCGTGATGCTCAGCGAATGGGCGATGACGTCGTGCACCTCGCGGGCGATGCGCCTGCGTTCCTCGTCGGCGGCCTGCAGCGCGCGCACCTCCTGGTACTCGCGTTCCTGGTACAGGTAGCGGCGCTGATAGTTCATCATCTGCCCGGTCATCCAGCCGCACAGCACCGCGAAACCGTAGATCGGCAGGCCCAGGTCGACGTGCCCGATGGACTCGAAGAACATCAGTTGCGCGATCATCGTCAGCGCGACCGGGATGCTGACGATCATCGGGGCGATGGCGGCGACCTCGCCGGCCACGGCGATGAGGATGAACGGCGCCGCGTCGTTCTGCACCGGCTGGGCCAGGAACAACGCCACCGCGGTGAGGGTCATCGCGGTCAGCAGCAGCGGTTTGGGCATGACGTCGAAGAGCACGTGCAGCGGCCAGTGCGCCAGGGTCAGCAGCGCCGCGACGAAGGGCAGCACGCTGGGCAGATAGCCCTCCCCGATCCGCTGCCCGACCGCGATCAGCGCAATCGCGAGCACCACGAGGTCGATCAGGAACACGACCTGGCTGGGGTAGCCGAACCCGGTCCGCTCGACATTCACTCTGAACTGTTCGACCGGGTGACGGGCGAACAGCCGGATGCGCTGCCCGCACTCGCGCAGCGTGAGCCCCGTGCCGCCCAACGCGCGCCCGGCCGAGCCCACCTTGCGCCCGACCGCGCCCAGTGCGCGCCCGACCGAGGTGGGGGTGGCGCCTGTCACGTTCATTCTGCAAGGCTAATGGCCGCATTGGACGGCGTACATCGTTCGCGGGCAGGGGCCGGTCTCCTACCGGGGTAGGAGGCCAAGTCGGGTCCGCGGCACGACGACATCGCGACGACGTCTCCGTAGCGTCATGACCATCGCCACCGTGCTCGGATCCGGACGGATCCGCAGCGAGACGAAAGGCTGGGGGCCATGACCTGGGCAGACCTGCACGCTCGCACCGATATCCTGCACACCGTCCTGGACCGTGCGGCACGAAATCCCGCCGACCCGAACCTGTTTCACGCGCTGCCGGAGCTGGATCGGCTCTTCGGCGGCCCGGACGGCGTACTGCTCGCGCTGCGGCACCGATGGGAGAACCACCTCGGAGTGAAATTGGAAAGCGCACTGGCCGAAGGCAAGTCGGCGATCGAGGTCCACCGCGAACTCGCCGCCGAACAGCCCGCCCTGCGCGCGGTACTGGACACCTACGACACCGCCCAGCTCTACTTCCGGCCGCGCGTGCGCGCACTGGCCGGCTGATTCGCCAGAGGGAACACGAGGGGAACGACCATGCTGGAATTGACCGACGTCACCAAGGAATACCGGATCGGCGGGCAGAGTGTGCGCGCGCTGGACGGCATCAGCCTGCGCATCGAACCGGGGGAGTTCACCGCGATCATCGGTCCGTCGGGCTCGGGCAAGAGCACGCTGCTGCATCTGCTCGGGGCGCTCGATTCGCCGGGTTCGGGATCGATTCGGTTCCAGGGCAAGGAAATCGGTGATCTCGACGACGATCGGCAGTCCGAATTCCGGCGGCATCAGGTCGGTTTCATCTTCCAGTTCTTCAATCTCCTGCCCACGCTGACCGCGTGGGAGAACGTGGCCATCCCGAAGCTGCTGGACGGCACCGGATTACGCAAGGCCAAGCCGCGCGCGCTCGAACTGCTGGACCTGGTCGGACTGGGCGAGCGCGCCGAACACCGCCCGGCCGAACTCTCCGGCGGCCAGATGCAGCGCGTCGCGGTGGCCCGGGCGCTGATCATGGATCCGCCGCTCATCCTGGCCGACGAGCCCACCGGCAACCTGGACTCCAAGACCGGTGAGTCCATCCTGCAGCTGCTCGGCGACATCACCCGCCAGGGCAACTCGGTGGTCATGGTGACCCACGACATGGGCGCCGTGCGCTACTGCGACCGCGTGATCACCCTGCGGGACGGCAAGATCGGCGCCACCGAGCGGGTCCAGCGCACCGACGACGGCGAGGTGCGCACGGTGCCCGAGACCGGCGCCGCAGAGACCGACGGCGCGGGTGTGGTGCGCGCATGATCGGAGCGATGTGGGATCGCCTGCGGCTGTTCAATATCGGTGAACTGCTCGCACACCGCGGCCGCACCCTGCTGTCCATGGTGGTCATGGGCGTCTCGGCCGGCCTGCTGGTCGCGGTCTTCAGTATTTCCGGATCCATCACCGGATCGGTGGACAAACTCACCCGCAGCCTGGGCGGCAACGCCGTGCTGGAGATCACCGGCGTCACCGACGCGGGCTTCGATCAGGCACTGCTGCAACAGATTCGATCCACCCCCGGGGTCGGGACCGCGGTGCCCATGGTGCGCCAGGGGATCGGCTCGGGCGAGAGCCGCGCACTGCTGATCGGCGCGGACGCGAGCATCGCCCAGCTCGGCAACGATCTGGGCGGATCGCTCGACGCGCAGGCCGGCAAGCTGCTCACCGCCGCCAACGGTGTCCTGGTCGGCTCGGCCATGGGGCATCACGAGGGCGATCGGGTGCGATTCGGCGCCGTGGACGCCACCGTGGTCGGCGTCATCGACGCCGAGACCTCCGCGAAGGTCAACGGCGGGCACATCGTCATCGCCACGCTGCCCGTGGCGCAGAAGATCGCCGATCACACCGGCAAACTGGACTCGGTGCAGATCCTGGCCGCGCCCGGGGCCGACGTGGACGCCCTGCGCTCGGCGCTCACCGGGGTCGTCGCCGGTCGCGCCGTGGTCGCCGACCCGGATCTGCGCAGCGCGCAGGCGGGCGGTTCGGTGCAGCTGGTGCGTTACTCCACCCTCGCGTCCTCGGCGGCGGCGCTCATCGTCTCCGCGTTCCTGATCTACAACGCCATGAGTATGGCCGTGGCGCAACGCCGCCCGATGCTGTCGCTGCTGCGCGCCATCGGCGGCCGGCGCACGCCCATGGTGCTCGGCCTGCTGGTGGAGGCCGCGCTGCTGGGCCTGATCGGCGGTCTCGTCGGCTCGGTCGTCGGCATCTTCATGGGCCGCGTGTCCATCGGCAGGCTGCCCGCGGCGATCGTGCAATCGGTGGAATCGCGGACCGAGTACATGGTGCCCGGTTACGCCGTTCCGGTGGCCCTGGCCGCGTGCGTGCTGGCCAGTGTGGCGGCAGCCGCCATCGCCGCCCGCCAGGTGTACAAGGTCGCGCCCATCGAGGCGCTCGCCCCGGTCGGAACCTCCTCCGCCGACGCGGTCAAACCGCTGCTGCGCTGGGCCGCCCTGGCCGCGGGTCTGGCCGCGATCGTGGCGGGGGTCTTCATCGCCAACGCCGACATCGGCAGGCTGTCGCTGGCCGCCATCTCGACCTCCATCGCGGGCGCGGTGCTGGTGTGCTTCGCCGCCACCGGCCCGATCGTGCGCGTCATCGGCGCGGTGTCCCGGCTCTTCGGTGCACCGGGCGCGCTCGGGGCGACCACGGTCGAACGCGCGCCGCGCCGCGTGTGGGCGACCGCCATGACCGTCATGATCGGCGTCACCGCCGTGGTGGCCATGGGCAACGCCTCGCGCGACATGGTCGACGCGGCGGGCTCGACCTTCGAAGGACTCAGCCGCACCGACGTTTTCGTCAGCGCCACCGCCATGGAGCAGTTCCCGACCGGCCCGATCCTGCCCGCCGATCTCAAGGACAGGATCCGCGCCATCCCGGGCGTCGAGGACGCGGGCGCGGCGCAGATGGCCTTCGCCACGCTCGGCCGCGGCCGAGTCATGTTGCAGGGCTACGAGGGTGGCGTCGCTCGCAGCTCGGCCCTGGAGGGCACCACCGAGGCCGACCTGGCGCGCATGGCCCGGGGCGAGGGCGTGGTCATCTCCCGGGACGTGGCGCGGCAGCTGGACGTGGTCGTGGGCTCGACGCTGCAATTGCCCACGCCCACCGGCATTCACGACGTGACCGTGCTGCGGGTGGTCCCCTACTTCTCGGCCATCGCGGGCATCGTGGTGCTGGACCTGGACATCCTGCGGCAGTGGTACCAGCGATCGGGCGAGACCATCATCGGCGTCGACTTCGTGCCCGGCGCGGATCCCGACGTCGTGCTGGCCGCGGTGCGCGCGGCGGTCCCGGCCGAGTTCCAGGTCGAGACCGGTGCGAGCGCGCTGAACGCCATTTCCGGCAGCATCCGCCAGGGCAGCTCCATCAGCGCCGCCATTCTCTGGATCGTGGTGCTGGTGGCGACCGTCGCCCTGCTCAACACGCTGATGCTCTCGGTGCTAGAACGCCGCCGCGAACTGGGTGTGCTGCGGGCGATGGGCACCAGTCGCCGATTCCTGCTCCGCAGCGTGCTCGCGGAGGCAGCCGGAATCGGATTCGTCGGCGCCGCACTGGGTTTGGTCGTCGGCTCCGGCGTGCACTACCTGGCGACCGTCGCGCTCGGCAACGCCATCTCCATCGACATCGGCTACCGGCCCAGCCCGTTGCTGCTGATCTACGCGGTGGTCGCGCTGGCCCTGGCGCTGCTGGGGTCGATTCCACCGGCCGTGCGAGCGGCGCGCCTGCCCATCGTGGAGGCGATCGCGCTGGACTGAGAGGGGCACCGCTCGGCGCATGCGGGGGCGTATCGGCCGGGTCGGCGATACGTCCCCGCCGGCATTCGGCAACCCGGGCGATTCACCGCCGGCATGGCTCGGGCGGCGGCGCGAGACCCGCCGGGCGCAGCGCCGTTGGCTATTCGTCGCCGAGCACACGGCCGGTGGCGGCGGCGCGGGCCGATCTCGGCAGCGTTCGCCGGCGACCTGCGGCGACCGAGATTCGGACACGGCGTCGGTAGGGTGGCGCGTATGCGGAGTGGGCGACTGATCACGATGGCGCTGTTCGCGGTTGCCGCGATGGTGGCGGGTTGCGGGCAGGATTCCGAACCGAGTTCACCGACCGAGGGCGAGTGGCACGGGGGCATCCAGACCCCCGGTGCGCCACTCGACATCGGGGTGACCTTCACCTCGGACGGGGCCACCATCGACATCCCGGTGCAGGGCTTGGCCGCCGCGCCGCTGAAGGATGTGCGGTCCGAGCCGGAGGACGTGCACTGGGCCATCGCGGACGTCCCGGGTGATCCGAAGTTCAAGGGACGCTTCGACTCCGCGAGCGACACGATCATCGGTGACTTCACCCAGGCCGGCCAGAGCTTCGCGCTCACCCTCGAACGCGGTCGGGTCGCGCCGATCGCGCGGCCGCAGGAGCCGAAGCCGCCGTACCCCTATCGGTCCGAGGATGTGAGCTATCGCAACGGCGAGGTGACCATCGCGGGCACGCTCACCACCCCCGAGGGCACGGGACCGTTCCCGGCGGTGCTGCTGATCAGCGGCAGCGGACCGCAGGACCGTAACGAAGAACTCATGGGGCACAAGCCCTTCCTGCTGCTCGCGGACACCCTCACCCGCGCGGGATACGCGGTGCTGCGCGCGGACGACCGCGGGGTCGGCGGCACCGGCGGCAAGCTCGACGACGCGACCTACGACGATCTGACCGCCGATGTCGCGGCGGGCGTGGGCTTCCTGCGCGCTCGCTCCGACATCGACCGTGACCGCGTCGGACTGCTCGGGCACAGCGAGGGCGGCTACCTCGCGCCCAAGACCGCCGCCCGCCCGGACAGCGGCGTCGCGTTCGTCATCTCCATGGCCGGTCCCGGCGTCTCCGGTCGCGATGTGCTGATCGAGCAGAACAGGGTGATCCTCACCGCGGGCGGGGCGACGCCCGAGGAGGTCGACGCCCAGGTGCGGTACGTCACCGAGTGGACCGAGGTGCTCGCACACGGCGATCTCGCCGGGGCCAAGCAGGTTCAGGTGCGGCACAACGAGTCCGTGCCCGCCGAACAGCGGCAGTCCGAGGCCGCCCTGGACGCGGTGAACACGAAGTACATGGCGTCGTTCCTGGGCTATGACCCCGCCCCGGACCTGTCGGCGCTGCGTATCCCGGTCTTCGCGTTCTTCGGCGACAAGGACGTGCAGGTCCCGCCCGCGCAGAGCGCCGAGCCCATGCGGGCGCTGCTGGCAGGCACCGACTCGACCGTGAAGGTCTACCCGGGGCTCAACCACCTCATGCAGCCCGCGCCCACCGGGCAGGTCGCCGAGTACGTCACCATCGAGACGACCGTCGCGCCCGAGGTACTGACCGACGTGACCGCCTGGCTGACCCAGCGGTTCCCGCCCAAGAAGTAGGAGCAGCCGCTCTCGCGGGTCGCCGAGCGATTCGCGTCGGGATTCGACCGTCCGGAACCCATGTCGCGCCGCATACCCCGTGACGTGCCGGGATGCCCGCGGTCCGCTCCTGACCCGGCCATCGTCGGGGCCGTGGCGGTTCATACGGCACGCGACTCATAGGATGGTCCTCATGAGTGCAGCCACGGTCGAGTTGATGGATTACGCCGACGTCATCACCCGCTACGAGCCGGTGCTGGGCATGGAGGTCCACGTCGAACTGGGCACCGCGACCAAGATGTTCTGCGGCTGCCCGACCGAGTTCGGCGCCGCGCCCAACACCCAGGTGTGCCCGGTCTGCCTGGGCCTGCCCGGGTCGCTGCCGGTGGTGAACGAGAAGGCGGTCGAATCCGCGATTCGCATCGGCCTGGCGCTGAACTGCTCCATCACCCCGTGGGGCCGGTTCGCCCGCAAGAACTACTTCTACCCGGACCAGCCGAAGAACTACCAGATCAGCCAGTACGACGAGCCCATCGCGACCGACGGCTACCTCGACGTGGTGCTCGACGACGGCGAGATCTTCCGCGTCGAGATCGAGCGCGCGCACATGGAGGAGGACACCGGCAAGTCCACCCACATGGGCGGCGCGACCGGGCGCATCCACGGCGCCTCGCACTCGCTGCTGGACTACAACCGCGCCGGGGTGCCGCTCATCGAGATCGTCACCAAGACCATCGAGGGCGCGGGCGAACGCGCACCCGAGGTGGCCCGCGCGTACGTGACCGCGCTACGCGAGGTCCTCAAGTCGCTGAACGTCTCCGACGTCAAGATGGAGCAGGGCTCGCTGCGCTGCGACGCCAACGTCTCGCTGATGCCGGTGGGCGCCAAGGAATTCGGCACCCGCACCGAGACCAAGAACGTGAACTCGCTCAAGAGCGTCGAGGTCGCGGTGCGCTACGAGATGCGCCGCCAGGCCGCCGTGCTCGCCGCGGGCGGCACGATCACCATGGAGACCAGGCACTTCCACGAGGGCGACGGCTCCACCTCGGCCGGGCGGCCCAAGGAATCCGCCGAGGACTACCGCTACTTCCCCGAGCCGGACCTCGAGCCGGTCGCGCCGGACGCAGCCTGGGTCGAGGAACTGCGCGGCACCATCCCCGAGTACCCGTGGCTGCGCCGCGCGCGGATCCAGGCCGACTGGGGCCTGTCCGACGAGGTGTTCCGCGACCTGGTCAACGCCGACGCGCTCGACCTGATCATCGCGACGGTGGACGCCGGGGCCTCGGTGGACGCCGCCCGCTCCTGGTGGGTCGCCTACCTGACCGAGAAGGCCAAGGGGCTCGAGGTCGCGCTCGACGAGCTGCCCATCACCCCGAAGCAGGTCGCCGAGGTGGCCGCGCTGGTCGAGGCCAAGACCATCAACAACAAGACCGCCAAGCAGGTCGTCGACTTCGTCCTGGCCGGCGAGGGCGAGCCCGCCGCGATCATCGAGGCCAAGGGCCTGGGCATGGTCAGCGACGACTCGGCCCTCGAGGCCGAGGTGCAGAAGGCCCTGGCCGCGAACCCCGACATCGCCGAGAAGATCAAGTCCGGCAAGGTCGCCGCGGCGGGCAAGGTCGTGGGCGACGTCATGAAGGCCACCCGCGGCCAGGCCGACGCGGCCCGCGTGCGCGAACTGGTCCTCGCCGCCTGCGGCGTGTCGTAACCCGAATCCCGCATCCGCTCGAGCGGTCTCACGAATTCGCCTGCGGCGCACGACCCATCCGGTCGTGCGCCGCAGCCGTTTGCGGATATCGGTCACCGCCCGAGCGATGTCGACCTCGGCGAACCCCGAGTCGCCGCCGGCGAGCTGTGCCGGAACCGCGACCTACCCTCCCGCGCGGTGTCTGCGGTGCGTCGTGTTCCCGGCGAGTTGTGCACCGGGTGGGCCGTGTTCGGTCGGCCTGTGGCCGCAAAGAACTGTGGCGCACAGCGATCGCTGTGCGCCACACGGTGTTCGGATGCCGGTTAGTCCGGTCCGCTCCCGCTGCCCGACGACGGCGGCGGGATCCGCACGACGCGATCGTCGTACTGGTTCGGCTGCCCGTCGGTCTTGTTCACGGTCGAGACCCAGATCGTCCCGTCGCCGCCCATGGCCGCGCCGTCCAGGCGGCCGTACTTGTCCTGGGCGTACAGCGACGGGGCCGCGGTCACCGCGTGCGTTTCCTTGTCGGCCTGCGCGATCGCCAGGGCCTTCTGATTGGTGAGGGAGATCGCCACCCCGTCCGAGGCCGCCGCGCACCCGGCCACGCCGGGCCGATCGGGCCAGCTCCACGCCACCGACGCGGTGCCGTCCCCGGCGACGCGCTGCAGCCGGTCCTCGGTGGCGGTGCGGTCGGTGACCCAGATCGAATCGGCGTGATCGGAGCACACGCCACCGGCGGTCCCGATGCCGGCGAGCATGACCTGCGCCGACGCGCCGGGCGCGGGGCCGGTGACGCTCAACAGCTTTCCGGCCAGTGAGCCGTTGTCGGCGGCGGCGCCGGGATTGCCGGTGTCACCGGTCAGCACCAGCATCTTGTCGCCGGAATGGAAGTCGATCGAGCCGCGATTGCCGGTGGCGCCCTTGGGGATTCCGGTGAGAATCGGCTTGGCCTCACCGCCCTCGAGCGACACGCGCACCACGCGGTTGTCGCTGCCGGTGGTGGTGTAGGCGTAGATGAGCCCGTCCTCGCCGAAGCTGGGGGACAGGGTCAGGGAGGTCAGGCCGCCGTCGCCGGCGGGATCCACCGGCACCTTGGCAACCTCGACCGGCGCGGGCGGCTCACCCTCGTCGGTGGCGACCACCTTGAGGATGCGGCCGGTGAGTCGCTCACCCACCAGCGCGCTCACCCCGTCGGGCAGCGACACCAGCCCGCCGGTGGTGTCCAGGCACGAAACCACCACGGCCGGATCGGGATCCACACACGGCAGATCGGGGCGCTTGGTCGAGGAGGAAGGCGCCTTGGGATCCTTGGTGCCCAGATCCGCGTCCTGCCAGGCGGGCTCGGTCGTGAAGGGGCTCGAGGCGCTGTCGTCGAAGCGGGCGCAGCCGGACAGCAGTACGGCACCGAGGGTCACGACGAGCGCGACTTTCCGCGCGCCCACCCCGACACGGCCGCCAGCAACCAAACTCATGCTCCAGACGTTACGGAAAACCCGGCGCGGATGCGCGGACGGGGGTGGGCCATTCTTCGCAGGCCCGACGAACTGGACGGTGGACACGCCCGCGACTGTCGTGTGCGGAGCGCTTCGGACGCATACTCTGACCCGCGTGACAGAGAAGCCTAACGAGCCGTCCACCGGTGCGCCGGGCGGCGAAACGCCCGCGGCCGCACCTCGGCCGGTAGGTGCACCGGTCAGCAGTCCCTACGATTCGCCGACCGAGCAGTTCACCACCTCCGGTTCGCTACCCGCCTTCACCAAGGACCAGCCCGCCAAGGACCTCCCGCGCACCGACGAGGATCTCGGCCTGGATCCGGAGGTGCCGATCTACTCCGCGGTCAAGGAGGAGAGCACCGCCGGTTCGGGCGTGTCGGGCGCGGGCGACGCCACCGCGACGCCCGACGCCACCGCTCCCACCTACGCGTTCGCCAGCATCCCGCCCGCCCCGCCCGGACCGGGCGAGTCGAACGGCAGGCTCCGGCGGCGCGGCGACGATCGGCGCGGCACCCTCGACCTCGGACTCCTGCTGCTGCGCTTGATGATCGGCGGCACCTTCATCTACCACGGCCTGCAGAAGCTGACCGGCTGGTTCAACGGCCCCGGCCTCGAAGGCACCCGCGACATGATGGAGAGCGGCGGCTGGAAGCATCCGGACATCGCCGCGAGCCTGCTGATGGTCGGCGAGCTCGGCGGCGGCATCCTGATCGTGCTGGGCCTGGCCACCCCCCTGGCCGCCGGCGCGGTGCTGGCGGTGATCCTCGACGCCTGGATGTGGAAACAGGGCATGATCCCCGGCTTCCAGTACAACGCGGGCACCCAGTCCGGCGTGGAGATCGACTCGATCCTGGCCGGCGCGGCCGCCGCCCTGATCCTGACCGGACCCGGCCGCCTCTCCCTCGACCGCAACCGCGGCTGGGCGACCCGCCCCTTCCTCGGCTCCCTGGCGGCCCTGGTGGCCGCGATCGCCGCCGCGGTCGCGACCTACATCTACCTCCACGGCGGCAATCCCCTGACCGGCATCGGCCCCTTCAACTGACCCGAAACATCGAAACGGCCCGGGGATCCGACAGATCCCCGGGCCGTTTCATGTCCTGCGACGGCTCCGCGTGGCTGATTGTCGGCGCGGGTATCGCGCTCGAGCGAGGGTTCACAGGGTTCGGGGGAAATTCCCGCGAGCGTCCTACTCCGTCGGGTGGCAGGTCCCGAGGGGGTACGCGGGGGAAGCCCCCGCGAACCTTCTTTCATCCCATGGGGGTCAGCGGGGGCTTGCCCCCGCGAAACCTCCTCACCACTGAGTGGCGTTGAACCGCTCCCATTCCTGGAACGTCTCCTGGTGCAGCCGCAGCACCTCACCCGACTTCGAGTCGATCTCCGCGTTCAGCATCGCGCGATGCTGACTGATCCGCGCCGCGTCGGCGGGGGCGGCGAACAGCTCGGCGTTGTCGAGCTCGCGCGCCTCGGCGGCGAGTTCCTCCGCCTCGGCGAGCAACTCGCGCGCGCGGGTGTTGCGCCGATCGGAGCGCTCCAACATGGCCGAGTACTCGGCCAGCATCGTGTCGGCCTTGCCGACGTATTCGATTGTCATCTCAGCTCTTTCTACGGCACGTGCCGCACGGCGCCCTTGTCGGCGGAGGTGGCGAGCGCGGCGTAGGCGCGCAGGGCGGTGGTCACCGGGCGCTCCCGGTTCACCGGCTGCCACGGACGCTCGGAGGCTTCCATCTTCGCGCGGCGCTCGGCCAGCACGGCGTCGTCGACCAGCAGTTCCAGTGCGCGGGTGTGCACGTCGATCCGGATCCGGTCACCGTTCTCGATCAGGCCGATCGCGCCGCCGCCAGCTGCCTCGGGCGACATGTGCCCGATCGACAGACCCGAGGTGCCGCCGGAGAACCGGCCGTCGGTGATGAGCGCGCAGACCTTGCCCAGACCCATGCCCTTGAGGAACGAGGTGGGGTGCAGCATCTCCTGCATACCCGGACCGCCCTTGGGGCCCTCGTAGCGGACCACGACCACGTCGCCGGGCTGAATCTTCTTGCCCAGGATCAGCGAAACGGCCTCCTCCTGGGATTCGACCACCACGGCCGGACCCTCGAAGGTGAACAGTTCCTCGTCGATGCCCGCGGTCTTGAGGATCGCGCCGTCGAGCGCGATGTTGCCGCGCAGTACGCAGAGCCCACCCTCGACCGTGTAGGCGTTGGCGATATCGCGGATGCAGCCGCCGACCGCGTCGGTGTCCAGCGAGGACCAGCGGTTGTCGGTGGAGAACGGCTCGGTGGTGCGCACGCCGCCCGGCGCGGCGTGGAAGAGCTCGATGGCCTCGTCGGAAGCCTTGCCGGAGCGGATATCCCACTCGTCCAGCCACTCGTCGAACGAGGCGGTGTGCACCGTGCTGACGTCGGTCTCGAGCAGGCCGCCGCGGCGCAATTCGCCGAGCAGGGCCGGGATTCCGCCGGCGCGGTGCACATCCTCCATGTGGTAATCGGAGTTGGGCGAGACCTTGGACAGGCACGGCACCCGGCGCGAGATCGCGTCGATGTCGGACAGATCGAAGGCGATCTCGCCCTCCTGCGCCGCGGCCAGGGTGTGCAGCACCGTGTTGGTGGAGCCGCCCATGGCCACGTCCAGGGCCATCGCGTTGCGGAAAGCCTTGACGTTGGCGATGTTTCGCGGCAGCACCGAGGCGTCGTCGTCGCGGTACCAGCGGTTGGCCGCCTCCACGATGACCCGGCCGGCCCGCTCGAACAGCGCCCGGCGCGCGGAGTGCGTGGCGAGGGTGGAGCCGTTGCCCGGCAGCGCCAGGCCCAGGGCCTCGGTGAGGCAGTTCATGGAGTTGGCGGTGAACATGCCCGAGCACGAGCCACAGGTCGGGCACGCGCTGCGCTCGACCTCGCTCAGGCCCTCCTCGGACACGGCCTGCGAGGCGCTGGCGGAGATGGCGGTGATGAGGTCGGTCGGGGCGTGCGCCACACCGTCCACCACGACGGCCTTACCGGCCTCCATCGGACCGCCCGAGACGAACACGGCCGGGATGTTCAGCCGCATCGCGGCGTTCAGCATGCCGGGAGTGATCTTGTCGCAGTTGGAGATGCAGACCAGGGCGTCGGCGGTGTGCGCGTTGGCCATGTACTCGACCGAGTCGGCGATGATCTCGCGCGAGGGCAGCGAGTACAGCATGCCGCCGTGACCCATCGCGATGCCGTCGTCGACCGCGATGGTGTGGAACTCGCGCGGTACGCCGCCCGCCGCCCGGACCGCCTCGGCCACGATCTCGCCGACGTCCTTCAGATGCACGTGGCCGGGGACGAACTGGGTGTACGAGTTCGCGATGGCGACGATCGGCTTACCGAAGTCGGAGTCGGTCAGGCCCGTCGCGCGCCATAGCGAGCGAGCGCCCGCGGCGTTGCGTCCGACGGTGGTGGTTCGTGAGCGAAGCGGTGGCATGAGTTTCGGGTCCTCGGATTTCTCGTCGCAGGGGGCTGTTCGGCGACTGCGCCGCATAGGTCGGCGGGGTGCACAACGTTACTCCCGCGCCCGGTAATCCCCGTCAGCGGCCGAAACCTCGCACCCCCGGCACGCGGCGGGTGCGGATGGCTAGGCGTTCTTGTCACCCTCGACGCCGTTGCCGCTCTCGGCTTTCGGCGTCTCGGCGTCCGCGCGCTGCTCGTCGCTCGCCGCGGGCTCGTCCGCCGTCGCCTCGGATTCGGCCTCCGCCGCGTCCGCGTCCAGCGGTTCCACGAACGGATCCGGGATGCGCCCGTTGGACGCCTCGACCAGCGCCGAGAGCCGGTCGTAGCTCACGCCCGGCAGGCTCGCGTCCGAGTCGTCGGCCAGATGCAGTTGCAGCCAGCCACGTTTGGGGATGCGCAGCCCGCGCACGTCCGCCCAGTCGATGTGCCGGCTCGAGAACATGCTCCGGGTGTCGATGCCCGATTCGGAGACCTTCGTCCGGGATCGTTCGATCCACACCGCCAGCGCGATCGGTATGGCGAACAACACCCACAGCACCTTCGGCGCCCCGAAGAACGGGAAAGCCACGGAGAACAGCAGGAGGAAGACCCCGAGATGCGCGAGTCTCGGGAGCCGGATCACGCGACCCGTGTCCGATCCTGAGTCGGGCGTGTGGGACGATCGAGCCGGTGGCACGGACTGATGCGGTGATGACACACCCCCATCCTCGCATTGTGTTGAACGAACCCGAACAACCGCTCTGTCTCACATAATGAGACACACATGGTCAGATGTTTGACTCAGCGGCTCATGCACACATACCGTCGTGCGCGTGAATCGATTCGAGTTGCTCGTAATCGGCCGGCGCGTCCAGCGCTGAGCCGACGACTATAGGTCTATTACGTCAGCTCGCAGCTGCGACGCGCCACCCTCGAACAGCCATGGCTGTCGAGGGCTTTTTTGTGTTCAGGCAAGCCCATGAACTCCGAACGACAGAGCAGTAAGGAACAGACGGTGAGCGCACCTACCGCCCGACCCGGGCCCTCGGCCCGACGGCCCGCGCCCGCGGCCCCCGCGGCCCCGGCTCCGGCCACCCCGAATCGTCGCCAGGTCCCGCCCGAGCGGGTCACCGGCGCGCAGTCTGTTGTCCGCTCCCTCGAGGAGCTCGGCGTCGACACGGTATTCGGTATTCCGGGCGGTGCGATTCTTCCGGTCTACGACCCGCTGTTCGACTCGGTCAAGGTCCGCCACGTGCTGGTTCGCCACGAGCAGGGCGGCGGCCACGCGGCCACCGGCTACGCCCAGGCCACCGGCAAGGTCGGTGTGTGCATGGCCACGTCCGGTCCGGGCGCGACCAACCTGGTGACCCCGATCGCCGACGCGCAGATGGACTCGGTCCCGCTGGTGGCGATCACCGGTCAGGTCGGCCGCAGCCTCATCGGCACCGACGCGTTCCAGGAAGCCGACATCTCCGGCATCACCATGGCGTGTACCAAGCACAACTTCCTGGTGACCGACCCGATCGACATCCCGCGCATGCTCGCCGAGGCGTTCTACCTGGCCGCCTCCGGCCGCCCGGGCGCGGTCCTGGTCGACATCCCCAAGGACGTGCTGCAGGCCCAGACGACCTTCAGCTGGCCGCCGGAGATGCGCCTGCCCGGCTACCGTCCGGTCACCAAGCCGCACGGCAAGCAGGTGCGCGAGGCCGCCCGCATGATCATGGAAGCCAAGGCGCCCGTGCTCTACGTCGGCGGCGGCGTCATCAAGGCCGACGCGCACGCGGAGCTGCTCGAGCTGGCGGAACTGACCGGCATCCCGGTCGTGACCACCCTCATGGCCCGCGGCTCGTTCCCCGACACGCACACCCTGAACATGGGCATGCCCGGCATGCACGGCACCGTCGGCGCCGTCGCGGCCCTGCAGAAGTCGGACCTGCTGATCACCCTCGGCGCGCGTTTCGACGACCGCGTCACCGGTCAGCTGGATTCCTTCGCGCCGCACGCCAAGGTCATCCACGCCGACATCGACCCGGCCGAGATCGGCAAGAACCGGCACGCGGACGTCCCGATCGTGGGTGACTGCCGCGAGGTCATCGCCGAGCTGATCGAGACCCTCAAGTCCGATCCGGCCGCCGGCGACGCGCCGCTGCTGAACCTCACCGAGTGGTGGGCCTACCTGTCCGGCGTGCGCGATCAGTACCCGCTGGGCTGGAAGACCCCGTCCGACGGTTCGCTCTCGCCCGAGTTCGTCATCGAGACCCTGGGCCGGCTCGCCGGTCCCGACGCGATCTACTGTGCGGGCGTGGGCCAGCACCAGATGTGGGCCGCCCAGTTCATCAAGTACGAGAAGCCGCGCACCTGGCTGAACTCCGGTGGCCTGGGCACCATGGGCTACTCGGTCCCGGCCGCCATGGGCGCCAAGATGGGCATGCCGGACCGCGAGGTCTGGGCCATCGACGGCGACGGCTGCTTCCAGATGACCAATCAGGAACTGGCCACCTGCGCCGTCGAGGGCGTGCCGATCAAGGTCGCGCTGATCAACAACGGCAACCTGGGCATGGTCCGCCAGTGGCAGACCCTGTTCTACGAGCAGCGGTACTCCAACACCGATCTGGGCACGCACACCCTGCGCATCCCGGACTTCGTGAAGCTCGCGGAAGCCCTGGGCTGCCACGGCATTCGCGTGGAGAAGGAAGAGGACGTCGAGGCCGCGATCCGCGAGGCGCAGTCGATCAACGACCGGCCCGTGGTGATCGATTTCATCGTCGGCAAGGACGCGCAGGTGTGGCCGATGGTCGCCGCCGGCACCTCCAACGACGAGATCATGGCCGCGCGCGGCATCCGCCCGCTGTTCGACGACGACGAGGCGATCGACGAGCCCGCGGTGATCCACGAGGCCATGTCGCACGAGAAGGCCACGCTCACCGCCCACGAGAAGGCCGCCCAGAAGGGGACCGAGGAATGAGCACGACCCACACCCTCTCCGTGCTGGTGGAGGACAAGCCCGGCGTGCTCGCGCGCGTCGCGTCGCTGTTCTCCCGCCGCGGCTTCAATATCGAGTCGCTCGCCGTCGGCGGTACCGAGATCCCCGAGATCTCGCGTATGACCATCGTCGTCACGGTCGAGGATCTGCCGCTCGAGCAGGTGACCAAGCAGCTCAACAAGCTGGTCAACGTCATCAAGATCGTCGAGCAGGACAACGAGAGCTCGGTTGCCCGCGAACTGATCCTGGTGAAGGTGCGCGCGGACGCGAGTGTGCGCACCCAGGTCATCGAGGCCGTGAACCTGTTCCGCGCCAAGGTGATCGATGTCTCGCCCGACGCGCTCACCATCGAGGCGACCGGTACCCGTTCCAAGCTCGACGCACTGCTGCGCATGATGGAGCCGTACGGCATCCGTGAGATCGTGCAGTCCGGAGTCGTCGCGGTGGGCCGCGGACCCAAGTCCATCACCGCAACTCGCTAGTAACCGGCCGCCCCGGCGGCCAATCGATCGTCATCCCGGCAAGCTGTGCCGGGATACACATAGCTCAGACACAGAATCCAAGAAGGAGAACCCAAAGTGGCAGTCGAGATGTTCTACGACGACGACGCCGACCTGTCGATCATCCAGGGCCGCAAGGTCGCCGTGATCGGCTACGGCAGCCAGGGCCACGCGCACTCGCTGAGCCTGCGCGATTCCGGCGTCGAGGTCCGCGTCGGCCTGACCGAGGGCTCCAAGTCCCGTCCGAAGGCCGAAGAGGCCGGTCTGACCGTCGGCACTCCCGCCGAGGTCGCCGCCTGGGCCGACGTGATCATGGTCCTCGCGCCCGACACCGCGCAGGCGTCGATCTTCACCAACGACATCGAGCCCAACCTCAAGGATGGCGACGCGCTGTTCTTCGGCCACGGCCTGAACATCCACTTCGGTCTGATCAAGGCTCCGGCCAACGTCACCGTCGCCATGGTCGCCCCGAAGGGCCCCGGCCACCTGGTGCGTCGTCAGTACGTCGACGGCAAGGGCGTTCCGGCCCTGATCGCCGTCGATCAGGACCCGAAGGGCGAGGGCCAGGCCCTGGCGCTGTCCTACGCGAAGGCCATCGGCGGCGCGCGCGCCGGCGTCATCAAGACCACCTTCAAGGAAGAGACCGAGACCGACCTGTTCGGTGAGCAGGCCGTGCTCTGCGGTGGCACCGAGGAGCTCGTCAAGACCGGCTTCGAGGTCATGGTCGAGGCCGGCTACGCGCCCGAGATGGCGTACTTCGAGGTCCTGCACGAGCTCAAGCTGATCGTCGACCTCATGTACGAGGGTGGCATCGCCCGCATGAACTACTCGGTGTCCGACACCGCCGAGTTCGGCGGCTACCTGTCGGGCCCGCGCGTCATCGACGCCGGCACCAAGGAGCGCATGAAGGCGATCCTGACCGACATCCAGGACGGCACCTTCGTCAAGCGCCTGGTCGCCAACGTCGAGAACGGCAACACCGAGCTCGAGGGCCTGCGCAAGGCGAACGCCGAGCACCCGATCGAGGTCACCGGCGCCAAGCTGCGCGGCCTGATGAGCTGGGTCGACCGCCCGATCACCGAAACCGCGTAAGGTTTTCTGATCGCTGAAAGGCCCGGCACTCCTGGTGAGTGCCGGGCCTTTCGCGTGTCCGGGGCGGGGAGTGCGTTGCCGCGCAGCTCATCTCAGTGCGCAACTGCCCGCTCCGGAGTGCCGGGTTCGACCCCGGACCGTCCGCGGACCAGCGCGACGCCCGCGGCGACGAGCCAGGTCATGGTCAGCGCGCCCATGGTGGCGGTGGTGCCCCAGCCGTTGGCGGCGTAGAAGTTCGCCGGGGTGTTCCCGAAGAACAGCGACGGCGTGAAGGCGAGATTGACCGCCGCCAGGATGTACGCCGTGCGGGCGGCCCAGCGGGGGAGCAGGGCGGTGCGGTGGATGGCGTACGCGGTGGCGGCGAACATCAGCGCTTCCAGGAAGCGGGAGATGGTGCCGTACAGGATGTAGGTGCCGCTGACGGTGATGGTCGGGTCGATGGGGTCGGGGGCCTGGATCGTCGCGCCGACCTCGAGGCCGGTGGACACGAGAACCATGGCGAGCCAGAGCAATCCGGCGTTGGTGATGATCGCGCCGAGCCAATCCAGTTCGGGCCGTGCGTGTTTGACGAGCTGTCCGAGGCCGGTGAAGAACACCAGCAGGGCCATCATGCCCGCGAGGCCGAACAGGGCGCGGGTCAGGATGTTCCAGTCCGGCGGGGGTCCGGCGTAGACGAAGTAGAGGGGGAGCTGGACGAAGGTGAGCCCGGCGCCGAGCAGGGCGGCGGCCCCGGTCAGGCGGCGGAGGTCGGGAGAAGTAGCCATGTCAGCGATAGTATAAGACTTATACTATAAGGTCTATGCTAAAGTTCGCGGTCGCAGAGTCTGTGATCGGAGGCATCGTTGGCGGACCGTGGGATACCCGATGACCTGGCGCGGCTGTGGCGGCTGAACACCGGCTCCCGGCTGGGCCGACGCGCGGAACTGGACGCGGACAGGATCGTCGCGACGGCCGTCGCGCTGGCCGACCGGGACGGGCCCGCCGGGGCGACGCTCCCGAAAATCGCGGCGGCGCTGAGCGTCACGCCGATGTCGCTGTACCGGCACGTCGGGTCCAAGGACGAACTCGTCGCGCTGATGGGCGACGCCGCCTTCGGGCCGGTGCCGGATTCGCTCGTGGCTCAGGGGGAGTGGCGAACCGACACACGCGCGTGGGCGCTGGCGCAGTGCGCGGTGTTCCGCGCCCACCCGTGGCTCGCGCAGTGGCCCATCACCGGCCCGCCGCGCGGCCCGCACGCCATCGCCTGGATGGACGCGGGTCTGCGCGCGCTGCGCCCGACCGCCTTGGATTGGGGCGCGAAGATCGGTGTGATCACCGTGCTCGGCGGATACGTTCGCCAGGCTTCCGAATTGGACCGCCAACTCCGGGCCAGTTGGACCGCCGCCGCGGTGGACGAGTCACAGGCGCTGCGGAACTACAGCCGGGATCTGACCGGGCTCATCGACGCCGATCGATTTCCCGATGTCGCGGCGCTTTTCGGGTCCGGACTCTTCGATTCGATTCCGGCGGAAGCCGATTCCGGCCCGCCCGATTCCGGGGATTCGATGAGCGAGGACTTCCACTTCGGACTGGAATTGATCCTCGACGGTGTGGCAGCGGCTCTCACGGCCTGATCAGCCCCACGATCCGCCACAACGAAAAGGCCCGGCGCCCCCAACAGGCGCCGGGCCTTTCTCGTAGGTTCAGCTGCTGCCGAACGCTCCGCGCGGCACGAACTGCCGCCAGTTGTTGTCGTCACGCCAGCCCGGCTTGCGATCACCGTCGTCGTGCCAGCGGCCGTGGTGATGGTGATTGCCGTTGTTCGCCCACGGATTGTCGGCGTTCCAGCCGGGCCAGGGGTTGCGATCGTTGCGGTCGGGCCCGTGCGGCCGGGACACCTCGGTGACCTGGGTATCGAGCGGAACATCCGCCAGGGCCGGCGCTGCCGCTGCGGCAAGGGGTACCGCAGCGACCGCGCCCACGATGGCTATCCGAGCAATAATCTTTTGTGCGGAAACAAATTTCGTAGTGCTCATGGACACACACTGTGCCTCATCGAGCTACCGGAAAAACACAGTCCGCAGCAGATTCACAGATAGTTCAGGGCCGGCGTACACCTTCGGGATGAGTCTTCTCCGGGGGTTTCCCTGAATTTCACGGCGCGCCAACCCCACTGGACATTTCGGACACTCGAGGCGATCAGTAGTGCGTGCCGCCGTCGATGCGGATCTCGGTGCCGGTGATGAACGCGCCGTCGTCGGAGGCGAGCATGGCGACCACGCCGGCCACGGTGTCCGGGGAGGCGAAGCCCTGCCCTATGCCGGGCGCGAGCTTCATGAACAGGCTCAGGTCGGCGTCCTCGGGCAGGCCGGGCCCGCGGCCGTCGGTCATGTCGCTGGAGATCGAACCCGGCGCGACGGCGACCACGCGCAGTCCCTGCTTGCTGTACTCGGCGGCCAGCGCGTGCGTCATGGACATGATGCCGCCCTTGGACGCGGCGTAGGCGCTCATGTAGGGGTGCGCGAAGAACGCGGAGGTGGAGGTGAAGTTGACGATCACGCCCTTGTCCGAGGCCAGCAGTGCGGGCAGCGCTTCGCGAATCATGAGGAAGGTGCCGGTGAGGTTCACGGTGATGATCCTGTTGAAGTCGTCGAGGGACATCTCGTGGGTGTGCGCCGAGCGCAGGATGCCCGCGGCGTTGATCAGCGCGTCGATGCCGCCGAGCGTCTCGACGGCGGTGGCCACGCCCGCTCGCACCGACTCCTCGTCGCCGATGTCGATCGCGACGGTCCGCAGTCGATCGGCGTGCCCCTGGTCGGTGGCCTGCTTCGCGGTCTCGGCGAGCCCGGCCTCGTTGATGTCGGCCGCGACGACCTGCCCGCCCTCGGACAGGACCCGGTGCACGGTGGCCCGGCCGATGCCCGAACCCGCGCCGGTGATCAGTACTCGGCGATCGGTGAAACGCTCCATTGCGAACTTCTCCTCTGTCTGTCTCGCCCCGCCCCACTGACTGACACGTTACGCCTGAGTGGCACGTCGTGCCATGCTGGCATCCGAAGACTAGGATGAGTCCGACCACTCACCGAGCAAAGGATCCGCATGCCCGCCTCGGAGCCCGGCCGTCCCTCGCTGGCCGAACGTCGTCGCGCCGAGACGCGCCTGGACATCGCGCGCACCGCCGCGCGCCTGTTCGCCGAACACGGCACCGCCGAGGTCACCGCGGAACAGATCGCCGCGGCGTCGGGGGTGGGCCTGCGCACCTTCTACCGCTACGCGCGCACCAAACAGGACGCCGTCGAGCCGATGCTCACCACCGGCGCGCAGCGCTGGTTCGAGACGATCGCGGCGGGCCCGCGCCGGCTGCCGACCCTCGGCGAACTCGAGGCCGCCGCGGTGCGCGCGCTGAGCATCGCCGACGGCGAGGACTTCGAGCTCACCCGGGGACTGTTGCGCGCCATGGAGAACGACCCCGCGCTGCGGGACGTGTGGCATCGCATCAATCTCGACGGCGAACGCGAATTGCGCACGGTCCTGGCCGAATTGGCCGGTCCGGACGCGGATCCGGTCCGCCTGCGCCTGCTCGCCGCCGCGGCCGCGGGCGCGATTCGCATCGCGCTCGAGGAATGGGCGGTCGCGTCCCCGTCCGATCCGGTCGACCCCGCCGCGCTCGTCGTGCGCTGCATGCGGGCGCTCGGCGCCGGTATCTGATCGGCGTTTCGTCCCCATTCCGCTGGTTTTCGACCGATAAGGTACGCCGAGCGATCTTCTGGCTACCCACTGTCCGTGTCGACCAGCGGAGGCATCGAGTTGCATCGAATCTGTAGTCGCATAACCCTTTCCCTGGCGGCGGTGACGGGCCTGTTCCTGGCCTCGGGCACCGCGGCCGCCGAGCCCGAGCAACTCCCGGTCAATTACTCCGTCGCGCAATGGTTCATCGACGCGAACACCGCGAAGGCCCCGTTCGACCCGCCCGGCGCGAACGACTGGTCCTGCGTCCCCGACGACGCCCACCCCGAACCGGTGGTCCTGGTGCACGGCGTCCTGGGCAACGGCGCGGGCTGGCCCGCCATGGCGCCGCTGCTGCACAACAACGGCTACTGCGTCTACTCGGTCACCTACGGCATCTATCCGAGCCAGAGCGGCGCGATCGCGGGTATGGGCGGTATGGAGCCGATCCCGCAGTCCAGCAACGAGTTACGCGATTTCGTCAACCGGGTCCTGGCCTCGACCGGCGCCTCGAAGGTCAACCTGCTGACCTGGTCCGAGGGCACCCTGGTGGGCGCGCACTACCTGCTGTTCAACGGCGGCGATCAGGTGGTGTCCAAGTCCTTCAACCTCGTGCCGATCTGGGCGGGCACCCACGTCGCGGACCCGGTGGTGAACGCGGCGGCCGGCCTGGGCGTCGACCAGGCCGTCTTCGACGCCTTGCGCCCGATCTGCCAGGGCTGCGTGGACATGCTCCCGGTCTCGGACTTCATCAAGAACCTGCAGGCCGCAGGCGTTTACGCCCCCGGCGTGCAGTACACGAACCTGGTGACCCGCGCCGACACCGAGGTCGTGCCGTACACCAGCGGCGTGCGCGAGGCCCCGAACGCGACGAACATCGTGTTGCAGGACGTCTGCCCGGTGAACTTCGCGGGCCACAACAGCGTGTCGGTGGATCCGACGGTGGCGGCGCTGATGCTGAACACCTTCACCCCGGGGTCGGTGGCCGAAATCCCGTGCGCGCCAAGTCCGAGCCCGTATATCTGAGCCCCTCCGACACACCCGGGATTCGTGTAGATCGGTCAATTGATCGGTTACCCACGCGTATTCGGTAACGCGGCAACCCGAGTCGCGAAACATTGGCTAGAGTGCTCGTTCGGGTGTTACTTGTTCTCCGGGGTGGTTCATGGCGCAGGCGTGGAAGTTCGACGTTCCGACAATCGGGAGCAAACGTCTTCCACCCGACGCGCGCTATATGGAAGCCCTGACCAGTCAGGGATACGGATTCGACGCCGCCATCGCCGATCTGGTCGACAATTCCATCGACGCCGGCGCGCGGGACGTGGTCATCCACTTCCTGCGCGACGGCGATCGACTGGTCAGCCTGCTGATCATCGACGACGGCCGCGGCATGAGCGAGGACGAGCTCGATGTCGCCATGACCGTCGGCGGGCGCCGGGACTACCGCGAGGGCTCGCTCGGCATGTTCGGCACGGGCCTCAAGTCCGCCTCGCTGAGTCACGCCGCGGCGGTGACGGTGGTCAGCCGCACCCGCACCAGCCGCCCCGTGGGCAGGCAGTGGGTGATGGAGCACGCCAAGTCCGGGTTCCAGTGCGACATAGTCGAACCCGGCTACGCCCAGCAGCTGATCGACCGCTACCACGGCAACCCGATCACCTGGCAGGGCACGGTGGTGCGCTGGGACGGGGTGAAGGACTTCCCGCGCAACGGCGGTCTGGAACAGACCGAGCGCTACCTGTCCCGCACGATCAATTCGCTGAGCATGCACCTGGGCCTGCAGCTGCATCGCTACCTGGCGCGCGAGGATTTCAACATCACCATCGCGGTGGAGGACATCACGTCCGGGACGTTGGTCATGGACTTCGGTGTGCTACCGGTGGATCCGTTCGGCTATCCGGTGACCGGCAACCCCGAGTTCCCCCGCACGTTCACCGTGGACCTCCCCGCCGCGGGCCGCACTCAATTGTCCGCCCACATCTGGCCCCCGAAGTCGTCGCTGCCCCAGTTCCGCGCGATCGGTTCGCTGCAGAGCACGCAGGGGTTCTACCTGTATCGCAACGACCGCCTGGTCCAGGCGGGCGGCTGGAACAACTACCGCCAGCCCGAGCAGCATCTGGTGCTGGCACGGGTGGCGGTGGAGCTGCCGCCGGACGCGGGGGACACGTTCCGCCTGACGGTGAAGAAGGACGGCGTGGAGGTGTCGCCGGAGTTCATCGCCGCCCTCGATACGGCCGTGGACGACACCGGCACGAAGTTCTCCGAGTACCTCACCGCCGCCGACCACACCTACCGCGAGGCCCGCAAACGCGCGGGGGTGGAACGCAAGCCGGTGATTCCCCCGGGCAAGGGCCTGGATTCCTCGGTCCGCGAGGCGATCTCCGAGGAGCTCCCGTACCTGATCGGCGAGGAGCCGATAGCTCTGCGCTGGGAGCCCTTCGAGACCGACGCCTTCTTCGACCTGGACCGCGAAGGCCGCGCGATCCTGCTGAACCAGCGCTATCGCGCGGCGATCCTGGGCGGCCGCCGCGGCGGCCTGAACGACGCCCCGGTGATCAAGTCGCTGCTGTATCTGATGCTGCACGAGGTCTTCCAGCGCGAACGCGCCGGGAGCCGAGAGAAGGACACGCTGGCGCTGTGGCAGTCAGTGCTGACGGCGGCGGCGCGGGCCGAGCAGAGTCGACTGGAAGCGTAGGGCGGGGAATCATGAGCAACGACCTTCGAATCGCGCTGCATACGGCGGTTTTGGCCGATATGGCGGGGAGCCGGCCGAAGCGGCTGGAGCGGGCTATGCGGTATCAGGCGGAGGATTTGCCGGGGGCTGAGGTGTTCGCGCGGGAAGAGGACTTCCGTCAGGAAATCCTGCCCGCTAGTGGACAACTCGTCGACATGTGGCGTAAGCAGCTGCGCGCCTGGGACTTCGCGAACTCGGTGGTGTGGTCCGAGGCATCCGCGGCAACGGATGCGCGGCGTGCCGACATCTATCGTCAGCTCGAGCTGGACCCGACCACGGCGAAGCTCCTCGACGCTGCGGCTCCGGTGATCACCGCGCCCAAGCCGGTCGTCATCAGCAGCGAGTTCGTGCCCTGGTACTCGACGCATCAGAGCCGCCCGTTCTACTGGCCGATGTACGCCGAGCTGTTGAGCCGAAAGGGCTGGCCCGACCACGCGATCACGGCGCTCGATATGGCGACCGAGAGTGTGGTGGAACGACTCTCGGATCCGACTCGGCCCGAGGCATATCAGTCCAAGGGGCTCGTGGTCGGCTATGTCCAGTCCGGTAAGACCGCCAACTTCACCGGCGTGATCGCCCGTGCGATGGACGCCGGCTACCGGCTCGTCATCGTTCTGGGCGGCACCCTGAATCTGCTCCGCGACCAAACCCAGCGTCGTCTCGACATGGAACTGGTCGGCCGCGAGAACGTGCTGTGCGGTGCGAGCGAGTTCGAGTCCGACTACGCGGACGACCCGGAGTGGATCCAAAGGAACTTCATCGAGTTCGGTGCCGCGCCCTCGGTGCTCGGGGGCTTCGACATACACCGACTCACCACCCGCTACGACGACTACAAGAGCCTGCTGCAGGGCATCGTCGCCCTGGAATTCGAGAAGCAGGAGCCCGCCCTGCCGCTCTACGACCCGGTGAACCTGCACCGTGCCTCGGCCCGGCTCATGGTGGTGAAGAAGAACAAGTCGGTGCTGGCCAAACTGGTCAAAGACCTCAACAAGATTCGGACTCCACTGGATCAGATTCCCGTTCTGATCATCGATGACGAGTCCGACGAGGCCTCGGTCAACACCTCCAAGCCCAAACCCGACGGCGATCGAACCGCCATCAACGAGAAGATCTCCCAGTTGCTCAGCCTGCTGCCGCGGGCGCAGTACGTGGGTTACACGGCCACCCCGTACGCGAATGTCTTCGTCGACCCGAGTGACAGCGCGGATATCTTCCCCAAGGACTTCATCATCTCCTTGGAGCGCCCGAACGGGTACATGGGCGCGGCCGACTTCCACGACCTGGATTCGGTTGACTCCGAGGAGATTCGCACGGTCGCGGACTCGAACGAACTGGCTCACGTTCGCGACGTCGTGGTCACCGACGATGACGACACCGGACCGCTGCGCCGCGCCATGGACATGTTCGTCCTGACCGCGGCCATGAAGCTCTATCGCGCCGAGGTCGAGGGTGTCGGCCTGGACCGCTACCGCCACCACACCATGCTGATTCACGAGTCCAACTGGGTGGAGTCGCACCGCGAACTGCTCGGCCGGGTCACCCAACTGTGGTGGAAGGCAGGCTATTCCAGCGCCGCGGGCTTCGAACGACTGCGTGAGCTCTTCGACACCGACCTGGCTCCCGTGTCCGCGGTTCGCGCGGCAGGCCATGCCGTACCCGCGAGCTTCGACGACCTCCAACGCTTCATCGGCCCGGCGGTCATGAACATCGGCGGTGACCAGCAGCCGATCATCGTGGTCAACGGCGACAAGGACATCGAGACCGGCACGGCTGATTTCGACCGCCGCTCGATCTGGAAGATCCTGATCGGCGGCCAGAAGCTCTCCCGAGGCTTCACCGTGGAAGGCCTGACCGTCACCTACTTCCGCCGCCGCGCCTCGAATGCCTCGGCCCTGATGCAGATGGGCCGCTGGTTCGGCTTCCGCAAGGGCTACCGAGATCTGGTGCGGCTGTACATCGGTCGCGAGGAGGAGCACGGGAAGCAGGGGATCGATCTCTACAAGGCTTTCGAGGCGGTGTGCCTGGACGAGGAGTCGTTCCGCAACGAGCTGCGGCAGTACGCGGAGGCGGTGGACGGTGTGCCACAGGTGACTCCGGCGCAGGTGCCGCCGCTGGTGTCCCAGCATCATCCGTTGTTGAAGCCGACGACGGCCAACAAGATGTTCAACGCGAAGCTGGTGGAGATTCAAAGCGCCGGCCGCTGGGAGGAGCCGACCGCCTACCCCGACAAGGTCGCGGACCTGCGCCACAACTCCAAGCTCTGGCTCCCGGTCCTGGAGTCCCTGTCCGTCGAAACCCGCCCTCTCGCCTACCACTTCGGCGACGAACTCGGCACCCACGCGTTCACCGCCCGGGTCGGCGCACTCTCCGCCGCGGCGGCACTGGCCCTCTTCGAGTCTCTCCGCTGGTGTGCCCCCAGCCAGTTCGAGCCCCACTTGGCCTACCTTCGCGAGATCACGAACCGCGGCATGGTCGACGACTGGACGGTACTGGCACCCCAGCACAACCGGGCGGGCAGACGAATCAGCCTCGGCTCGAATGCATCCGACGTCTCCTGGTTCGAACGCGACCGGCGTCGCGCTCCGCTGTTCGGCGCCATCAGCGATCCCAAGCATCGCGGGGTGGCGCTGCGCATCGCCGGTGCCCTGGGCGACTCGGACGATGTCGGCACCGAACGCCTCATAGCCGACCGTCGAGGCGCGATCACGCTGTATCCGATGATCGAGCCCGACGCCCGCGCCGACGCTAACCGGGCGGGCACGATCGATGTGGGGCGGATCGTGATGGGCTTCGGTTTCGTGGCACCAGCCACGGCTCGGACGTTGGGTGATCGGACCGTTCGATTCACGACTCATGATTCACGCAACAATGCGCCAATCATCGATGCGTAGTGTGCCAACCGGATACGTACTGTCCAGTGCGCTGCGGCACCTAACTGGCGCAAACTCGGAGGGTGATCCGATCCGACGACGAATCTGACGAGTCGATGTGACGTGGGTCTCCGTTGTTCCGGGGAACGTGCCACTAAATCGACCCACGATGGGCTGTGCTTAATTGCCAGCCGTTGACTAGGATGCCATGTCATGCCACCTGACGTCACTGATCCGAAGCAAGTCAAGATGGTCGATCTCTTCGCGGGACCTGGCGGCTTGGATGTCGGGGCGCAGTGGCTTGGTGTCCCAGTGACAGGTATCGAGTTCGACGAAAACGCCTGTGCTACGCGGCGTGCGGCCGGGCTGGGTACCGTTCAAGCAGATGTTCGTCACTGCAAGCCTGACACTTATCTTACGGAGACGGTTCTCACTGGTGGACCGCCCTGTCAAACGTACTCGGTGGCGGGCGCAGGTGCAGGTCGGGAAGCACTGGACCAGGTACGGATGTTCGTCAAGCGCATGGGCGCCGAAGACAAAACCGTCGATGACGACATCGCGCAGCTGAAGGACGAGCGGACAGGTTTGGTACTCGAGCCTCTGAAGTGGGCTCTTCAGTCGATGAAGCTTGGTCATCCTTTCCAAACAATTGTTCTGGAACAGGTCCCGACCGTGCTTCCGGTCTGGGAAGAGTACGCCGAGGTTCTCGAGTCCAGGGGATACCGGGCCGATGCGCGAGTCCTGTGCACTGAGGAGTTCGGCGTTCCTCAGACGCGTCGCCGCGCAGTGCTCATAGCCAACCTTGAGCGACAGCCATTGTGGCCCAAGGCAACTCATCGCAAGTTCGATCGAACGGTAGGGGAGCCTGATGGAGACCGACGACGGTGGGTTTCTATGGGAAAGGCCTTAGGCCGCAAGGACAAGTTCGTGGTTGTCTCCAACTACGGCACCGGGGGTGATCCTAAGGCCCGCGGCCGTCGATCTTCAGACGAACCGGCCTTCACTGTTACAGGGAAAGTATCTCGGAATCGTATGGTTGACCAGGATGACAACTATATTGGTCACCTTAAGATCGAAGACGCGGGACGTTTGCAGACTTTCCCACGTGACTACCCTTGGTCCGGAAATGACATTGCTCAGCAGATAGGTAACGCGATTCCGCCTCGCCTGGCTGCTCATATTCTTGGTGCAGCTATATTTGGCAAGCAACCGGATGAAAAACTTCTCGACAAGGCGGTGGCCGGCACCTGGAAGGCTGCTAGGCGGGGTGACTACCGGCTGATTCCTGGATTTCCGGCAGAAGCCGAACAGCACGAGCCGCTCACCTTGTTTGAAGAATCTGGGTCGATGCCAGTGCAGTGCTAAATCTCGGGAAGTCGCATTACTTCGGAAACTAGGTCCTCATATGAGCGAACTCGCCGCTGTGAAACCATCCGTTCGAGTAGGACTCTCGGGCGCCAAGGCTCGCCTTTGTTTTTTTCGATCGATTCGGCTGCGCTACGCAATTGGGGAAGTGCTAGGTGGTAGACGCAGTCGACTGATCCTGAACCGTATGCAATCAGTTTTAGCATCGAGGGTCGTGGTTCCATTGTTAATACCGCGTAGTGTGGCATATGTCCATGACGCATGCTGACAAGTTTCGATCCCTGTGAGATGCAATCCTGGGCGCGGTCGGTTCGAAGTGACCATTTGGAAGAAAGGCCGATCAAAAGACGATCCTCGGCGTTTTTCGTAGATAAAGTGATGTCGATCTTGAGCATTGACTCTTCTGGCATTAAATCCAGGAGCTGCGATACGTGGCTATGATTGTATGCGATATCGGATTCTGATTCTTTAAGCATCTCCAGCGCGGCGGTTAGTACCTTGGATTTGGGTAGTTGCTCAATAGACCTTGCTATCTGTGTCAGACGTTCATTCGGACTCTTGTATGCATCTCGAAATTTAGAGAACACATCGAGGTGCCGATACTGCTCAAATTTCGAAGCGGGCTGCGAAATTAGTACCTGCAGGTCTGGTCGCAACGTCGCAAGATGGTCTGCTGCGGCCTTTTCCATGGCACTTCCGACGCTCGGGACCTCCGATGTGCCGGGTTTAATCGAAAGTGCATCGAAAAGCGCGTTTCCCCAAGTAATAGAACCCTTGTCGTTGCTGTCTGATGTTGAGGGATGGCCAGTCTTATCGCGGTATCCGCATAGTGAAGCCGTAAAAGGGGCGGTCATGGTCCAAGTATGACATCCGGACTGATTTCTGGCCGGCTCTCAGGGGTGATTGGGTCCGCCCGGTCTATGATTCGATCCAGGGAGCATGCTGTTCGGGATCGTCCGCCGAAGCGACAGCGTAGTATCGGCCTTCTAACAATGCCGCTGGTCGTTCGACAGTTGGACCCGGTACCTCGATGAGGCGTACAGCTATGAAGGTACCTTTCTCGATTTTTGGCAGACCGAGCTGCCCTGCCACGACTGGGCCTTGCCTTTGATGTCCAACCAAGACGATTCCTTTTGCACGCAACTGATTGCGTGCATCGCGGCACCGCTTCATTCCGTCTGCTTGTCGAGCGACTGTGATTGCGGTTGTTCGATCGATGATTGTTCCTTGAACCCGTTTGATAAGCTCGTTTATTCGCTGTTGCCCGGAGGAGGGGCGCATGATTTCCTCGACAGTTCCGGGATCGAGTTGGAGAAGTAGATTTCGAGGCAGCGGTGCGTTGAAGGCGAGCCACCGTATGTCAGCACGGCCAGTTTTATTGAGTGTAGTTTTGTTGTCTTTGTTCCGTCCTTGATTTAGTGAGCTTGGTTTGATTCGGACGATTCCGGCGCTGAATAGGCCCAGCCGATCGTTCGCTGTAGTAAGTAGGCACAGATGCCCCTCGGCTTCGCTGGGTATGCTCCAACTTCCATTTATCGAAAATTTGGAATCGACTTGATGTCCCTCTATTCGATAGTCCATCTCCTTTTGTCCTCCCCGTTCGAGACCGAATTCTGATCGAATTAATATTTCAACCTTGGTCCCGAGGTAGGTCTTTTCTGTCTTCTCAAGAAGGTCGATATCGAACCGCCCCGTTCGCTGGCCATCGAGCACCTCATCGAATGATTGCCGAAGTGCGGCACCCATGCGGGACTGCATTTCTTTCTGATCATGGAACCAGTCCGTTACGATCTGGAGACCAATATCGTCGGCGGAAGATGCCTGTACTCCTTTGGAAGGGATGGGGAACAGTGAGCCTTCGTCATCGATCATGCATTTAATCTAGTCGAGGTCAGCGGCGTTCCGCATCTAGAACGGGCCAATTCCAAATGCGTGATGCTACTTGGGTCGTCACCACATGATCCGATATTCGGTCAGGAAGAGAGTTCTCCTGTTCGTCGATGTCGCGATCCCGAACCCCCGGTCGGGTTCATGACACGCAGATTGGCTGCTCAAGCGCTGCAAACGCGTCGAACGGGCCCTGGCTTCAGGTTCTGGCGACCACCATCTTCCCGACGGCAGCCACAAATTGGGTGGCGCAGTGCTATGCCACCGACCGCGCGCACCGGTCGGCCTGCCGTTGACCCGGTGTGGTCGGAGCTGGCGCGGATTCACGAGGCAAAGAACCCAGGTATGCCGTCGGATGGATTGCCGATGAGTAGCCCTCGATCCAGGAAGCCGTTCATGGTTTCGCAGCTTGTCTCGGGGAGCAGGACACACGCGTGACAGGCCGCGAGATTCAAACCGTTGGCGCCACTGGCGGCGACCTCCATACAGAGTGGATCATGCGAGCACCAAGCTGTCCGATCGAGCGCCGATCGCAGTGTCTTGGACAGTCTCTCCGGCTCTCCCTGTGCGACCACACCTCCAAGGCTTCCGGCCGAATCACTGGTCGCTGTGTAGATCAGCACACCGGCCATGGTGTCGTCGGAGTAGAGGCGCTCGCGCAGCGCCGAGGCCGGATACCCGCCGTCCAGACTCCATTCGGTGATAAGCGCGTGTGCCAGCGTGTGCAGGAGTATCAACCTTGGGGTTACCGGGGATTCGATGGCTGTGGCTGCCGTGTTCTTACCCGCGCGTTCACGCAAGAGCGCGAGATGATTCCGGCGAATCTTCTCTCCTTGCTCGGCGACCAGTGAGTTCGCCTCCCAGTTCGACAGTCGTGCCTCATCAAGTCGGAGAAATACTCCTTCACCCATCACCTCTATGGCTGGGAGCCAGTCCACATTCCGCAGCGAGAGTTTGGCGTAGCGCTCCTCGCGATCAGTAGAGCTGGGCAGCTCGCCGCGAACAAAGGAGGATAGGGCACGGACCTCCCGCAGCCTCTTGACGAGCATGCTGCCTTCCAGCCCGAGCTCCCGAAGCTGCCGCTGACTTCCCAGGGGCGGCTCGCAGACGAACGACTGTAGTGCGGCCGAATGCTTCTCGGGCTTGCCTTTCACCAGATGCTCGTACTCCTGGTGGCGAAGTCTGCTGTGCGACTTGGCGACTGGAACTTCGCTCTCGCTGTTTCTGCTGTCCTCCTCTGCGGCCGCGTGAACGACGTCGATTACATCCTCGACCGTGGCGTCGACACTCGACAGGAGTCCTGGTCGCTGAGAGAAGAACCATCGAATAGTGTCGTCGCTTGCACCGAAAAGCTTGTGCTTCTCTACAAGCGCAGGCACACCTTCGCCCCAAGGTGGAATCGACAGCGCGCTGTTCATGATTGGATGCCATGTCGATGAGGATCCACGCTGCATCGCCCGCGGCGGCTGATCACAGGGCCCTCGGTCCGAACCGCTCAACCAGGGGCGTCGCCCCTCGCATCTGATACCGAGATCCTTGAGAGACTTCGCACGGAAAGCACCCTCCATCGATACCTCGGGAACTCCGCAACTGCATCGGACGACGACCGAACGAAGCGAGGCGGTGCTGCCGTCAGAGTGCAGTGTCAGCTTCCCACCGCACAGCCCGGCACGTTCGACGCCGCGGTGGACCCACTTCCAGAACGGGAAGTCCTCGATGTGGCCGTTGTCGCAAGCCAGCACGAAGCGTGAGGGGACAAGCTCTTCCGAACAGTCCTGGCATCGAGCTGACCCTGGCTCCGAGTTGAACTTCGAATAGGGCTGGAGGGCATGGCACGTTGGGCAGGAATAGAATTCGGGAAAGCGACGAGCGCGCACACCGTCTGTCCCGCGGTCGGGGTCTGGCGCCGGCGGAAGTCGGAAGGATCGCACGCCCAAGATTTGCCCGAGCCTGCGTTCAAAGATTTCCGGGGCTGTGCTGATATCCCAAGAGTCAAGGCCTGCGACAATGAACGACTCGTTATCGATGGCCACCAATGAGCCCACGCCATAAGTCGTGACGAGTTGCGTTCGGCGTACGTCACCGAGTTTTCTCGCAGTGGGCGCGGGCGTGCCGGCGGCGCGGCGGCGTCTGGGTGGGGGTGTCACCAGAGAGCTCCTCAGCGTTCGAAGAATAGGGTCGATTGCGCATCGACGTCGCGCAGGCTCCAAAGCGTCGCCCAGCCAGCCAGGTCATCGTCCGAGTCGGTATCGAACCCACTCAGCAACGCTCGCTGCTTTGTTCCGCGTTTCGCCTCGTAGACGAGGTGAGCATGGTCCTGGGCTTCAGCCCGCCACCACTCGACGAACTCGGCGCAGAAATCGGCCGTGGCGGCCTGCTCCTCAGGATTGACGCGACCGACTCGTTCGAGGATGCGTGGGATCACCAGCGAGTCGATCTGTTCGATGAAGTCCTCGATTCGCCCCGCGTCCTCGTTGGCTGTTGCCCCGGGGATCATCAGCCGTGTCAGTCCGACGAGCACGGCATGTAGACCGCGATCTCGAGCCCGTGCGGAGAATGGGGTCACGCTGGTCGATTCGACTTCTCGGTACAGCGCTGAGTGGAAAGATTGAAACGCTTCGTAGTGAGATCGGTCGCGAGGACGCGCCGAATTCAACATGATCGCAACAAGGCCCGGATGTCGGCGGCCGACGCGACTGGTCGCCTGGATGTACTCGGCCGTCGTCTGCGGCTGTCCCATCACGGCCATCAATCCGAGCCGGTCGATATCTACACCGACCGAGATCATATTGGTAGCAAGGACGACGTCGCAGACCTCCGGCGAATCGGGGAGTGCTTGGTCGAGAAATTTGAGATGGCTCGGAATCTGACTTGCGTCGGACCGGCTGCTCAATTCGATCAGGCGAGTAGCTGAGCGGGGTTCGTCGCACCCGTCGCGCTTGGCGAGCAGAGCCAGGCGGCCGTGCACGTCGTCGAGGACCTGAAGCTCCGCTGCCGATAGCAGTCGCAGGCTGTTGAAGTAACCGACGAGTGTCCAATATGCATCCAGTGCAGCGGGGTCCGCGCTCGATGCCAATGTGTGGGCGCTGTGGATCAGAGCCGCGTAGGTACGTACGAGAAGAGTTGTCTGACTACCGCTCGGTGTGAACAACCCGAGATAGCGGCGTGTTGCCTTCTTGTCCCGCGAGGATTCGGCCGCGAACCACGAGTCTCGGGAATCGAGCCCGGTGGGGGGAAACTGTGCGATCCTTCTGTCGAACAATCGAGTGACCTGGTCGGATGCGCGTCGAATCGTAGCGGTCGACGCGATCACCTTGGGTCGAGCGGCCAGGATATCGATCGCCGTTTCGTACAAGCCGGTCAGTGTGCCGAGCGGACCGGAAATGAGGTGGAGTTCATCCTGAACAATCAGCTCGGGAGGCCTTCGGCCTGCGAGATCTCGATTGAACAGCGCCGCTGTTGCGGGGCGCCACGGAATCGCCGCGAACTTGTCCACCGTTGAGATGATCAGGGTGGGATGTGCGTGGTAGATAGCTTCGTCGATGAGGTGAACAGGAAGCCCGTCCGCGTCATGAAATTCGCAGTCGGAGTTGGGACAGTTCACCGTCATTCGGTGCCGGTCGGCTTGCACCGTGTAATCGTGGGGGGTCAGCTGCTCGCCGCACCACGGACAGGTTCGGAGCTGGTAGGGATTTTCCTTCTTCAGGGTACTAGGAGGGTTCTTCCGCAGTTTCTCCAGTTGCTTGTCGGCCATCTCGAGTGAGTTCGGGGTTGCCGACCGGCCGACCCACATACCTATCGAAATCGGTTCAGCGCCGAGGTCAGATTGTTCCGTTCGCAATCTCTCCATCGCGCAGATCAACGAAGCGGCGCGTTCGAACTGCTGCAGTGTGAGCAAGCGCAGTGTGTATCGCATGATCACGGTCACGCCGTCACCACAGTCGCCATCCCGGAGCCGGCGCAGGAACACGGCGAAGGCGATGAGTCCAAGGTAAGCCTCGGTCTTGCCGCCACCGGTCGGAAACCAGAGCAGGTCCGCGACTTCACGATCCGGGTGATGCTCGTCAACGATTCCTTCGAGGCACAGCAGCAGAAACGCGATCTGGAACGGTCGCCATCGGCCGGAGTCGACGTCCAACACGCCTTCTCGCCCGCTCTTGATCCATCGGGTGCGAGCACGTTGCTGAGCCATCGCCCGATTGGCCAGTTGGAAGGCGCGGAACACCTCTGGGCGGGTGCCGTCATGCAGGAGCGCCAGTCCGCGGTACATCCTATCGAGAGCGTCTTCGGCCAGCCGGATTTGCTCACCAGCGACCCTTTCGTACTCGCTTCCCGCGAGCGCCCCGGCGTCCGCGCGCCGATCGCCGATCCACTCCCGGTACCCATCGAGCAGCCCGCTCAAAGCGCGTACGACATCGTCCCGCTCGCGCTCACCGAGCAGAAGCATGCCCAGAGCCGCATCGTCGATCTCAGCGTTCGAATCGGTGAGGAGTACCTCATGAGTCGGCATGAACTCGGAGCGGATCGAAGGGACGGTCGCACGATCGACGATAGGTGTGCGCACCTCAGGCGGCTGCCAATCCCAGCTGGCCGCACAACCATGCCCCACGGCGAATGAGGGCGCGTGCCGGTACAGGAGTCGGCTCAGAGTCTGCTCGTCATCGATGCCGTCTCGGATCGGCTCACTTTCGACAAATGGTTCGGTGCCAGGTGGACCGGTTACCACGATCGTCGGTTGGAAGAAGCAAGATGCATCCTGCAGGTCGAACTCGCCGGTTGTCAGCACATTGACGACGGTGACGGTCACGATGACGACCCCGGCGTCGTTCGGGTGCCGGACGCGGACTCGAAGATCGAGTCCCGGTTGCAGCGCGACTTTGGGATGGATACCTCTGACGGATATGTCCAACGTGACGGGTTCACATTCGAAGGGCTTGCGCCGCCAGCGTTCTCGCTGCTGGTCAGTGCTGCGAGCCTCACTGCGGGTGGGCTCGATCGGCAAGCCGTTCTCATCCTCGGGGGCGTACATGGCCGCCTCGACCATCACCTGAATTGTCGACGTGATCTCCGACGCCACCGCGAAGGTCAGTCCGATCGAGGACGGTTTCCTGGTGTTCGCCGGCGAGACATCGAATTCGTTGATCCCCTGCTCGGCATCGTCTCCCCGTACGAGATCAGGCGCCGTTTGCCCATCGAGTTCTTTCGCATCTTGAATCCTGCGGGCATCAGCAGCCAACGGGAAGAGGATTCCGGTCAGGTAGGCGGTAATCGGTGCGTCGGTTGTGAGAACCTCGTGCGAACCGCCTTGTGGGCCTAGTAGGTCGGATCGCACCGCCGCGCGCAATTCGGACCTGAGTTGGTAGTGCGAGTCGTAGCTCACGCGATCGTTCCGTCCTGATCCGTCGAATCTTGTGCGCCCCACTCGAACTGTCCCAGCCCGCACAGCCGAGGTGCCAGCCATACGCCGTGGTCTCCCAGCCCAGAACGAGCGGTAATGGCGGTGTGACCGGCAACTGCTTCAACGCAGTCGATACGCAGTCCGACGATTCGCAGGGGGAAGCTGCGCACTTCGAATTCAGCGTTCGGCTTCAGTAGCTTTCCGAGATCGTTCAGGAAGCGTTCCGATACTACTCCGATCGGATGTCCCTGATGGACGATCCCGTATGGCGGTGCCTGACCACTCTCTCCCGGAAGCTCGTGTAGGCGAAGCAGTTCGACTTCGTCTCCTGCCGCGACTGCTCGACGAAGGTATGTCTGTGCGACCACCGGATCAGTGACAAGCTCGACGACACCGGCGGGAGCGTCACGGGAGACGTCATCTTCGCCTGCCTCTATGCCGAAGCGTTGCCATTTCTTCCAGCCTCCGCGGTACCACCGATCCACGTGTGAGTAGGTCTTCCTGGCGTTCCGGATGAACCGAGTATTAGGTGCCTCCAGGCGATACATGGAATCACGGGCTCGGGTCATCGCGACGTACAGGAGTCGGGCTTCGTTCGGAGCATCGGCCGTGGGAGAGCCCAGGTCGAGTGCCTTCGGTTCCGTGATGACGACCTGATCGAACTCCAGTCCTTTTGCCCGGTGAATCGTCGAGAGTACGAGCGCACAGGGTTCGTTGCCTGATAGCTCATCCGGGATCCTACGGTCGGCGATCGCCTGGCGCAGCGACTCCACATCCAGCTGGTTTCGCGGACTGCTCGCGACACGCCTGAGCGCGCGCCAGATTCTGGCTGGGTCATCGATCGTGGGATCCGACATCGCCACCTGGGTGAATCGTTCCTCGGTCAGGGTTCTGGCTCCGCCGGCGGTCTGTACTACATCGAGCAGCCAGGTGGGAGCCGGCCGACTGTGTGGCTTCCGTTGAATTCGATGCGGGACATCATGAGTACGTAGCTCTTCGGACAGAGCCAAGACTTGACCGTTGTCTCGACACAGGAAGGCGGTAGTGCCCTCAGCGAACCGCAACGAGTCGAGCACGAAAGCCGTGTCCAGCTTGCCGAAGTCTGGCATTGCGGCAAGTTCGGCCGACAGCTCCTCATAGATTCCGGCTGCTGTCGTACAGGAGGTTTCGTGGTCGATCGGCAACATCGACAACTTCTCCCCAAAAGGAAGTGCTGTGCGAGCATCCGCTGTGCGCGCACGAAAGTTCTCATCGAGTCTGAACTCCGCCAGATCCTCGGCGAACGTGGCGCGAACCCAGCTGAAGAACCGATTCGTCTCAGCGGCGCGCTGCTCCAAATCGTTGATCTGAAACCCGTAGATCGACTGAGCAGCATCGCCGACCGCTGTGAAGCCACACTGATCTTCGAAGCGACCGAGGAGTGTCTGAACCAGTTCCCTGCGCACCCCAACCAGGTCCTGCACCTCGTCGATGATCACGTGCGCAGGTGGTCCATACTCGGACGCCTCGATCACTCCGCTCCGAATAGCATCGACCGCCATCTCAATTCGATCGTCGAATGAGGTACCGGAGAGCTCCTGATCTGGACGGGCCTGCCGGAGCAGGCTCAGTGCCCAGGCGTCGAAGGTTTGGGCACGTACTTGCTTAGCGGCTTTTGCGAGGTGATCAACGCGGTCGCGCAGGTCGCGGACCGCGGCGCGGGAGAAGCTGAGAACGAGAATCTCCGAGGCCTGCAGATCCTCCGAACCAACGAGATGCTCCAGGCGGTAGGTGAGCGTTGTCGTCTTTCCCGCGCCGGCCCCGGCCGTTACGAGAATTCTGGCGTCCCAGGACTGTTCAACGATCTGACGTTGTGCTTCGGTCAGGTTCACCACGCTGCCAGACGTGTGCTGCATCATCGATCCCTCTTCCACAGGTGCTCGAACTCTGTGAAAGCCAGGCTATGGTCGAAGTTGGTGATGTTGTCCCGAACATCCAAGATGAGGCAGGTTTCCTTGCCGCCGTTCTTGGGTCCGCGCAGCCCGCGGCCGATCATCTGCTGATAGATGTTCGCACTGTAGACAGGCCGAGCGATGACGACTGCCCTCGTAGCCGGCGCGTCGAACCCTTGTGACAGCACACCGTAGTTCGTGATGACACGGATCTTCTGCTCTCGGAATTCACCGATCCACCGCCGTCGATCAGCCGTTGAGGTCGCACTGTCGATCGCCACCGAACGGATGCCCTCCTTACTCAGTGACGCCGCGAGTAGCCTCGCATGGTCCACCGACGCCGCGAAAACCAGCACTGGCCAGTCCGCAGGCAGGGCGGCAATCTCGTTGATGAGTAGCTTGTTTCGCTTCTCATCAGCTCCGAGGCGACGTTCCGCGCGCTTCGGAAGATATCCCGGCACAGTGTTCAAATCGGCCAGTTCTTCCTTGTCCAGTGCCATATTCACACCGGGCAGCTCGCGGTGCTCGACCTCAGAAAGGATGCGCATTCGCTGCAGGCTCGAAATCGGATCACCGTCGAAGACACCGTCGTCCAGTCGGCGGTTGCCGAACCGTTGCACGAGACGGTGGGTGAGGTCGGCGTCATTGCGGAACGGGGTCGCTGTCAATCCAACCAGGTGTCGAGTCGTCGATCGGAACGTGAGCCCCATCGACTCCAACAGTTTGGTGTAGATCGGCGCTATTGCGACATGTGCCTCATCGATCAGGACCAATGAGGAATTCCGCAGCCAAGCGTAGTCTTCGGTGTCGAGCCAGTCCCGGAGCTTGGCTTCGGTGGCAACAACGAGATGCGGACGTCCGGTGACGGGAGTCGCAGAGTTGCTCTCCCACAGTCGGTCGATGATCAGGGGCTGGTCTGCCCCGACCCGCTCCCAGACGAACTTCCACGACTGAACTGCCTGTTCACAGAGTTCCGCAGTTTGGGCGATCCAAAGAATGGGTCCACGGGGAGCGCCGGTCTCACGCACCCAGCGGATCACGCCCTCCGCTGCGACGCGGGTCTTGCCCGCACCGGTCGGCAGACTCAGCATCGCACGCTGAGGAATCTCGCTGCACAGCAGTTCGACAAAGCGCGCGGCGATCTCTTCCTGGTACGGATGAAGGGCCGGGAGATCGGTCGGCCCTTGCACCTCTTCACGCGGTGGCAGTGATGGAACACGCGATCCTGCAAATGAATCCGGAAACTTGAGGTCGGTGACGAATTTCAGCGCGGCGGGTCCGCCATCGAATCGGTGCGGACAATCGGGCAGTACGGTGTTGATCTCCTTGGCGTAGGAACGCAGGACGCCGTCATCGTGGGCGAAGTATGCAAGCTCAGCCAGTCTTTCCAGACTCGGCGGTCGTCCGCTGTCGTTCACTTCGGCGGTGAGGAGCCCCGCGGGCAGACCTTGGCGAAGCTGCGTATCATCCAATATCGCTGCCAGCTTGGCCGGAATCGTTGTGGCAGAACGGATCGCGAGAATCCGTTGCTTCAGTTCTTCGCTCGCGAGCCGTTGTCTATGAAACTCGATGACATCCGCGCATCCCTTGGCGCCAAGCCCGAAGTTGAACTCGCGGTCGGCGAGCATCAGGGCTTCCTTCGCGGATGCCTTCTCCGGAATCAGAACGGTCTGCTCGTCGCGTGCACTGCCCAGCGGGGTCATCCGCGTACCGTTCGGAGTACGCACGACCTCCTCGATCTCGGTGCAGCGTTGTAAGAGCAGCCCATTCACTCGCGCACCCAGGCGCTGCCGAAGTGCGGGAAACTCGTCGGCAAGGGCGCAAGCCGGCCCCGAGGGCACGGACCGTATGCGCTTCTCGATCACATCCGCGACGGCCCGCATGCCCCAAGCGGCGATCATGACCTCTACTTGCTCGGCATCACCCGGATGGTCGACCAACAGAGCTGGATGCTTCTCTCGAATCAACTCCTGGTACTCGTCTTTTGTGACAGCCACCGCGATTTCACTGTCCGGCAACAGCTCCCAGCGATCGCCCACCCGACAGCGGACTTCGGACTCGGCGAGCAACAGATCGTTGGCGACCCGGATCAGCATTGCGTAGGTCCGTCCGACGAAGGAATCGTCGGTGCTTTCCTTCGCCTTCTGGAGCAGCGCCGCCCATCGGTTCGAGGGAACCTGCTCGACACGATCCGGCAGTCGCAGGCGTTGTGCCTTGGGCGCACTGATCTTGGCTACCGGCAGGACTGCCGCATGTTCGCTCAATTGCGTTCCAACAGCGCCCTTCACCGGGACCATACCCTGCGAAGTTTGAACCCAGCCGTAGGTTGTCAGCAGCCATCGAATCGGTGATGGGATCTGGACTCGGGTACTTGATGTCCGCCCGATCTGACGGGTCCAGTTCTCGATCAGACCCTCTTCGGGCATCGCCGCCAGGAATGCGGCGCGACCTTCGGGTGACAGCTGCTTGAAGAGGTTGAGCGGGCCGGCAGTCGTGCCGCCGTCGAGCTTCATTGTCCGGATCATCACAGGGCGGGTTGTTGGTGGCAGAGACGCGCAGTATTGCGCGTACATCGCCTCCGTGTACTCGAGGAACCAGCCATCCTGTTCCGGGTTATAGCCTGTCTCAGGGCGATCGGTGACACCGAACGCTCGCAGGATGGATCGATCGTTCGCGTGAAACCCCAGATCGATCGCCACCTTGGCGTCTCGGCTACCGTCGCTCGGCACGACCGGTCCGGGTAGCATGCATGACTTCAATGGGGTCCAGGTTCCGCTTACCGTGCGGGCCTTCAGCGTTGTTGCGACATCGTCGACTCGGCTGCTGACAACTCGCGACTGGCTGGCCCCGCCGGCCTTGTTCAGCAGTTCCCAGAATCGAGCCCACGATTCGTCGGTGTATCCGTCGAATCCTTGATCGAGGACACTGTGGAAGCGGCCTTCGTTGTCCGCATCACGGATACCCAACTGCTCGAGCATCGGAAGTAGCTCGGGATCCTCGGCGAGCCGTTGGTCAATGTAGACCAGGTCGTCGCGCAGACCATCCTTCGTTGAGCGTCGGAAGACTTCGCCCTGAATCGCAGCGACGAACTCGCCGTTCTCGGTCAACACTATTTGGGCGTTCCGTGCGTCTGCGGCCTCGGTCGAATAGCGCCTTCCCGGAGCATCGGATCCGCAGGGATCATTGGCCAAGACGTAGGCAAGCACCCGGATTGCGGCTGCGGACGCGGCGGCAGATCGGTCTGCGACGAGGGCTTCGATCCACTCTCGGATCGAGGCTGTACCCGTGTGGCCGGCCGCCTCGAGGATGTGGCCCATCTTGCCTCGCCGAAAACCTGGTCCTTCGACTGAATGATGCACCCAGTCGGTGGGTCGCCCCGGATAGCCGCGCCACAGCGCGAGTGCTGTGGTCGGGAGCTTCTCACGATGGATTCGCAAGGTGCTGGGCACGCACAGTTCGCCGGACTGGTTCGGAAGCGAGGGATTCTTCGCCGCCAGATCCCATACCTGGTCGGTCAGGTACTTGCATGCCCAGTTGGGTGATTCTTTTGTTCGTCCAGGCAGCAGCGGCAGGTAGGCGGCCGGATCTTGTTGAGGTGCGAGTTCTTCCAATGAACCGATGATCAGCTTCGCGCTGACTCGGAGGAGCTCACCGTTCAGATCGCTGCTGTCGAGGAGGTTCTGACGATCTTCGTTCGTCTTCCATGCCGCATTCAACGATCCACTGAGCGTGGTCTGGTACTTCGTGGGAAAGAATGACCAAAATGTTCCACGGTCGTTTGGAACGGTGAGATAGGGGGATCCTGAGGTGGATGAGTACGCAGGGACCATCCACGAGATATCGATCGTAACGCGGTCATGCAGTTCGCCGGCGCCGGAGCGCGAAGTGTCGCTGACCTGATGTGGAACAGTGAATACGCGATGGTGTTCGGTCACGGCTTTCGAGCCACCACGGACCTGATGGATTGTGCGATATGTATCGTCCGAGGTGACTGTGATTTCTCGTCGTACCTTCGGCATCGCGGTGTGGTCTTCGAGAATGACTGTTCCGACGTGGGGTGAAAACACTTGAAACAGATAGGGGAACTCCCGATCCGGTTGTCCATCTATCGTCCGATTCCGGTCGGCGATATCGGCGGACAGGCGGTCTGTGGTACCGGGGATGAGCGGCAGCCGCACCACTGTGGATGCCCAGCCGAGTAGCGCATTCAGGATCTTGTCCTTGGTGCGTTCAGCATCTACTTCGAGGGCCCGTGCCATTCTAAGGACCGGAGTTGCGCCGATTGTCGAGAGTGGCGCTTGGAGCCTGCGGTCTCGCCCGCGATTCACTGCATCGAGTACTTCCTTTGCAGACCACTCGGCATCGAATCCGAACGATCCGGTTGTACTGAAGAACTGAGGAGCCCGTGAAATCGAGAGTACGGATTTGACACCGACGCCGAAGCGTCCGATTTGACCTCCACGTTTTCTGGATACGCCCATTCTGAGGATGGTCTCCGCACCTTCGGGTGATATAGGAAGGCCTTCGTTCGCACAATAGAGAAAATTCTCGGTCAAGATGACATGAATCCGCCCACCGGCATGGCGTGCCTCGCGAAGCTCATCGGCCGCGTTCTGGACGAGCTCGAGAATCTGGCGGTCGCCATAGCCGCCCTGGTGAATTCGACGCTCGCCGTTTGCATCTTCTTCTACTCGGCCCGGATTAACGGAGTAGGTCGCAAGAGCGAGCTCTGTCAGCTCTGCGACAGTGTGCAGGACGCTTTGTCCGGGCGTGGTCATGATTTCATATCGCTTTCGAAATCGGATGAAGTTACGGGTCTATTCGCTACGAGATGCTAGTCGGAGGAGTATGAGTTGGGTTGTGGTTCGTGCAATCTGATGCGCAATAAGCAAATTTCGGGCGTTTTGAACTTGATCGGTCGCCTTCTTGGTTCGATGTGGTGCCTGAGTGTAGATGGCCTTTGGTGAGAATGCCAGGGTATTGACCAGTAGTCCGGGGGTTCGTATGATCGCGCGCGCATCCGCGAGAGG